>CAYWZU010000030.1:19222-29734 GCA_964462925.1 uncultured bacterium
ATCTTTCTCTCTATCTCACCCCTCTCAGTGAGCTCAGTGCCTCAGTGGTTAATCCTCAATTTGTCTAAAAATCTTTATTGATCCATGCGTGAAGAGGAGTTGTATTAATTACTGTGATATTTTTGCTTTTTAGGAAATCAAAAACGTAATTTTTTTTATTTGGCTCTACCCAAATTGCGCATAATTTAGATACAGGGACATCGTCATAGACTACGACTTCCCCGCATAACTCTTTTCCGCGTTGCAGGAGAAGTGTATTAAGTTTTGATAGTGGCTGAGAGTAATGATAATCTGTTTTGCTATCATAGTTTCCATAGTTCATTCCGTGCTCTATCACATGAAAAGGCGCAGTTTTTAAAACTGATAAATGAAAGAGAAGGGTCACCTCAAGATCTTGATTGCCGTTTCCCCAAGCTGGACTCCAGCATTCGCTATGAAACAAGTGACAGTCTGGGTTTACTGTGCGTTTTGTCGCGCTAAAAAATACCATACCTGGCCTGTTGTCTCCATACCCTAATTCTGAAGGGGGATATGGCACTTTTTCCCCAGTGACAAGGGCTCCTATTGCAAGAATGGAGGGAAGTCTTTCTAATGTGGTCTTATGTTGCAAAAACTTGTAGGAATATGCCTCAAAAATAGTTTGGACGGTGCTTGAGGTTTGGTGGATGCTGCGTGGTTTAACGGTTTGTAGTGAAAGGGTTATTGCAATGTTGAGGGTGGTTGTTAGATGGCTATTGTTGCTCTGAGCCTTAGCTGCAAATAATTTTCTATATAACTGAGGCAGTCTGAGGAATTTATTTGATCTTGGCAAAACTATTCCACAAACACTACCTGTATTATATGGCATTAATTTGTCAGTACAATTTATAAAGCTCATTAAAATCCTTAATTTGAAAATAAAATATATATTATTATTAATAATTTGTCAACTATTAAGGCTTTTATGAAATATATCGCACGCAGTAGCGCTCTTTTTCAGAAATTTAAAATAGAGGGCAGCACAGAGCGCTCCGGATAATTGAGCGCTCTTTTTTATCTCAGCCATGTGCCGCGATGCGCAGCGAAAATAAGATTGGCTGTTTTGATTACGCTGTATACGTATTACTGCAGCATCTCAGTAGACAAGGGTAAGTCGTTAAAATCAAAATCTACTTTTGGAAGTTCTGTCTCGAGAATTTTATCCAAGGATAGAAAGTATGCTGCATCGAGTTCGATGCCTAGATAAGGTTCCGGAATTGGTTTTTGTGAGCTCGCTCTTGTATGATCGAGGGACTCCAGATACTTTGTTACTACTTCTCTATAATTTTTCCTATTTAGTAAGGAGGTGATGAATGCTGGGTTGTACCCCTTTTCTTTTAATGCACTTTCATATTTTGCGATTAGATTGAGATTTGTGGGCCCGCTGCAATTAGAGGCTATTCTTACAATTTGCTCGGTGGTAAATCCAAATGTTTGAAGTGCCTTTTTATGCGCTTGAATTGCCTGAATAGTGTTAGAGCCATTCCCGTGAGAAGCTAGCTTTACAATTTGCTCAGATGTAAATGCAAGTGCTTGAAGCGCATCCCTACTCGCTATGACTGTTGCAAGGTTATTTGCACCGCCCTCGTGGGATACGATGTTTATAATTTGCTCAGCATTGAATCCGAGTACTTGAAGTGCCTCTTTATTGGTTTTAACAGCCACCAGATTGTTTGAGCCGCCTATGTGAGAAACCATTTTTATAATTTGCTCAGGGGTAAATCCAAGTGCTTGAAGCGCGTCATTATTGTCTTTAACTGCTTTTAAATTATTTGAACCACCGTCATGCGAAACTATCCTTACAATGTCATCAGCAGCAAATCCAAGTCTATTAAGTACCTCTTTGTTGGCTTTAACTGCTTCAAGATTACTAGAGCCGCCTATATGAGAAACCATCTTTATAATTTGCTCAGGTGTAAATCCAAATGCCTGAAGCGCTTCTAAGTTGTCTTGAACAGAAACAAGATTTTTCGACCCGCCTCCATGAGATGCCATTTTTATAATTTGCTTGGGGGTAAATCCAAGTGATTTAAGCGCAGTAAAATTCTCTCTAACTGCCGCGAGATTATTAGCGCCACCAACGTTTGAAACTATGCTTACGATGGCATCGGCAGAAAATTTGAGTGCAACAAGTGCTTTTGCGTTTTTTTGAACTGCAAGGAGATTCTTTGAACCGCCTGTGTGAGAAACCATTTTTATAATTTGCTCAGGGGTAAATTTAAGTGCTTGAAGTGCCTTATTATTGTCTATAACTGCCTCTAAATTTTTTGAACCGCCGTCATGCGAAACTATTTTTACAATTTGCTCGTTAGTAAAGTTAAGAGTTTGTAGCGCAATATAATGAGTTTGAACGGCTGAAATATTATTAGAACCGCCAGTATGGGAAGCTATTTTTACAATCTGCTGATTGCTAAAGCCAAGATTGTGTAGCTTTTCGTGATTCTCTTGAACCGCTTCGAGGTTGTTTGCACCACCCTGACGTGAAACAATCCTAGCGATATCTGCTATTGTATAGTTTAGATCCGTAAGCTTTATATGATAACGTTCAACAGCTTCGATATTGCGTAATTCTGCTTTCCTGGCAAAAAATTTACTAATTTGCTTATTAGTATATGAATTTGTCTTACAGAAAAGAATTAACTCAGCAATTTCTTTGATTTTGGCACCAAGAGTTTTGCCTAAATATTTATGAATGCGGGAAAATTCATTTTGAGTAAAATCAAATCGAGCTAATTCTGTCGGGATTTTTATTGTGCTAGACATAGTACCTAATTTCTAAAAAGAGTTATTAAAATTCGGGGCATTGTATCGTTTTCAATGATTTCGTGGTATTGAAATACAAACCACCAGTGAGTAACACTGTTTGGTGCTTTTTGCACGTTGTTATGGGTATGATTTACCTTTTATTAAGCCTGAGGATTTACTTAATTTGAGCTTTCCAATAAGCTTTGTGGCAATATTTGAAAGTTTTTATATTTCTACAAAAGGTTGACCATGCAAGCATCATTACCCGCCTCTCTACGTTATGCTAACTGGGAGTTGGCATCAGAGGACAGTCCAATGCATAGAGCAGAATTTATGATCACTCAGGAGCCTGAGACTCTTTCTGTCGAGAGGTATCACATGCAGGGGAAACTTCCTTTAGGGCGCCAGCTTGTGCCTGTACCTACTGAGGTGAACTGGAACTTTGATAGAGAAGGCAAAGTGACAGGACTTTTTCATCGCTATTTTTCTTATGTTTGGCCATTTTGGCAAACTGTGACAACAGAAATTGCTCCAAGAGAGGAGGCTCTTTTTGATAATGCAGAGTGTGAGGATGCGACAGATGCTGAACGAGCGCGGCTTCTGTATTCCAAGGATAAAGAGGATGCAATTGCTCTTGTAGCCAGTCGGTCTATAAACCATGTTAGAATGGAAGCTGCCTTTAGTTTAGCCAATGAAGATGGAAACTTCTATATTTATAATCCGCATGCTCGCACACGCTCAAGGGCAATCCCCGAGGATAAACTCATTGAGGCGGTATGCGGATCTCCTCAGCCTCATATTGGTGTAGCCACCTATCATTTAGATGGAATTTATGATAACGGCGCACCCAGTCTCAAGATTGCCTTAAAGGAAAAAGGGCAAAATTGCGATCACATACACAGAAACATTTTATTTGGTGCGATTGCGCGCCTTTTTGGCTTTGATGATCGCGATAGACTTGTAGCAGCAGGAGAGGTTAAGGAAAAAGATGGTGAACTTGCTACTAAGCTTGTAGTACCTAAAGCGAGAATTATAACGGCAAAACGTATCGACGTTGCGATATCGACAATTTTTGGGGCAAGTATGTTCGGCGCATTAATTGCGACCTATAGGACAAATCCTGGGCCAATCAGCATTGCTACAGGTATCGCATCATGCCATTTTCTTTTTCAGGCATATTCTCGCTATCACAAAAAGGATTGAGGACTACACAGATATTGCCTTTTTTATGGAAGCTATGGCGTTAGGGAGGTCGCTTCCTGAAGTAAAGAGCTGCTTTTCCACCTGTTTGATAGCAGACATCACAGTGGAGTGGTCGCGCTGGAAGATATCCCCGATTTTCATGTAGGGTATTTTGAGGAGATCTCGGCAAAGGTACATCGCAAGCTGGCGCGGTACAACGCAGTCTCTTGATTGCGACTTTCCTATAAGATCTTCGATAGGTACCGAATAGTGAAGCGCAACGCTCTCTATTATGCGCTCTTGAGAGAGTGCGCTTTGCTTTTCCTTTTCGATAAGATCTGAAAGAAGTTCCTTAACAAGATGTAGCGGCATGTGGCTCTTTTGGCCGCTTTTGTTAAGGTGCGAGCGCAGCATCAGTGCCTCAAGTGCCTTGACACACGATTTTGGGTTAGTGGCAAAAGAATCGGCCAAAAATTCAATCGTTCTTTGCGATATAGGGTAGTTATAAAACTCCGCTTTCTGCTCGAGTATTTTTGCGATATCCTTTTTACTTGGCTGCTGCAAGGGGAGAGTGATGCCCCATTCAAAACGAGAGATAAGCCTAGGCTCAATATTTTCTAAAGAGCCGGGCTGCACATTTGCTGAGAGTATAATTTGTTTGCCTTCAGTGTGCAGGGTGTTAAAGGTGTGAAAAAACTCTTCCTGCGTTGCACTTTTTTTGCCAAAAACCTGCACATCATCGATAAGCAAAATATCTGCTCTTCTATAGGTGTTTCTAAAGTGAGACATTTCGCCAGATCGTATAGCCTTTACAACATGCTCGGTAAAAAGCTCAGATCTTGCATAAACTGCTTTATAGCCTACGCGGCGAAGCTTTTGTGCAATTGCCATCAAAAGATGCGTTTTTCCAGATCCTGTTGGGCCATAGATATATATTGGGTTTAAAAAATCAGACCTTATTTGAGGTTTTTGGCCAGAAAATGTACTCATTGCCTGTACTTTTTCTTCAACAATGCGGCATGCCACCTCTTCGAGAAGGCGGGCTGCAACAGTATTTGGCTCAGAGATCAAAAAGTTCTCAAGAGTCGCTGTAGGATCAAGCTCATCAAAGTAGAGCTGATAGCTTGCTGTTTCTACAGCAGCAGGCTGCTTTTTTCGTTTTTTTGGCAGCGTCTCTCCCTTTTCTGGGAGAGATACATGTACCTTAATGAGTTTTTGATTGTTATTTACAAAGCTTGAAAGCCTTGGCTTGATGTGTTCATCAAACCACATCATCTGGAAAGAGTCTTGCGCCTCAAGATAGAGGTTGCAGGCATCAAAGCGCAGTACTTTGAGGGTTTTTAGCCAGCGGAGGGTGGTGTCTACACCATACTCACCCTCTAGCTGTTTAACAAAGGTATCCCATGCCTGCATACATATTCTATTTCCTGCGAGGCTTTACTTCGATCTCAACAACGGCTTTTTTAGCGTTATTGTTAAGAGATCTCGTTGTCCACCACTGCTGGAGCATGCCAAGAAGCATTGAGGAGATCCAGTAGATGTTAAGACCAGATGGGAAGTTGTAAAAGAGAAGCGTCATGACAACAGTCATGATGTTACCCATCATACGCTGCTGCTTTTGCTGCTCTGTCCACATTGACGGATCCTTTGGCAAGTTTGACATCACATTTTGCTGGATGTACATGATAGCGCCAAGGATTATAGGTAGAAGGTGGAATTCATTGCCGATAATTGGCAGATTATACTTCCAGGTAAAGAGCACATCAGGGGATGTGAGGTTGTCAATCCAGCCAGGAATAAAGACAACGCCTCTTAGCTCAAAGGTAGTCTTTAAAAGGTCAAACATACCAATCAAGAATGGCAGCTGTAAAAGCATTGGCAAGCAGCCAGAAATTGGATTTACGCCCTTTTCACGATAAAGTGCAAGGATCTCCATTTGGGCTTTTTGCGGATCTTTCTTGTAGCGATCTTGGATAGCTTTTATTTGCGGCCCAACTTCCTGCATACCCTTCATCGACTTTATCGACCAAGTATTAAGCGGATAGAGGATAAGTCGAAGCACCACGGTAATAAGCACGATTGAGAGCGGCCATGAGCCTGTCACATTGTAAAAGAACTTCATGATGAAGAACAAAAACTTTGCAAATGGCTCTGAAATATAGGAAAACCAGCCAAAGTAGGTCTGGCAGGCGATGAAATCGGTGTTGCCTATAGTTTTTGCATTATATTCATCAACTGCTGTAAGCACCTTTTCTGCAAATGGGCCTGCAAAGACGCGAACGTCCATCTCTGCTTTGAGCGGCATAAGGACGTTGTAGCCTGGCATTTCAGCTTCTGCGTAGCGAGCAAAATCTGGGTCGATAAGCTCAAGTCGTGATGGATCATCTTTTCCGCTGATTTTATCAACTCTAAAGCCAGTTTCTCTTCCCTTTGCAGGGTCCATAATAATGCCAAAGAAGCCGTTTGAGTTGCTTACCCAGTCAGGAGCAGATGTTGTATTTGTGTAGGTAGCACTTGGAAGGTCAACTTTTAGCACTTCGTTGCCTTTGCCTTTTGTAATGCGGTATTTGATGACAGTTCCTGATGCGCCGGACTGCCACTCAATTTCAGGGACGCCGCTTGTCATCCAAAGGCCGCGTGTATCTCCCTCTACTTTTATATCTACGGAAAAAGTGTAGGGAACATTGTCTTTAGGAAAGCTAAAGCGCTTTGTAATTCTTCGATGAGGCTGCGTAGCTTCTAGGACGATTTCATCCTTTGTAAAGCTTTTTACTTCGTAGGTAAGTTCTGCAACTTCTGGATAGTCAGAGACAACGTTAAAGCTATAGAGCTTATGTGGCACTTGGTGTGCATTTTTACCCACAATGTCTCTACGGATAAGGGGATAGTAGCCGCCAAGCTGTCTCTTTTGCACTTTTCCTTGAAAGTCTTTTGCATCTTTAAGGGGAAACTCTGCATTTTCAGGGCTTTTTTCTACCACTTCTCTATCTACTTCGATAGGAAGGACAGCGCTATCGGGATGCTCTTTTGTTTTAAAGGGAAGGTTTATCTCAACAAGAGATCCACCAATATTTGAAAAAACAAGCTGGAGGTGGTTATTTTCAAGAACATAGTATTCTTGAGGCTTACTTTGTGTGGGAGCCTGAGCTACAAAAGGGGTGGCAGGTTCTACTTTTGGCGTTTCAATTTGTGCTTTTTGCTCTTTTTGCTGAAGCACGTCTTCGTTCATGTAGTCAAACCCGAGTCTGACAAAGAAGAGTGTAAGCGTAAGCGATACAATAAAAACTATTGTGCGTCTATCCATGAAAATCCTTTCCTATTTTACAGCAAAGAGGCTACCATACTTGAACTCGACTTTGCAAGGTTTTGGAGTATCTTTCTCCACATAGGCCCTTCATTTCTAATGAAATTTTTGCCATGGCGTGTTAAGCCTATTTGCAAAAATTAAATTAAAACTGAAGGGCCTCTGAGCAGAAAGCTCTCTCCAAAGCCTTGTAAAGCCTGAGTTAAACAAAAAAGACCACCCTTAGCATGAAAAATTGGATTTTCTTTTTGCTCACAGCTTCTAGCGATTTGATTGAACAAAAAGAATATAAGCAGGCAATCGAGCAGCTTAAAAAAGAAAATGTGCCAACTCTTTCCTTGTCTATTGCCTATCTTCGCGATCAGCAAGAAGAAGAGGCCTTTATTGCGTATATGGACCTTTTGAAAAGAGCGCAAAAATTGGCTCCAAAAGAGCCCTCGGAGCGAGAAGTCAATCGTTATAATGAACTTTTTACACTGTACCTCGCAAACGATCCCAAAATTGATGATGAGCTTGCGAATTTGCCAAATGACTTTTACATGTGCCAGTTTTTAAAAGCTACACGGCTTGCAAATGCAAGAAAGTATGAGGAGTTTTTTACTACTTTTTATGAGTCCTATATCCGCTATCCAGATACACATATGGCACATAAAACAGAAGGGGTGATAGCTTCCTCGATCTTTCAGCGTGCAAAAGAGCCAGAGGTCAAAGAGATCTGGCGTAAAAGAGCTATCGAATCATTCAAAATCTCGCTTAAAAAAAATCCACACGATATAAGCCTGCATAAGATGCTCATCTACACCGCATCTGACAATGAAAAAAAAGAAATTCTCTCTTTTGTATGTTCGGAAGTACTCGCACATAATGTCATGCTTGCGAGAAGGGAAATTCCCTTTTATATTAACAACCTTCTGCTCGTAGAAGAAGTTTTACTCGCAGAAAGCTTGATTGACAAAGCCAAAACCTGGTATGAGTACAGTCGGATTTTAGATGAAATGCAAGAGCTAGTAGCACAACATAAAGGTAGAGTGCATAATAACCATTGAGAAACAAAGTGCACTGAGATGTATGAGTCAAATGAGAAAAAATGTATAGTTTTTCTCTCGCTCATTTTCCTCTCTGTTCTTAGAGTCTCTGTGGTGAAATGTGCAGCTAAGACAACATAAGGCAAACCGTTGATATGGATGAAAACCGTTTTCTTGGAGATTATAGACTTCTCAAGCATATAGGCCATGGGTCTATGGGTGCAAGCTTTGTTGCTGAGCAACGATTTACCAAGAAAAAGTATGTCCTTAAAGTATTGCCAGAAGAGCTTTCTCAAGATCGTGGATTTTTGCAGCGGTTTGAGGAAGAAGTTGCCATTTTGTCGCACCTTGAACATCCAAATATCGTAAAAATTTATAATGTCTCCTTTGCGCAAGGCGTCTATTTTCTTGTCTCAGATTGTATCGTCGATGAGATGGGTGAAACCACAAACTTAAGTGAATATTTTCGCCAGCGCGGGAAAAAAATAAGCCAGCCAGAAATACTTTCTATTGCGCAGCAGGTAGCATCTGCCTTGGATTACGGACATACCTGTAAAGTGGCGCATCGCAATCTCAAACTTAACAATATCCTTATTTCCAGCAGAGAGAGCGTTCCTGGCCCCCAAATCCAGATACGCATTAGCGATTGGGGCCTTTCTAAAATTATTGGCCTTGGAGCTTGCCTTACACGTACATTCAAAGGTATGGCAGAAGCTGTGGGTATTGCGCAAGTTACCCAAAACCGCTACCCAAATCCCCCTGTTGAAGTTGCAAAACTAGCGCCGCTGCACCAAATCTTAATTCAGAATTTTTCCTTTCTTGCCCCGGAGCAAAAAAGGCTCGATATGGTGGCAAATGAGCGAGCAGATAGCTATGCCTTTGGCGTTCTGATCTATTACTTGTTGATGGGGGAATATCCAGAAGGTGCTTTTAGCTTGCCATCCGAGCGATTTGATGAATGTGTAATAGACTGGGATATGGTAATAAAAGAATGCCTCGTCCCAAATCCGCAAAATAGAGCCTATCTCCTAGATGAGCTGCTTGCAAAAGCTACAGTTTCTAAATTCAAGGTTCAAGAGGCCCCAAGTCCTGAGCCTGCTCCAGAACCTGTTCTTGTTGCCCAAGAAGCTGCAAAAGTAGAAGAAAAAGAAAAGCGATCACCATGGGTGAGAGAAGAGCGTGTTGTAAAAGAATATGCTCCAGAAAAACGAGAAGTTTCTAGCGTTCAGCCAATACTTAGCGAGATGGTAGAGATACAAAAGGGCGATTATTTTCGAGGAACTCCTACAGGATGTCGCGACGAGATGCCGCGCCATGCAGTTTCTATAGATGCCTTCGCAATAGATATACATCCTGTGACAAATGAGCAGTTCATGCGCTTTTTAGAATATATCGGCGGCGAAAAAGATGGCCAAAACCACGATATCATCCGCCTTCGCGAATCTCGCATAAAGAAAAGTGCAGGAAGAATCAGCATAGAGCCAGGCTATAACAAGCACCCAGTCGTGGGGGTTACTTGGTATGGAGCAGTTGCCTACGCTCAGTGGATCGGAAAGCGCCTTCCAACAGAAGCTGAGTGGGAAGTTGCCTGCTCAGGTGATTTTGAAAATCCGCTCTATCCAACGGGCGATACCATCGAAAAAACACAAGCTAACTTCTTTAGCTCAGACACAACAGCTGTGATGAGCTACCCGCCAAATAGCTACGGCCTCTACGATATGGCCGGCAATGTCTATGAATGGTGCCAGGACTGGTACGAATATAACTACTATGAAAGCTCCGCTCAAGAGCCAAATAATCCAAAAGGGCCTCTCCAGGGCGTCTACCGCGTCCTTAGAGGCGGCTGCTGGAAAAGCCTAAAAGAAGATCTTCGCACTTCAAAGCGCCACCGCAACAACCCAGGTGTTGCAAACGGCACCTACGGCTTTCGCTGCGCAAAAGACATCTAAAAAATTTCACCACAGAGACACCGAGGCACAGAGAAGAGGAAAAAAAGAGAGAGTGAATACAAATTTACTTAATCAAGATACGGATGTTTTAACGGGCACAATCATTGGGGCTGCAATTGAAGTTCATAAGGCTTTGGGACCGGGGTTGTTGGAATCTGTGTACGAGAAGTGTCTTAAGTATGAGCTTGAATTGAGAGGTTTGCAGGTTCATTGCCAATATCTGCTTCCAATTACTTATAAGGGCATATCTCTAGATTCCCAATTTATAATAGATATGCTAGTTGAAGGT
>CAYWZU010000031.1:0-26831 GCA_964462925.1 uncultured bacterium
ACGCGCGACCTGACGCTTAGGAGGCGTCCGCTCTATCCACTGAGCTACGGGAACGTAAGTGATCGATCTCTTCAGACAAACGATGGGAGATTTTGAGCTGAAGTGCTTTTGGATCTTCCTCATCAAAGTCTGAGAGCAAAATTGGTTTGCCAAATGAGCATGATGTCTTTGCTGCAAATAGTCTAGGGTACTTTGCGCTTTTTGGCCAAGCCTTAAAAGAGCCTTCGATATAAGCTGGGATAATTGCAGCACCTGATTTTCTTGCCAGCATTCCAATTCCTTGTTTAAAAGGAAGAAGCGACCCGTCCGGAGTGCGTGTCCCCTCTGGAAATACGAGTATTTTTTTCCCTTCGTCAAGCAGTCTGCAGGCAAGCTTTAACGAGCTTGTATCATTTTGTGAAGAAAGGGGATGTGCATTAAGGCCTGTGATTAAAGGCTTTAATAGGGGAACATCAAAGAGTGTTTTTCTTGCAAGAAAGTGAATTGGCTCTGGCCATGAAATCGCAATGAGAGGAGGGTCAAGAAAGGAAGCATGATTTGCTGCAATGATTGCGCCTTTAGGATAGACGATGCCTTCTGGAATATAGACCTTATGTGAGTAAAAGATCTTAAATAATCCCTTTAGGCATGATCGAGACACTGTATAAAATAGGCTCATGACTGATTTAGCGGCTTATCTTGCAATTCTTTAGTAATATTTATAATGCGATTTATTATTTGGTCCACAGTAAGATCTGAGGTGTCAATGATCTTTGCATCATCTGCAGGACGCATTGGGGAGATATCGCGACTTGAATCATATTTATCTCGCCTATCGATATCTTTAAGGACAGCGTCTAAGTTTAGGTCAAGAGATGGATCTTTTGTAATAAGCTCATTATAGCGCCTTTTTGCTCGAACTTCCAAAGTGGCTGTTAGAAAAATTTTAACATCTGCGTTTGGAAAGACGACCGTTCCCATATCACGCCCCTCAAAGACAGCGTTTACCCCAAGAGCAAGCTCCCTTTGTGTGGCTACAAGCTTATCTCTAACAGCTTTAATGGCAGAAATTTTAGATACAAGCTCTGTTACTTGCTTTGACCTTATGTATGAGGTGACCTCTTCATTTCCTAAAAAAATTCTTTTTTCATTAAAATGGCTTTCAATTTGTACAGGATTTGCATCTAGAAAAGTCTCAAGCGCCTCTTTGTCATCGGGATCAATACTGCGTGAGATAATACCATAGGTAATTGCCCGATACATCGCGCCGGTATCGAAGAAGGTAAATCCCATTTCATCTGCAAGTTTCCGAGCAATTGTTGACTTTCCTGTACCTGCTGGGCCGTCTATTGTAATAATCATGCGTGTAGCCAAAAGTAAAGAATTGGGGTCGTGAATATGAGCGAGTCTACGAGATCAAGCATGCCGCCAAAACCGGGAAGCGTGCTCGAATCTTTTACTTGAGCATCCCTCTTAAAAAGAGACTCAGCAAGATCACCTACTTGAGAAATTACGCCTATAAGGGCACCAAGAATGAAAGCCTCTTCAAAGGAAAGATCTACAACAGATGTGAAGCAAATGCTTGCGATTATGCTCCCAAGAAGTCCGGCTACAGCGCCTTCAATGGTCTTTTTTGGCGAAAGTGTGGGTGCTAGAGGGTGGCTTCCAAGAAGCTTTCCTGCAAAATAGGCAGCCATATCTGCAATCTTCGTTGTGATAAGTAAATACACAAGCCAGATAGATCCATGCACAAAGTTAATATCGATGAGAAAGCTAAGCGGTATTGTCACATAGACTATGCCAAATACAGTCACTGCAGCATTTGCAATGGCATTTTCCTGCTTTGAAAAAAGCCTCAAAATAGCAAGGGCCATGAAGAGAAAGAGAAATGGTACGACAATCTGATCTACGCCAAAAAAATAGTGAGCGACGATATAGAGAATCGAGCTTAAAACAGGGGAGATAACAAGCGGCTGAAGTCCCTTATGTTTTGCAAGCTGGTAGTATTCTTGCAGTGCTTTTGCTTGCAAAAGAGCGATAGTTGCCACAAAGAGGTACTGAAGAGGCGGTATGTGTGAAACAAAAATAATAAATGCGACAAATAAGATCCCAAAGGAGCTCATTAAAAAACGCTGTTGGAAATTGCTCAGTCTACGCAGGTTCATGAATTTTTTGTCCTCCAAGACGACGTTCTCGTCTTTGATAATCTCTTACTGCAGCCAAAAGATGCTCTGGAGTGTAGTCTGGCCAGCTTGCAGTTTCGATGTATACCTCGGCATAGGAGCTTTGCCAGAGTAAAAAGTTACTTAGACGAGACTCTCCGCTTGTTCTGATCACAAGGTCAGGATCTGGAAAACTCTTTGTATCGAGATGTTCTGTTATCATTGTTTCTGAAATTTTAGAAGGTTCGATCTGCTTTTCCACAATTTTGGCGACAGCGCGAACAAGTTCATCGCGTCCACCATAGTTGATGGCAAGGATTAGATCGAAATCTGTACATGTTTTTGTTTTTTCAATTGTTTCATTAAGGGCAGCACGTACGCTCTTTGGCAATTTTTCAAGATTTCCAATTGCGCTCAGGCGGATGCCTTCCTCAATAAGTTTTTGCTGGTATGAAGTAAGATATTCTTCTGTGAGCTTCATGAGGTGGGCGATTTCGTCGTCTGGCCTTTTCCAATTTTCAGTAGAAAATGCAAAGAGGGTAATTGCTTTAATTCCAATTTGCTTTGCTGCTTGAACGATGGATACAACGCGATCGTATCCGACCATATGGCCCATCTCTTTAGGAAGAAAGCGTTTTGCTGCCCAGCGCCTATTGCCATCAGGAATAATAGCTACATGGTAGGGGACAGGTGCTGTTTGCATAGTTCTATCCCTCTGATAATCTCAGCACTTCCATGAAGGCAGATTGAGGAATGTTGACTTTGCCGATTTCTTTCATCCGCTTTTTACCCTCTTTCTGCTTTTCCCAGAGCTTTTTCTTACGAGTGATGTCGCCCCCATAGCATTTTGCAGTGACGTTTTTGGTAATAGCTCGGATAGTCTCGCGGGCTACTACTTTTCCACCGATGGCGGCCTGAATTGGCACTCTAAAGAGCTGCATGGGTATGACATCTTTGAGCTTTTCACAAAGAGCACGGCCTCTACTTTCTGCTTTTGCACGGTGTATCAAGCAGGAGAATGCATCTACAGGTTCTTCATTAACTCTGATTTCCAGCTTGATGATATCGCCTTCCTCGTATCCATCAAATTCGTAGTCAAAGGAAGCATAGCCCTTGCTTACAGACTTTAACCTGTCAGCAAAGTCTGTGACAATTTCATTCAAAGGAAGTCTATAGGTAACCATGAGACGTTTTGAATCAAGCGTCTCCATCTTTTGGCAAATGCCGCGCTTTTCCATAGCAAGGTTCATAACGGCACCAAGATAGTCCGATGGGACGATGATATGTGATTTGACCCAAGGCTCTTCTACCCAAGCAATGTGGGCTGGATCTGGGTAGTGGGCTGGGTTATCTACCTCTTTTACGCTGTTGTCATTGAGGGTAAAGCGGTAGACGACGCTTGGAGATGTTGTAATGATGTCGAGATTAAACTCTCGGCTTATGCGCTCAACGACAATTTCAAGGTGCAAAAGGCCTAAAAAGCCGCAGCGAAAGCCAAAGCCAAGTGCTGTAGAGCTTTCCTGTTCAAGATGCAGGCCGGAGTCATTGAGCTGAAGCTTTGCTAGGGCATCTCTAAGGGCTTCAAAGTCTGTAGAATCCATTGGGTAGATTCCAGCAAAAACCACTGGGTTTTTAACTTCAAAACCAGGCAGCGGTGCATCTACTGGACTTTTTGTAAGGGTGACGGTATCTCCGACATGAACATCTTTTGGATTTTTGATATTTGCAACAAAGTAGCCCACTTCACCTGCTCGAAGTGCTTCTACAGGCTTTTGCTTTGGGCAGAAGATACCAACTTCATTCACTTCAAAGCTCTTTCCAGTACCCATAAAGAGGATGTCTGAGCCTCGCTTGATCTCACCTGAGAGCACGCGTATGTAGACCATGATGCCGCGGAAGTTGTCAAAGTGCGAATCAAATACTAAAGCCTTTAATAGCGGGCTTTTATTATTTTCTGGAGGCGGTATATGAGTAACGATGCGCTCTAAAATCTCTTCTATGCCAATTCCAGCCTTTGCAGAGCAGGGGATTGCATCTTCTTTTGAAACAGCAAGTGCCTCCTCAAGCTGTTCTAAAACTGAAGGAATATCTGCTGTGGGAAGGTCAATTTTATTAATGACAGGGATAATGGCAAGGTTTCTTGCGAGGGCAAGGTGCATATTAGCAAGGCTTTGGGCCTGGAGGCCTTGGCCGGCATCTACCACAAGAAGTGCTCCTTCGCAGGCTGCAAGGGATCTAGATACCTCATAGGTAAAGTCAACGTGGCCAGGAGTATCTATAAGGTTCATTTGGTAGGTATTACCATCTTTTGCCTTATAGTACATGGTAACAGGGTGGGCTTTAATGGTAATTCCGCGCTCGCGCTCAAGATCCATGCCGTCAAGCACCTGTTCCTGCATATCTCGCTTTGCAATAGTGCCTGTATCTTCAAGGAAACGGTCAGCTAGAGTCGATTTTCCATGATCAATATGGGCGATAATGGAGAAGTTTCGAATAAATTTTGTATCGTGTGTTGTCATAGCCGGCTAGTATAGCAAATTTCTGTGAAAAAGAACAAAGGACAAAAGGACTTAAAGGACTAAACGACCAAAAAAAGGCTTATAGCTGCTTTTATGTCCCATATGCCCGTTAGGTCCTTTTTAAATTGTAATTAAATTTATTTTTAGATATTCTTAGAAATAAGAGGGAACACCATGAGGAGGGGTTATGCCTAAGGGTGGAGCTGCAGATTTCGCAAATATTCGCATGGGCAGAACAATCAAGGGCTGCGAGGGGGCAAATATTGCCGCCGCTGATCAGATCAAGGAAACCTTGCAGGTCATGTACGATGCTTTAAAAAAAGGCATTATGCCCAAGCAAATGCTAAGCATGGATGATGAAACTTTAGAAGGCCTTTATTCTCAAGCCTTTATGCTCTACAACCAAGGTAAATACAAAGATGCTTCCTACATCTTTATTGTGCTCATGCTCCTCGATCCTAACCAATTTAAATATCAATTAGGTGCTGCTGCATGCCTCCATAGGCTTGGAAAATATGAAAAAGCAGCCCAAGTGTATCTTCTTTGCTCCGTTATGGAGCAGCAAAACCCAATTCCCCACTTTCATGCTGCAGATTGCTACATTAAGATGCAGGCCTTTCCGCTTGCTGAAATGTGCCTAAAAAATGCAATCACTTGCTGCGGCGACAAACCAGAGCATGCCCTGATAAAAGAGCGAGCAATCTTAATGCTTAAAGCATGCGAGCAAGAAAGCATTGCACTTGAGCAGGAGCTTCAAGCTCAAGAGCAAAAAGAAAAAGAATCTAGCACGAATCTTGAGTAAAAATCAGAAAATAATTGACTATTAAACGCTCGGCGGTTACCAAGGTGTGTGTAGTAAAAACATACCTAAGAGGTTTAACTATGGAATTCACAATACCCACTTCAAAAAGCGTTGGAGTAACCCAAGGGCTTTTGACAGACCTAGATAGCAGCATCACATCAAGAGACGCTTCAATGGAAGTTCCATTTGAGCAGAAAGCACTTGCATGGGCCGTTGCATCAGTTGCTGCTTTTGCTTTTGCAGCAGTAGATGTTATTCAGAACGTAGGTCTTATTGCATTTAAAGCAGTGCCTGTTCTTTTTTGCGAAACAGTCGGAAAGCTTGCTGATCTTCCTCAAAATGAAGCTTTAACCGGAGATGATCTCGTAGGCCATCTTCAAAATATCCGTCGCTCATTGCTTATCCAGATGAATGCGATTTCTGTATTCTTTATGCTTCAGTCACCAGAGCTTTTATTGACAGTTGCCAAAAAGGTAGATGTCATAGGAGTGCAAGAGGGCAAGGCTGTCCCACGCGCCGCTGGTTAATTTTCTTATAAAAGAAAAAAAGGTAACACGTAACGGTGTTACCTTTTTATTTTGCGGCCAAAAAGACTCGAACTTTCACCGAGTTACCCCGACTAGAACCTGAATCTAGCGCGTCTACCAATTCCGCCATGGCCGCGGATGAGAGAGAAATGATACCTCATTACAAATTTTTGGTAGAAGTAAAAATAGCATTGATTTGCTAAGCTCTTGGTATATGAACAGCTTTTGGAACGACCTTTATTACGAAGATATTCACTTCAGAGATAATCTCCAATTTGAAGTGGAATCAGACTTTGCCCCTATACGCAATGTTGAGAAGAACATTTCGACTCAAGAGTTTTATTTTTTTATTCCATCGGCTCTTCAAATTGATACGCAAACATATTCTAAAGAGCAGTTTTATAAAAATCGCACAAATCTTATCCGTTATAAAACGCCTGAATTTACCTTTCGCGAGCTGTTGAATCTGAACAATCCTTTATCTCCCCTCATGCGCATTCAGGGAATGAAGCGTGCAGAGCTTACGGGAGCAAATATCCTTGTAATACAAGATGAGCTTAAGCTTCTAGGAAATATAGTGCGTTCTGCGCTTCGCATGAATGTTAGAACACTTCTTGGATATATTGACAACGCTGTTTTGCAGGAAAAAACAATACGTTTTTGCTCTGATGTTACAGAATTTCGCAATGTCTTCTTGCGTGTAAAAAAAGAATGCGAGCAGTACTGGTCAGAAGACCCCATGGTGACTTTTAGCTATGTTGACGAGTTTATTAGTACTTCGATAGATTACTATCTGACAGGATTTCTAGAGTATCTGCGCGCGTCAAAAGTTGATACTATCCACGATATTAATCGAGAGCTTTGCGAGATAATCACTAAGGAAAAAAAGTACCGTCAAGAACACTTTCACGAGCCAAATGAACTTATAGAAGATGATCCAGGTATAAAAGAGAGGGTTCTCTACCATAAGGGACTGCTTAATAAGTATGTTCTGGATGCACTTTTACTCAATTTTGAACGTACTTCATGGGCAGAGCGCTACGGCAATATCGCAGCAGGGCTTGCTGCAGGTATTGCCATGCTTGTCTATGTGCTTTTGATCTTTTTGAACTTTCCGAATCTTGGCTTTAATTCTTTGCCATTTCTTCTCTTTACTGTTGTAATCTATGTTTTAAAAGATCGCATTAAAGATAGCCTGAAGGCTCTTTTTCATCGCCATGCTGTAGTTTGGTTTTCAGATTATACAACGCAGGTGCAAGATCCAGAGGGGGAGAAGGTCCTCGGTAAGCTTAAAGAAATCTTCTCGTTTGTATCAGAAGGGTCTGTTCCTAAAGATATCTTGCATGTTCGCGAAACCGCATTTAACTCTGATCTTCGCTACTTTAAGAGACGAGAGACAGTCTTTTACTATAAAAAGGAGATGGAGCTAGGTGCCGATGAGGAACTCATACGTGCAAGAAGACATAAGCTTCATAATGTCTTTTTGTTTAACATTCATGCTCTTATAGAAAAGGCAAGCAATCCCTTCGAATCTTATTTAAGCCTCGATCCTGAGACAATGGAGATACGCCAAGAGGTTTTGCCTAAGGTCTATCACATCAACATTGTGATCAAAAATACCACCTCAGAGCCAGATGTTGGGGCGAAAGTTTCTCTCAAAAAGTTTCGCCTGATTGTCGATAAAACAGGGATCAAGCGTGTCGAAACCGTTAGTGAAAATAACGAAAAATAGTCCATTGCACCTTGCCGTTATGCAAGGAGATGCAAGTGCTGTAAAGCTTCTCTCTACAAATGATGAGCTTCTCTCATCCAGAAATGCAATCGGGTTTACGCCTCTTGAAACGGCTTTGCTTTTAGGTAAATATGAGCTTACCCAGTTTCTCGGGTTTAAAGAGAGCAGGAAGTTTAAAGTGCAAAAAAAAGGTGAAAGCGCTCTTTTAGAAATGGCTCAAAGTGAGTATGAGGCATTTTTTCGTATAAAACATCTTCTCTGCCCTTTTTTTGAGAGCAGAGCGCTTCTTGAAAAACTTATTCAAAATTGTCCCATCCTTCTACGTTCTACATTCATCGGGGATGAACATAGAACACTAGGGGCAGCCCTAAGAGCTTCTCTATTTACGGGCAAAGTCGCTGATGTTTCAATCAGGTGGGTGAGTGATTATGTCGGATATGGACTCTTTGCAGAGAAACTCATTGCAAAAGAGAGCTATATTGGTCAATATACTGGAGTTGTGCGAAATGTAGGACGCTTTTCCTATAAGCGAAATGACTACTGTATGCATATTCCTACTCGCTTTTTTTCGTTTTGCTACTTCCTTATGGATGCAAGCAAAATGGGGGGAGAGATGCGATTTGCAAACCACTCAAATAGGCCTAATATGAAGCCATTTTGCCTTATAGATCGCTCGCTCGTGCATGTAGGTTTTTTTGCCCTGCGCAATATTGAGCCTGGCGAAGAACTTACCTTTAATTACGGAATAGGCTTTAATGCATAATTATTACCACGGAGGCACTGAGAACGTGGAGAAAATAGAGATTCTGAGTAGTATAATTTTTCTCTCTTCTCATCTTTCTCACTGTCTTAGTGTCTCAGCGGTAAATGCGCTGATAAAAAAATAGGAGGATAGTATGTATAAAAATGTAATCGCATTATGTCTTTTGTGTGTGGGTCTTGAGGCAGGTCACTTCATCGGAGCAAAACCAGTTGTTTCCCTTCATAAAGAACCTCGAGAAATGTCAGAGGTTGTTGGGCAGATTATTTGGGGAGAGGCTATCGAGGTACTAGAACTTAGCGGATCTAGATGGATAAAAGTGCAAACTTCATCATCTCAAGAAGGGTATGTGCCCGCGTCTTCTCTTTCAGAGGTTGTAGACTATCCAAAAGCAGCTAAAATGGCTATGGTAACGACGAGAGCTGCCCATGTCTATCTCTCTAAAGATATGAAAGCCTATCCTCCTCTTATGACTCTTCCTTATGGATCAAAGGTCGAGCTTGTGCAAGCGCCAGATGTTCAAGCAGATAGATGGGCGCAAATTCGCCTTATCACAGGGGAAGTAGCCTATATGCATCGCGCAGACATCACCTATAATCCCTCAAGACTTGCTCCTAAAGAAATGGTAAATCTTGCAAAGCGATTTATTGAGCTTCCCTACACGTGGGGCGGAAACTCTGCCTTTGGTTTTGACAATGTAGGCTTTGTAGAGATGCTTTATCGCCAAATGGGTATTCAACTTTCCCGCAATATCGAAGAGATGGCAGAGGGGGAGGAAATCGATCCTGCAGCGCTTACCCTTGGAGACCTTCTCTTTTTCTCTCTGAATGATAGCGGCTCTATTGACCACGTTGCAATTTATATTGGCAACAAGGAATTTATCCACGCCTCGAGCAAAAACAGCCCGCCGTCGGTACAAATAAGCTCGCTAACGACACCCTTTTGGCAGCAAAACCTGCAAAAGTGCATGCACCCACAAAGTTAGACAATTTTACCACTGCTCGAAGGGAAGGAAGCGTACTTCCTTCCCTTCGAGTTTGGACATTTGGCCGAAGGCCTTTAGAATGCGGCGATTATTCGCCGCTTTAGTTTCCTTAAACTTGATATAAGTGACTGTATTTTATGTAATTACGCTAATTTTTGTAAGTTTTTTCTCAAATTTAAAGCGGTGAATAATCACCGCACTCAAATAGAGCTTCGCTCACTAGATAAGGCTTTTTTAAGCTAAAATGTCCAAACTCGAAGGGAAGGAAGCGTACTTCCTTCCCTTATAATTTAGCCGACTATTCTCATAGTAGACAGCCAGGTTATCAATTCTTTATCCACGTCAGGATGTTGGCGAGCGATATAATTGAGGGCAGAAATGCTAGGTTTTTTTGCTGACAAAAGATCTGTTAAAATTATATTACCTTTGGCTTGAGCCATTTCTAGAGGGGAAACTCCTTCGCGATTTTTGGCATGTAGGTCAGCCCCCCATCTCAAGTAATACCACTATCTCAATAATACCAAGAGTATGGCCGCTTGTGTAGCTTGTTACAGCATCGTGCAGGATTGTGTTTTGTGTAGTCAGATTTTTTTCTCTAACGTATTCACGAAATCGCTGATAAAATGCAAAAACTCTTTGATAGAGATTTGTTTTATCATTTTTTATGGTGTCCAGAAAGTCCCGCGATGCAATTCTAAATCGTCGCGCTAAGGGGGATAGCTCTAAGCTGGCTTGTAGGTCTAGTCTTTTGTGCTTTTTAGCAAGATCCAATAAAAACTGCTTGGTTGGGGCAGCCTCAGAGGTAAAAAGCTCCTTTAGAAATTCATTTTTTGTATCGAGCGCCGCACTCAAAGGAGAGACTCCACGAAAATTTACCACGTCTTTTTTTGCGCCAAGAGCAAGCAAAGCGGCCATGCATTCAATCAGGCTATCTTGAGACATGGGTCTTGTTTTAAACAGCATAACGGCCGAAAGAAGAGGGGTATTTCCTGTGATATCGCTTGGCAATTCTATCAACCAAGGATTTTTCTTAAACTCTTTAATGAATTCATCAAAGAATCCATCACATTTTTCGTCCATTTCGCCAATAATTTCAAGGTCAGCAGCTTCTTGCTCAGCTTCGGTTGCGGGGTCGGGGATGTTATTGTTATTGTTATTGTTTGGTCCTGTGTATGTAAAACGTCGCTCTTGCACTCTATTAGGGGCACTGCTGGATTCACTGGTAGAGACTAGCTCATTTAAATTAAGAGTGCTGAAGAAGTTGTTCAACGCTTTCATATCGTCAGGGGTAGGAAATTGGGTAGGTAGTCCGGTCTGGGTAAACGGTTTTGTTGGTTCCATATGTAAATTTCTCCATAAAAAGCAAAAACTATACACCACTACCCCGATTAATTCAAAAGAATCGCAAGCGGGTGCCTACTTTATTTGGTTAGATACTGCGGATGCTTTTTTGGATAAATAATAGAGCCCCGCTTCTTTCAAGACTTAGGGCTCTATTGGGATCAATCTGCTTTTGCCTTAATAGTAGCCGATGATGGCATCATCATGGAGTTTAACGGCATTTGCCTCTAGGTCCCAGGCATGGTGCTCGCGCTCAATGCGGCCGCGGACTTCAACCCGCTCTCCTGGATGAAAGTGAAAACTTCTTAGTTCATGATTCGTAAAGCGCACATGGATCTCTCCAGTGTCGTCCCTCATTCTAAACCCCTCATGTTCAAACACTTCAATGATTGTTCCGCGTACGTGAGCGATTCTGTCATCCATTCGCCAGTGTTTTACAGCGTCAATACTCATGATTTCGCTCCCCCAGTCTGCAAGAACTGGCGCAAAAACCAATAATGAAGTAACTAAAAAGGAATAAAAGTGAGACATAATGCACCTATTAATAAGATTTTTATACTTATTTGTATAAATAATTTATTTTATTATTAGATGCAAGAACTATAAAATGCCGATGGCCGGACTCGAACCAGCACCTGGTTGCCCAGAGTAGATTTTGAGTCTACCGCGTCTACCATTCCACCACACCGGCAAAAAATGTAGGCAAATAGTATCTCAAAGAGGAATTATTTTCTAGATTGAAAATGGCAAATTGGTCTATATCGTAAACTCGGCTTTGCCAATAAACTGCAAAGCCGAGAAAGTCCATAACTCATAACAGGGAGATTTTTATGAAGAACATTGGATATTTTGTAGCAGTATGTGCAGTTTTTGTAACAACAGCAGTTTTTGCAGGTGGCTGCGGCTGTGGAAAAAAAGCGCCAGTTAAGCGTGTACTTCCAACAGAGCAAGGCTTTTCAATCCTCGAAACAGGCTGCGGTGCTTGCCAAAACAAAAAGAGACAAGCTCCTGCACAAGGCGCTGTCAAAAAGCCAGTTAGACAAGCCCCTGCTGCACAAGCATAAGTTCAGTAGAGCTCTCCCATAAGGAAAGAGCTCTAGACAATACCTTGCCCTTGCCCAATTTTTCTATGTATCAAAATGAAAGTAAAAAAAGGCAACAAGGGCAAGGAATCTTTATTTTCTTAATAAGGCTTGTGCCTGTTCTGGCGAAAAGGTAACGCGCTCATTCTTTTCCCTATCAAATCTTACTTGAATCGTAATGTAGGGGTAGGGGTGCCTGTTATCGAAGTTTCTTCCCTCGTCTTTTTTATACAGCTTTACAAAGATTTCTTTGTTTAGCCAGGGAGGGGTAGAGGTGTCTGATGGTTTTTCAAAGCGCTGGAAGGTCTTATATTCCTTATCGTCATCTTTGTAGTAGTCCATAAGAATCTGCAGGATCTTCAAAGGCTTATCTTCATAGCCTTGTACAAAAAAATCAACTTCAGCGCCAATGAGATGCTTAGAGCCAGAGCCTTTCGGTGTGGGATCAATAAATGCCTGGTGGGCAGTGCAGCGATGCCCTGAAGTAATGATTACATTTTTTTCTGTAACCCTTTGGATGTGATTCAGTAGGGTAATGAGAATTGGGTAGACAAATTCTTTCCCATCTCTAAGAGGCAGGCTATGTTTTTCAAGTCCCTGGCAGTCATAGAATCTGGTATATTCCTTGCCATCCTTCATAATAATGTTTGGAGGGTTTAAGGGGCTTCCTTTGCAGCGAAAATACTCTTTTGTGATGGGTCTTGCTTCCCCATTTTGGGCTTGCCATGGGTAGATGGGTGCAGCCACTTTTTCTTGGGCAACAGGAATAAGGCCATGTTCAGAACTTAGCCTATGAATATATTCCCCACGAGGCGCCTCTTGCTGGCATGCTGTAAGAAGCAAAATGAGGAAAATGAGGTACATTAGCTTTTCCATAAATGAATTGCCTGAAGTATACTGTTTTTTCACTTTTCTGAGGATATATGGATTGGATTTTGAACTATCAGCTCTATTTGTTTGATCTTGATGGGCTGCTAGTCAATACTGAAGAAATCCATTTTGAAGCCTATCGCACTATGCTTAAAAATCGAGGCTACAGGCTTCCCTGGGATTTTGCAAAATACTTCAGCATTGCGCAGCAAGATGCTGAAGCTCCAAAACGCTATATCTATGCTGAATTTCCCGAACTTCAAAAAGAAGAGCCCGACTGGAGCGTTCTCTACGCAGAAAAAAAGAGCTCCTTTCAAGCGCTTTTAGAAGTCATGCCTGCCCCTCTTATGCCCGGCGCCGCAGATTTTTTACAAAAAATCGCAGATGAAAAGAAAAAAAGAGCCGTTGTTACCCATTCTCCTCTTCCTTTTGTGGAGGCGCTAAAGAGAAAAAATCCTACGCTTCACCAAATAGAGCACTGGATTACACGAGAAGACTATAACCAGCCAAAACCAGCTCCTGATGGCTACCTCAAGGCAATCGAGCAGCTTGCAAGTCCTGATGATCAAGTAATTGGCTTTGAAGATTCATCCCGAGGCCTTCGCTCCCTTATGCAAACCCGTGCAACGCCAATCCTCATTAACTCTTTTGACGAAAAACTCAAAAACGAATTTCGGGATAAGGGCGTTAAAGTCTACTCAAGCTTTAACGAACTTTAATAAGAGTTAATAAAAATTCCTGAGAAAACGCTCATAATGTGAATTTTATTCTTCGTAGGTGACCTTAACGAGGAAGAGGCCATGAGGAGGAGCAGCTGTCGGTGCTTTTCGTCGGTCCTTTGCTTCAAAAGTTTCTTTTATTGCAGAAAGCGGAAACTTTTTAGAGCCAACTCCTATGAGCATGCCGACGATATTTCGTACCATTTTGTAGAGAAAGCCATTGCCTTTGAAGATAAGGGTGACATTGCTCCCATCTGTGACAACATCGAGGCTTGTGATTGTTCGTACAGAGTTCTTACCGCTTGCACCTTTGTTGCATGAGTTTGCAAAGGAGCGAAAGTCGTGTGTTCCCACAAATTCAGATGCAGCTTGTTTAAGAAGCTCAAGGTCTACTTTGTAGGGAACATGCCAGCGGTAGAGCCTCTCAAAAGGCATGACAATAGGGCCAAGGGAGAGCTGGTAGTGGTACTCCTTGCCGATAGCGCTGCGCTGGGCATGAAAGCTATTTGGACATTCAGAGAGCGAAAGAATCCGAATGTCTTTTGGCAGCATGCCATTTAGTGCCCTAATAAGCTTTTGAGTGTCGTGCTCCTCAGGTGATCGAAAGTGGGCAACCTGCTCGAGTGCGTGAACACCTTGGTCAGTTCTGCCTGAGCCAATGAGGTGTACATCATGATGGATAAGCGTCCTGAGCGCATTTTGTATGAGCTCCTGGATAGATGTGCCATTTGGCTGAATCTGCCAGCCATGATAGTTTGTGCCATCGTATGCAATTTGGAGTTTATAGCTATTCATTATGTGCCGCAGACTGGTTCTTGTGCACGATCTTCGGGAAGCAGTTTATCCCAAATGGACGCCTTTACAGGTCCCTCGCGTACGAGTTCGATGACAGCGACCTCTGGAGGCGCAAACCATCTAAAAGGAAAGGTTTGCCCGAGGCCTCTATTTACATAGAGATAGCGGCTATCTAGATGAAAAAGGCCGCTTTTAAGCACTTTATTCTTTAACGGCGTCACTTTTTTCCAGATGAAGGGTAAATTTACCTGGCCTCCATGCGTATGGCCAAAGAGCATAAGATCGCCTGGATAATTTTCTAAAAGATCGTAGGAATCTGGGTTGTGAGAGAGCACAATTCCAGGAGCGCTGTAGATATAATTTTTAAATGCCTCTTGCGGAAAGCAGTTTCCTGTCATGAAATCTCCGAGGCCAGAAATATTTAATAGGGCATTTTTTTTGCCTACCTGCACAGTTTCATTATGTAAAAGGCGAATGCCTGCATCACTATAGAGCGCGGAAAGCTCAAGCTTTTGGGCAATAGGAGAGCGAACAATGGCGCCCTCTTCTTTTGGATTATCTGCAGAAAAAAGCCGGCTAAAGCCCCGTACTACTGCAGGAAGATGCGACTCTATCTTTCTAAAGCGTCCGTCACTTGCAAGTGAGACATAGTCGGCATAATCATGGTTGCCAAGTATTGCAAAAGATCCAAGAGGTGCTTGAAGGGTTTTTAAGAAGGATTTTAGCCGCTCAGCATCTTTTAACTCGCTGTAGGTGATAAGATCGCCAGTGAAGAAGATAAGATCTGGCCCAATAGCTTTGATTCGCTCTGCAATGCGGTCTAAAAATGAATCTGACATCTCATCAGTAAAGTGAAGATCGCTAATCTGCACTATTTTTAGCCCTTCAAACTCTTTTGCTAAATCAGGAATGGGGATTGTCGTGTGCGAGCTTAGAAGAAGCCTAGGTTCAATAAAGCGCGGCCATATACCAACTATTGAGGCAACACACCAAAGGTCCCACAGTCGTTCGATAAATTTTTGTGAATTTTTAAGCGATCCAAATTGCAAAGGATAACATCCTTTCTACCCCTTCCGAAAGAAGGGGTAGTAATCTTGTGATTAGCGCGCAGCAGATACTGCAGCGTCAGAGAGATGGCCAGAGACTTTCTTTGTCATCTGGAACATGTCGATCTGGGAGCGTGTTCCTAAAACTTTTGAAAGCTTTTCATCTGGGTTAATCATGCGCTTTGCTTTTGGATCTTGAAGTTTGTTCTTCTTGATGTAGTCCCAAAGGCGCTTTGTAACTTCAGTACGTGGCATAGGGCCGTTGCCAATGATGTCGGCAAGTGCTTGTGAGACTTGTACAGGTTTCATAAGTGCTGATGGTTTCTTTGCCATAGGTTTTTCTCCTCTTAAGTTTAGTGACAAATATATATTTTCTTCATTCTCGACTTTATGCACCGCAAAATGCGAAAATTTGGTACATTTTCTCGAACAATAGCTTCGTTTATCCCTTTTGGGAGCTTTTATAGTCAACTGTTTTAGGAATTTTTACATGAAAAGAGCTACATTTTGCAAAATTGCCCTTTTTATAGGGACACATACTTTTACCCAGGTAGATGCAATGGAGATACAAAAAACTAGTTCCACACTACAACAAGAGCCGGAAGTTCTTTTGAAAAGAGAGCTTGAGACTCTTTTGCCAATCCATGAAAAGCTCTCCTCCTTGGCAACATACAGTCAAAAATTGGAATATATTTCTGGGCTATCGCATGTTCAGCAATTTTTCAAACAAAATGCAGAACTTGAAAGTAGCTTGAAAGAGCTGCCTCTCGAAAGCCAGTATCTTGTGAAGGCGATTGTGGCTATCCACCAGGGGCCTGTGATCTTTTCTGGATATAAGGGAGAGGCTCTTTCTCCTTTCGTTGAACAAATTGAGCCTACAGAGCGCTTTTATAGCTATATGGGTGGCGTTGTCGGCTATCACGTAAAGACTCTCAAACTCATGTGCGACCAGCTTGAAAAAAAGCAAGATGCAGAAGCTGTTACCATTCATGCGCCTCCTTTCACAGATATACGTGAAGACTCAAGAGAAAGACGCAAAATGGTAAGAGAGGGAGTTGATACATTTGCTGCTATGGCAGAAGTATATGTCGTAGGAGGGGCAGGTGATCGCCTCAATTTATTAGATGATAAGACAAAGCAGCCTCTACCGGTCGCTCGCTTAGAGTTTGCTGGCCATTCCTTACTTGAAAATCTTGTACGGGATTTACAGGCTCGCGAATTTTTCACCTACAAGGTTACTGGAAGTCAGTATATTACTCCCATCGTCCTGATGACTTCGAAAGAAAAACAAAATGATATGCATATTGCAAGGCTTCTTGAAGAGAGGAAGTACTTTGGAAGGCCAACTGAGTCTATTTTCCGCATAAAACAGCCTATGACTCCGGTAATTGCTGTAGATGGACTCTGGGCAGTGTCTCAGCCGTTAGAGCTTATTTTGAAGCCAGGGGGACACGGAGTCATATGGAAGCTTTGCGATGAATACGGCGCCTTTAGTTTCCTTGAAAAGCAAAAAAGAGAATATGTGCTTGTAAGGCAGATTAATAATCCACTCGCCGGACTTGATATAAACCTCTTTGCTCTTGCAGGCTTTGGCAAAAAACATGATATGGCCTTTGGCTTTGAATCTGTTCCGCGGATACCCGGAATGTCTGAGGGGATGAATGTCCTTAAAGAATATAGCGACAAGCAAAAAGCAATTAGCAATCTCGAATACACTGAGTTTGCAAAAGCAAAAGCATCTTCTCCAGATTTTGCTCGCATCGCAGACACGGCAGAGTTTCCTGCAAATACAAACATACTCTATGCAAGCATTGAAGAGGTGAAAGAGGCTTCTAAAAAACTTCCTCTTCCTGGCTTTTTGGTTAACATGAAGCATCCTGTAGAGACGCTGCGAGATGGTATGCGTGTGCCAAGAAATGGCGCCCGCCTCGAATCTACTATGCAAAATATTGCAGACGTCATCACTTCAGATGGAGATCTCTCAACTTTTGTACTTTTAAACAGCCGCGATAAAACGATGTCTGTGACAAAGAAAGCATTTGATGGAAAGTCTCTTGCAGAAACACCAGAGGGCTGCTTTTACGACCTTATGAAGGAAAATGTAGCGCTTCTTCGCACAGTTTGTAATTTTGAAATAGCGCCCTTTAATAGTGCTGAGGACTATATTGCAAATGGTCCAAATGCCATGTTTTCATACCATCCTGCACTTGGCCCCCACTATTCAGTAATAGGGCAGAAGATTAAGGGCGGCAAACTCTGTCATAATGCAGAGCTTGAAATTGAAGCCTCAGAGGTTTCAATTGAAGATCTTACTGTAGACGGAAGCCTTCGCATCATTGCAGAAAATGTTATGGGCAACCTTGTTGATGATAAACTTTTGTTTAGCAACCTGGTTGGAAGAGCTGTATTTGACACTGTTGAAGTTAAGAACCAAGGTATCGATCGCTCAAGCAAAAACTCTTGTCATAAGGCCCAGATCACGCGTAAAGAATCATGCACAATTACCCTCGTGGGCAATTCTGAAGTTGTAGCAAAAAATGTCAAGATTGAGGGCAATTTTGAGCTTGTTGTCGAAGATGGAACACGGGCTATCCTTACCCAAGCTAAAGATGGCAGGGTGCAGGTGTCAGTGGAAAAGCTTGGCGGCAATGCGCTCAGCTGGAGCTATGCATTTGATGCAGATGACAACATTGTCTTGAAGAAATAACCTAAGTTTGGAACGACTCGCAAAATAAAAAAGGCCGCATCAAGCGGCCTTTTTTATTTTGTATTGGAATACTTCGTTAGATTCTGACGACGTTTACTGGTGAGAAGGCAACGAATGCGCTGCATGCAAATGCTGCGATACCAGCTGCGCGAAGTGCATACTTCACAACGTGGTTGTCTTGGCTATTTGACGCATAGAAGAGGGCAGCTGCACCACCAATAAGAACTGCGCTGACGCCGACTTTTGATTTTAGAGCTTGCGCTGCGCTATTTAGGAATCCTAAAACATTGATGCTTTTTATTTTTGCAACTACTGCAGAAAGTGCAGGAGTTACAGAACCGACGAGTCTGCCACCAAAATTGCAAACTTGTGTTCCTGCATTCACTGTAACATCAGCGACTGCTCTGAATGCGTTTGAAACTGGATTGGTTATTGCTGCAAACATAAGTACCTCTTAGTGTATAAATTTTTTCATAGAGCCCAAAACTCGAGGTTTAAAAAGCTCCCGGTCATGAGATTTCGTATAGCTAATGCTCAGAAAAAAAATCAAGAGCGCATTTTTATTTCTTCGCGTTTCATCTTAGCGTGCTTTGCTTTAAGATCGTATAAAGCTTCCATGAACTCTGGTATATCCATTCTCTTTTTTGGATTGGGTTCAAGCAGTTTTGCCATGATTGCAAAAAGTTCTTTCTCTAATGTGTGAGGATGACTTTTTGCCTCTCTAGCAAGAAGAGCAGCTTCTTCTTTTTGAAGACGAATAGCCTCTTTTCTTTGCTCATCGGCTTTTTCCTTGTCTTTTTTCTTCAGTGCCCGGTAGGTAATTGATCCCCATGGTGTCGCAAGCTGAAGATAGACTTCATAGATGCACTGTCCAAGCGCATAGGCATCTTCTGCTTTTGCTAAAAAGAGGGGATCTCCCTTCATATTTGGTTTTTCAAGAAGATCTGGAGCTGTGTAGCGAAGCGTTCCATAGCCTTTGTTTCTCTTTCTAAACTGTGTGGATGAATCAGGTTCATATGCATGGCCAAAATCAATAAGCCTTGCTGATACTTTGCCATCTTTTGATTTACGATAGAGAATGTTTTTAGCCTTTACATCGCGATGGACAACACCGTCTTTGTGCATTTGAAGCAGCGTTTTTCCTGCCTTTTCAAGTACAGTAAGCAGGTCCTCAAAAGAAATCTTTTTTCTGACGTCTTCATCGGTAAATTCGGTGAAAATATAGAGATCGTGATCATAGGCTTCTTGAAGCATGACTGTTTTAGTCTCATCGGGTCTATTTTTTGATTTATAGCGAAGCCATGAGATGACTTTGCCGTAGCGCATCTCATATTCAAGTTCATACTTTGGAATATACTCATCGGGCTTATTGCGTACGTGGGCAATTGACCTTGCTTTTGCTTCTTCTTTATGAAGAGTCACCTGAATGGCGTCGCTTACTCTCTTGAACGCCCCTTGAGCGTTAAGCATACCATTGCTTTTGCTAAGAATAGTAAATGAGTTATTTGCAGGATCAAGTATGCAGGCTCTTTTTACGCCAAGCTCCTGACCTCGCATGTATATAGGCTCTCGGCTTTCTCGGAATGTTTCGAGCGCCTTTTCTGCGGCAATGCAAACTGCGAGCATATCGACAGGATCGAGCTTATGTCTTGCAAAAGAGATTTTTGATATAGCATCTATCTCACTTGCGAGGCGCTTTGCTTTTGAATTTCCAATTTCTTCAAGTGCTTTTACGACTATACTTTTTGAAAGCTGCTGAATCCCGCTTTCCTTTGCAAGGGGAGAAGATAGCTTTTGCACATCATTTTGCAGCACGGCTTCCTTAAGCGCGTTGATAGAAATAAGGGATTTAAGCTGGCGAAGTGCCTTCTTATCTTTCCCATTTTCCTTAAGAGTATTAAAGAGGGTTTCAATGGTGCATTCTGGTTTACTTTCATTCTGGATGGCTGTTGCAAAAAGAGCCTTTGTTTTTTCGACCCTATTTTCTTGCAGAGATGCTTTCAGCTCCTCAATGAAACATTTTTTCTTTTGAGCGCCTTTTTGGATAGACTTTTGGGATATTGACGGCGCGCTTTTTACGGCAGCTACTTTCGGCATATTTTCTCCTTGTCATGTCTTTAGTGCTCCTTTTATTTATCTTCGGCTTTTCTTTCGAACAAAAAATGCACTTTTTTGCTATACTCAACCTATATTGACTATGCTGCAGTAGCACTAAGACATTGAGTATGCTCAGGAAAGAAGAGCATTTGAGAAAGTCAAAATTCTCCGTCTCTCATGTCTCTCTGTGGTAAAAATTTTAAGAGAGGGTATCATGGCAGAAATCGAAGATCGCCTAAAGCTTGTAGAAGAAAGACTCGCTTCAATGTGGAGGTATCTTTGACCTCGGTCTAAAATCGGACCAGTTAGAAGAACTTGAAGTTGAGATGACCCTCCCTTCCTTTTGGGAAGATCAAAATCGAGCAAATCAAACAATCAAGAAAGCCAATATCCTCAAATCATGGATTGATCCCTATAAGGATCTTTCTAGGCGCTGCTCTGACGTCAGCGCACTTATTAGGGAAGCCATTGAGTCTCAAGATGTAGCCTTTCTCGCGGAGCTTAACGCGGAAATTATCGCTATCGAAAAGGAGCTAGAAGATCTTGAGATGCGAAAGATGCTCTCGGGTGAGATGGACTCGCTGAACTGCTTTTTGTCCATAAATTCTGGAGCGGGCGGAACTGAGGCTTGCGACTGGGCCCAGATGCTTCTTCGTATGTATGAACGATGGGCGGGAAAGCACGGCTGGACGGTAGAAGTAGTAGATGCTGTAGAGGGCGATGTGGCAGGCATAAAAAGCGCAACTCTTAAGATAGAAGGGCAGTTTGCCTACGGCTACGCCAAAGCTGAAAAAGGCGTACATAGGCTCGTTCGCATCTCTCCCTTTGATTCAAATGCAAGAAGGCATACGAGCTTTGCCGCTGTAGATGTCACCCCAGAAATCTCTGATGATATTGAGATTGAAGTGCGTCAAGAAGATATCCGCGTAGATACCTATCGAGCATCAGGAGCTGGTGGACAGCACGTCAATAAGACAGATTCAGCGGTTAGAATGACGCATATTCCTACAGGAATTGTCGTTTCTTCGCAAAGTCAGAGGAGTCAAATCCAAAACCGTGAAAGCTGCCTTAAAATGCTCAAATCAAAGCTTTACGAAAAAGAAATGCTTGAAAGACAAAAGAAAATAGACGAAATGTCGGAAGAAAAGAAAAAAATTGAATGGGGGAGTCAGATACGAAGCTACACCTTCCAGCCCTATACACTCGTAAAAGATGTGCGAACAAAATTTGAATCGGGCAATGTACAGGCTGTAATGGATGGCGAGATAGATGACTTCATTCAAGCATATTTAAAGGAATTTACTGGATAATTTGTATGACAGATACGCTCAGATTTAGCACTCCTGAAGAAGAAAAAGTAATGCCGGGACTTACTGTCCGCTATACTGTTGCCCAAGACGCAGACCATCTCAAAGAATGGCTGCTTGATCCTGAGGTAAGCTCTTGGTTTCCAATGGCTAATGAATTCGAAGTAGAGGATGCGGTTCGTCGCTGGATTTCTTTTAGCAGGGTACGATCATCTCTTACTGCAGAACTCGATGGAAAGCCGGTAGGACTCGTCACCCTTTACGTTCAGGCATATAAAAAATTATTACATCAATCAGAATTTGGAATTATCGTAGCTGGCGGTATGCGTAATAAAGGCATTGGATCTTTCCTTATGCGCAGTATGCTTCGCCTTGCTAAGGAGCAATTTCACCTAGAGCTTGTCCACCTTCAGGTTTATGCAGAAAACCCAGCTATTCGTCTTTATAAGCGTTTTGGCTTTAGGGAATTTGGCCGCCAGACCCACTGGATTAAAGAAACAGATCGTTATGTGGGTAGGATCTTCATGGAACGGTTCGTATAATTTTTTATTTTACCACAGTGGCACAGAGAAGAGAATGGAGAAAAGAATAAAATAATTTTTTATGTGACTCTGTGGTTAGATGCTAGTTTTTCTTTTTCTACGCTCAATTTGTATGTTTATGGCGGCCTTTGCTACTATTGCCAGCGATTTATTTTGGGTATCAGCTGGTTATGGACTTTTCGCACAAGCTTGAAAGTTTGGTAGGAAGAGAACTCAATCTCCGCATTAACAACAATCGCTCTACAATGCTGCATGTCAGATGGCATGAAGATAGGACTGATGTTTCTTTGCATAGAATGTTTCTTCGTGCTCCACATTATATCCAAAAGGCAATTGCAAACTATATTAGGCAAGATGATAGAGTCATTTCCGAACAGGTGCATGCCTATATTGATTCGAAGTTAGACACTCTGGATACGCTCAAGCTCTCTGCGGATAAACTTATTTCCAAGGGCGAGGTGTATGACCTAAAAAAACTCTATAACAAGATCAATAAGCGCTATTTTGCAGGCAGGCTAAAATTTCAGATCACATGGTTTGGAAAAAAGGAGCAGCGCGTAAAAAATCGCTGCACGCTTGGAGTTTGCCTGAATGAATCAAAGCTTATTAAAATTCATCGGCTGCTCGATAGCGCACGAGTTCCTTTGTATGTAATTGAGTATGTCATATATCATGAGCTTGTGCATGCAGTATGTCCTCCGTACAAAGATGAAAATGGACGAAACCGCATCCACAGCAAAGAGTTTAAAGAGCTAGAGAAAAACTTTGCGCAATTTGAAGAAGCGCTTAGCTGGCTCAAACTAGAAAGTAACAATTTTTTCGCCTCTAAAAGGAAGAGATCTCATGGCAGGACACAGCAAGTGGGCAAACATCAAGCATCGAAAAAACAAAGCAGACGCAGCAAAAGGCAAAGTATTTTCGCGTATATCTAAAGAGATCATCAACGCTGTAAAACTTGGCGGTCCAGATGCCAAGTCCAATCCAAGGCTTCGTATAGCCCTGCAAAAGGCCAAAGCTGCCAATGTCCCAAATGATAATATAGAGCGCTGCATCAAAAAGGCATCAAGTGCTGAGCAAGAAGCCTACCATGAGATGAACTATGAACTTTACGGCTATGGCGGCGTAGGCATCATCGCAGAAATTATGACAGATAATAAAAACCGCATCGCCTCAGACATCCGCATTGCGACAAATAAGTGCGGCGGCAGCGTTGCCCATCCTGGCTCTGTAACTTTTAACTTTGACCAGAAGGGCATCATCCGCGTTTCAAAGCATCATGCGATTGAAGATGAGCTTTTTATGGCAGTAAGCGACGCCGGAGCTGAGGACTTTGTGGTTGAGGATGAAGAGTTTGTAATTATCACAGATCCCGCAAACTTTGATACCGTAAAAGAGGCAATTACAAATCTCGGTGTAGAGCGCATGGACGCAAACCTCGAGATGATCCCCAAGACCTATATAGAGTGCAATCTAGAGACTGCAAAGCTCAATATGGCCCTAATAGAGTGGCTAGAAGGGATCGACGATGTCGATACCGTCTATCACAACATGAAAATCCCAGAAGATCTTGCTAAAGACGAAGAAGAGTCATAAAAGAAATTTCACCACAGAGCACGCAGAGAGAAATGAAGTAAAATTTAAGTCTCCTGCCCTGCTGCATTTTTTTAAAGTTTTTATAGAGTTTTATTCATAAACTATTTTCCTTTAGGGACTTAGAATATTCTGCTTTCACCTAATCCCCTGAAAGTTAATCACTTCCACTTTATTTACATTTAATAATAAAAATGTTATTAATAAGTTTAAGTGTGCAAGTAACTTTGCACCCTTGTTTATTAACTTAATTGGGGGTAGTTATGTCAGTACAATCAACGAGTAAGTGGGGATTTACCTATCACAGAGCTTTCGAAGATGTTGATACGAAAATGCATACAAAAAATCCAAAATCCAATGAAACTGGATTTCGCTACTATGTGAAAGCAGACTTGCAAAAGGAAAGCCAAAAGAGTCTCTGGAAATCCTTTAAAGCTGCAGTATTAATGCTTATAGGCAAATCAATTAAAATTGATGGAAAAGATTGTATTATTGGAAGAAGAAGCTTTAAAGAGTTCATCACACGAGTGGATTCAAAAGCTCCAGAGTTCAAGAATTTAAAAACACTTGATATGCAAACATGCATTAATAAACTCGTTGCTTTCCAAAAGAAACCAACTCATGTAGAGGTTGTTAAAGAGCCCTCAACTCCTACAAAGCAGGTAGAAAAGCAAGCGGAAAAGCTGGCAGATGAGATCAGAAAAAGTCCAGCTATTCAGCGTAGCCCATCGATGCAAAAACTGGTACAAGAAATTGTTGAGTTTGGACATCATCCAGATGATCAGCATGCAGACATGGTCGAGCGTGCACTAGAGCTTGTTGAGGAGAGGGAGCCTGAGGTTCTCGAACATATGGAATTTCGTCAAGAATCATCCTCTTCACCAAGTAGAGAAGTTCGTGCTGAATCAACTTCTCGAGAAGCTGAAGCTTCAAAATCAGAAAAAGAACATGCTATGGACCGTATAAATGGTTGGGATGCAAAATTTAACCCACAAGGTGCAAAGAAGGGTATTGACTGGGGAACAAAGCGCAATCTTCAGCGCACTTTAAATACCATTTTACAATCTCTTCCAAGAGGTGAACGAGAGCAATTCGAGAAGGATATCGCTCACTGGAAGTTCCATGTAAATGGCAATAAAGTTGTACAGGTTAGATAAATTCTTTCTTGGCGTCTTAGCATTTTGCTAAGACGCCTCGCGTTTGGACATTTAGCTTAAAGAAACTTTCTTCGATGAGCGAAGCTCTTTTGAGTGCGGCGATACTTCGCCGCTTTTAAAATTCGTCAAATACTTTTATTTTGTCTGTCTTAAAGCTGTAGACTGTTTTTACAAATGATGGCGTTGCCTGCATTTCGAACGTTGCAGCTGAACACCAGGGATATTGTGAGGCAGTAAGAACTAGGCCATGTTTTACTGGATTTTGATGAACATAATGGAGTCTTGCTAAATAAGATTTATGTATCGTGATGCGCGTATCCCAATATTGATACCATACTTTTCGACCTGTCACATTATCGCGTTCGTTAACTAATGCAATGAGGCGGAGCATGTGGCCATGAAGGCATAAGATTACCTAGAATTGAATGATTTGCTAATTATAGCATCTATCAAAAAAAAGCGGCGAAGTATCGCCGCACTCAAAAGAGCTTCGCTCCAAAAGCTTCGCCTAGAATGTCCAAACTCGAGGCGTCTTAGCAAAATGCTAAGACGCTTTCTTGACTAATTCCTTCTTATTAAGTTATGCTTTTTGGTTGTATACACATTCCAAGAGGCTATTTTATGTTTGCTGCAGTAACAAATTATGTATGGCCAAAATGTGACCAGCCGCTAGAGCCCATTTCCACCCTTTGTATGCTCTCGCTTCGCATGATGAAATGTATGAAAGGTGCAAAACCGGCTGTTCGGGAAAACTGGCTTGAATTTGATGCTGCTGGGTATACTCAAAGTTTTGTTCGCTATGATGCAAGTAGTAACGATCTCTTTTATGTGAATGCCACACTTGATTTTTTTAGAAAGAACTGGTCGGCTAGTGGAAATGATACTCTCGTTACAATTGTTCAGGTTGCTGTAAAGGCACTTGAAGACCTTGGAAGGCAGTACGCAAAAGAAAAAGATAATGCATCGATTGTATGTGAGAAAAACGTCCAGCTTTTAAATGAATGGCTTGCAGCAAAAGATGCATTGCCTAGACTTCTCATTACTGCAGAAGATAAAAGGCAAAAAGTTTTTTTAATAGAGCAGCTGCTTCAGACATTGAAACAAAAAGAAACGATAGATGCTCTTCAAAGGGTAGTAGCTGACTGGAAAGGCTTATCACAAGCTCCAGAAGTTAAACGAGCAAAAGTTGCTTCGGCAGAAGGTATACTAAAGTCAGTAAATCAGAAAAATGCAAATGCCATAGAGGTTCTTTCACAATTAGTTAATGATTTGAAACTAGCTCCAGAAGATCCCGAAGATAAGCCGGCAAAAGTTGCCCTGCTAGAAAATGCCCTTAGAGCAATCAATCAAAAAGAGGCTATTGAGATTCTTGAATGGCTCGTTGCTAATTGGAAAATGGCTCCTGTTGAGCAGACATCGCTTGCAGCGGATGCAGAAGAGACGAAATTTGCAGCTGTTTGCAGAGAGTTTTGGACGGAAGCTAATCTGCAAGAATTTGCTACGGCTTTAAAAACAATAGATGCAAGCGCTGCACACCTTAAAGGCATACTCGTTTCAAAAAAGGAGGCCTTCCATGCCCTTCTTCTGGGAAACGAATTCTCCTTTTCGATTTGGAAAAAATAGCTTTACAGTGTACTAGGCATAGATGGTGTAGAGGACATGCCTCTGCATCGGGTGGCCATCGGGAAGCATTGGGTGATCAAAATTGTCTTTTGGATCATGCTTCATGCCGATTTTTTTCATGACGGCTTGGGAGCGCTCGTTTGCAAGCGTTGTGATTGAGACAATTTTGGGCAGCTTCAGGACGTTAAAGCCGTACTCTAGAGAAGCTTTTGCGCCTTCTGTCGCATAGCCTTTTCCCCAATGCTCTTTTGCAAGGCGCCAGCCTACTTCGACAGCTGGGGTAAAGTGTGAATCAAAGGGAATTGGCTTTAGGCCAATCATGCCGATGCATTCTTGAGTGGCAGAAAGCTCCACTGCAAAAAGGCCCCACCCATGATCATCGATATGCTTTGCAAAACGATCTAAAAGCTCATTACTTTCAGATTCTGTGAGCGTTTTTGGAAAAAATTCCATAACGCTCGGATCGGCATTTATGCGTGCAAACGGGAT
>CAYWZU010000031.1:26931-28209 GCA_964462925.1 uncultured bacterium
AGGTCTAGCACTGTTTTTGGAAGTGCATCTACAGCGATTTGCATCTTTTCGCTATGGGCCATATCGCGCCTTGCAACCATGCAAACTTGTCCATCAAGATCTCTTGGGCCAACTTCTATGCGAAGAGGTACACCCTTTTTAATCCATTCCCAAGTTTTTTCTCCGCCTCTGATGTCGCGGCTATCTATGTGGCATTCCAGGGCTCTGCCATGCAAATTATAGGTAGCTAGCTCATTTTTGATGCGCTCAGCATAGGCAAGGATCTCATCCGCGCGCTCCGGCTTATTAATAATAGGAATAATTACTGCGTGATATGGAGCTATGCGAGGAGGAAGTCTTAGGCCGTCATCATCAGAGTGCGCCATAATAAGAGCACCGATAAGTCGAGTTGTTACGCCCCACGAGGTAGTATAGCCATAATCGAGGCCGCCATCTTTAGTATCAAAGCGGATGTCAAAAGCTTTAGAAAAGTTCTGTCCTAAGTAGTGGCTTGTTCCTGCCTGCAGCGCTTTTCTATCTTGCATCATCGCTTCGATGCAGTAGGTATTTACCGCACCAGGAAAACGCTCGCCTTCGCTTTTTTCTCCAAGGATTACAGGAAGGGCAATGTGCTCTTCAGCAAGTTCTCGGTAGACTTCTAGCATTTTGAGGGTCTCTTCGCGCGCTTCTTCTTCAGATGCATGCACTGTATGGCCCTCTTGCCATAAAAATTCTGCAGTTCTCATAAAAAGCCTTGGCCTTAGCTCCCAGCGCACCACATTTGCCCACTGGTTAATAAGGAGGGGAAGATCGCGCCACGATTTTACCCAGCGTGAAAAGGCATCGCCGATGATTGTTTCAGAGGTTGGACGTATAACGAGAGGCTCTTCAAGAGGCGCTGTTGGTATCAGTTTGCCATTTTGCTCTTCTAGTCTATGGTGGGTAACAACTGCACACTCTTTTGCAAATCCTTCAACGTGTTTTGCCTCTTTTTCCAAAAAGCTTAGCGGAATGAAGAGTGGAAAATAGGCATTTTGGTGGCCTGTTTCTTTAATTCTTTTGTCTAGGGCATCTCGTATAAGCTCCCAAATTCTATAGCCCCACGGCTTAATTACCATGCAGCCACGGACTGGAGAGTTTTCGGCGAGATCTGCAGCTTTGATGACCTGCTGGAACCATTCTGCATAGTCTTCGGAGCGAGTAGGGCTTATTGCTGATTTTTTAGTTTGCACGTTGTTCATCTTTTATCTCATGAGTATCCAGTGGCCGCCAATAGCTTGCCTTTTTTTAGGGCTCTCA
>CAYWZU010000032.1:0-26746 GCA_964462925.1 uncultured bacterium
TCCAGAGAGCTGCGCTCACTGAAAACCTGTTTTAAGCTAAATGTCCAAACTCGAGCAAAAGGCCTTTTCTTTCGAAAAGGCCTTGTTTCTACCCTAACAAAAATTTCACTAAGATTTATAACAGAAACTGTTGTAAATAAATGCCATTGTTTATTTCTAATTATACACGCTATACTGACAAACCATAATCTATGATATTTTCTATTGAAAACAGTGCTTTTCATACAAGTTATGAAAGCAAACCTGAAGGATGGCATGCTCTCTTAGCAAGTAGCAGCCTTGCAGATATTGCCGCCGCCTTATCTAATAGCTCTACAGAATCTGCCAGAGTGCAATCTATTGGTGAACAGCTTGATCCATACAACCTCCTCTCCCTTATACCGTTATGGCAAAAGGTAGAAATTGCGGACAAATCAAGCTCTCCTTTTCTTGCGCGGGCCATTTCAATACTTTCTGAAAGGCTTGAAGATGCGCAATATAAGGAAGAGTATCTTCTAAGATTCTTTTTCGAAAGATACCCCCCGCAAACTATTTGTGAATATCTAAAGAGAGAGCCTTCGCCTTTTGAACACCCTTTCTTTATGGATGCTCATAATGTTTGCATTGCAGGAGGGGTTGAAGGTGATGCAAAATACCCCTTTCCAGGAGAGGGAGATCTTCTACTTTACTATGCTGCCAAGATGAAACACTCTCTTTCATCAAATTTCTCTAAACAAGATTTTTATGAGATCAAAGAGCACATCGAAGCTCACACACGAGACATTGACCTGCGCCGCAAGATGTGGGAGCTTCTTTTTTACATGCATGTTCATCTGGACTGGAATGAACCTAGCGCATTCATCAAAGAAACAGTAGCTATCATTTCAAGCGATGATGAAATGGGACTTCTTACTCCAATGTATGTCGCCTTTCTCCACTATAGCCATAAAATTTGCTGGACAGGGATATCTGTCACTCTTCGCTATGGCAACTCTACAATTTCTCTCAAAAGTCCTTGCGGCTTTGGAAGACTTGTAGTTATTTGCCATAAAATGCGACGAAATCTATCCCAGCTTGCATCATGTACAAACTGGTGGGGAAACCCTCTCAGCCACTTGTGGGCAATGAAAGTGGAAGAGTTTTTGTATCCTACGACCCTAGTGGCCAATGCCTTTTTTAAAACATTTGAAGAATACAATCTTCCGGGCAACTTTTGGGGGGCTACCTTTAGGTATCTTACAGAAGTTGCAGTAGGAAAGCGCGATGCGCCCCAGTATGTACCAAATGAAGCTGAAACTCTCTTAAATATAAAAGGCGATCTACGCCTTATCCTTAAGCAAGCTCTTATTCACATGAGAGAAAAAAAAGCTCCAGAATCATCAATAAGAGAGCTTGCCTCTTTGAAAGCTGCAGATATTTTGCTGCCTGGTCATATTGATGAATTGGTAGGCTTTCTCTTTGAGCGAAAACCAATCGCTACAATGACCCCGTGGATTCAGCTCAATAAAGCCTTTGAAAATGCCGACTACGAAACAGCTCTACCTCTGCATGAGCTTCCCTAGAAGGAAATCTCTAGGAGTGCAGCACGAAAACCACTTAGTTTCATCTTGAGGGAATCTAGAGATGCTGCATCATCTAAGTACTCTTCAAATGTTTCTAAAAGATTTCTAAAAGATTGCCAGGCATTGTCATTCACGGAGAGCTCCAATACCTCTTTAATCTTTTCATAGGATGAGTCTATACCTAATTTACTTGCAAGAGTTGATGCAGCATATGAACGAGCGATGCTGCTCTTTTGGAGAAGCGGGATATACTTTTTATTCTTAAGCAGAGCATCTAGAGTTTTATGGAAGGTCTTGATTTTTTGTGTTGGTTGATCAGAGGAAGATCCCCAAAAGAATGTATAAAAGGCAGGAGCGGGCTCTTTTTTACTTTTTTTGTAGCTTTCTATCTCTTCAAAAAGCTTTGGATCATCAAATCTTTCTATATGCTCTTTGATAAAGTCAGAAAGTTTTATATTATTGCCAGAAGCTTCTAGCTTCATTCTAATCTCTGCAAGAATAGCATCAGGCTTTTCAGCATTTGCAACAGGCAAAATATTGACAGCACAAACAGCCCTATGTATTGCAGAAAGCCCATCCGTAACAAGCCGAACACTTCTTGAAGCAGCGCTTGCAGCATATTCAATTGCAGGCCGAACGAGCCGCTCGCCCACAACATAGGCAATACTTTTTGGAACCACCTGTCCACGATGAGCTGTATATAGTTCCAAAGTGACAGGGGCCATTAACTGATAGGAATGAGTAATTAAAGCCATAATTACAAATTATACCAAAATCTAGAAAGAATTACGAGCTTTTAATGCATAAAATGAAGTTCATCCTCAAAATGCACGAAATATGTATAAGCGTCAGATAGCCAGCAAGTTAGAGTTGCTTCAAAAGGATATTCTGTATAGAATCCAGGCATGTTTCGTATTTCCTGATAAGCCTTAAATGAGCCAAAAAGACCTTGCTATTCGCATCAACTAATGCGTAACCGATGAAGAAAAGATATTAATGAGGAGCACACCTGCAAGAATAAGGCCAATGCCGGCATAGGCAAATGCGTCGAGTTCCTGATGAAACCAAAAGAGGCCGATAAGGGCTATAAAGACAATCCCAAGGGCAGACCAAATGGCATAGGCTATGCCCACAGGCATAGCTTTTAAGGTTATGCTTAAACAGTAAAAAGCAATGCTATAGCCGATTACTACAGCAATGCTTGGAATAGGTTTTGTAAAAGCTTCAGAAGATTTAAGGGCAGAAGTTGCGATAACTTCTGCCACTATAGCGACCAGTAAATAGAGATATGACTCTAGCAATTTAGTTACCAAGTATTATCTTTGCAGCTTCATTAGCTATCACATACACTGGGAAGCAAGGATTGCCATCTGGCTGTTGAGGGGCAACGCTTAAGTCTACCACCATCAGATGCTCCGTTCCAAATACATGCAAGTTACCATCAACGACACCATCTTCGGCAGTTGTCGCCATGCGGCATGTGCCTGAGATATGGTCTGTAATGATGATGTTTGGGTTGCTTTGGGCAAATTGGGCAAGACCCGCATCACCCAGACCGTAGTCAGAAGGCGTTGGTGAAAGCACGGTCATTCCGGCATCAGCAGCAATATCTTGTACAATCTTTAAAAAGCTTACAATAGTATACAGATCTGTTCCTGGCTGAGTTACTGGGCCATCTGAATACATATTAAGATCTACCAATGGATAGGTAAATGGGTCTTTATTGACAATCTCAACAGAACCTCGGCTCTGAGGATCCATAACAAAGCCGTAGCTAAGAATTGCCCCCTCTCCTGGGTTTGTAAGATACTGTATTCTTCTGACATCATCATTTGGATAATATGGGCTTGCATTAATCATACTGAAGACATTGTCAGAGCTAGTTCCACCCAAAAAGACTATGCAGCCCGGCTGGTTGCTTAAGTTCGCTCCCACATTTGGGTTATCAACGATCACAGGAATATCTAAAGACGTAAGGAGTGTAGCATCGCCAATTCCTGATCTTTGCAGTATTGCTGGGCTGTTAATACCTCCAGCACAGAGAATTACCTTTTTCTTTGCATAGGCTCTATGCACCTCTTCGTTATTGCCAGATACAACGCACTCAATGCCAATTGCTTTGTTACCATCAAAGAGTATGCGAGATACATTGGCGTGAGAGACGATGCGAAGCTTTCTTCCATGGCGACCCCTACCCTCTGGAGTAACTACAGATTCTGGAAGATAGCCGTTGATAGAAAAGCTGCGGTGGCTAAAGGGAGGAGGTGTTATAAACTGCTGGTAAGCAGATACTCCAGTATTTCCCTCAGTAGGATCATTATAGTCGCTCACAAGGGGAGCGCCTGTAGCGTTTGAAATACCAATAGCAAGTGGATTTGTATCTACTGGAGGATTTTGTGTTACATAGATAGGACCGTGGTTTCCACGCTCGAGCAGATTTGCTGATGTACCATTTGGTGTGTAGGTTTCAACATTTCTAATCACTGGTAAAAGGTTTGAAAAAGCCCAGCGGGAGCTGCCTGAAGCCTGAGCCCAGCTATTATAGAGATCTGGCGTTCCATGTACGGTAAGGAGATAATTATGAGCACTAGATCCACCCCACATTCTTCCTTCTGAATAGGTAAGTGTCTGAAGAAAACCATTTGATAGAAGAATCGGGTAGGTCAGCGCATATTTTGGATTCAAAGTGAGATCAAGAGCATAATCAAAGATATTTGGATCAAGCACTTCAGGATCGTCAGAAAGATTTGGCCCTGTTTCGAGAACGAGTACGCTATGCTTTTTATCCTTTGAAAGCTCTGCTGCAAGAACTGCACCGGCGGTGCCATTTCCTATAATAATGTAGTCATATACTCCCTTCTTGCAGTGAGAAGATTTAGAATGCTTGCTTGCCAGGAGCGATGTCATAGCAAAAATAGCTGTACACAAACATCCTAAAATGCGGTTTCGAAACATAAGTACCTCCAATTACGGCATTTTTGCCTATGGGTACCACATTGCCGAAATAAACAAAAGATAATTATATATCAACCACTTGCCCTTACCCTTTCCCTTTATCGGGCAAGCAATTTAGTGCGCTAAAAGTTTTTTTGAGAGAAATTCTTCCCAAACGGAAGGAGTCATCATTTCAATGCCGACTTTGAGCCAGCAGATGGGAAGTGTCGTTGAAAGTTTGACCATGTCCTTTTCTGTGGTGATGAGCCATCTTGCGCCCATCTTTTCTGCTTCTAGCATCATGCCTTGCAGCTCTTCAGCCGAAAAAGCCGCGTGATCCGCATGAAATTTACTGTAAACAGGCTCAAGACCAAGCTTTCTAATAGATTCTACAAATTGCTCTGGTTTTGCAATTGCGCAGAAAATGCCAACCTTCGTCCCTACAGGAATATCTACAGTGCCCCCTTGAAGATCAAATAGGCCCTTAAAGGAAAAACGCACTCTGCAAATGGGTGCCTCGGAATACCTTCTGATTTCTTCTTCATCTTGAGCCTGCATGTCATTTCCATTTCGGCTTGTAATGACAATAAGATCGGCTCTTTTAAGTGCAGATTTTGGCTCTCGGAGAAGTCCTCGAGGCAAAAGATAATTAAAGCCAAAGGGATTTTCTGCATCGAGCATGACGATGTCGAGATCTCTTGCAAGAGCTCTATGCTGAAAGCCATCATCAATAAGCAGGAATTTGCTCTTTACCCCATCTGCCATTTGGCTTGATGCTGCTTTATTTTTTGAGCAAAAAATTTTGGCATATGGGACATTTTTTGCGATCAGGGCTGCCTCATCTCCCACGAGAGAGACTGGCGCTCTTGCCTGAAACATAAATGGGATTTTTGCATCTTCAACCTGGGACTTATAGCCTCTCATAAGAATGCTTACAGAGTCACCAAGAAGGCTTGCAAGAAATATAGTAAAAGGTGTTTTACCCGTACCGCCTGCTACAATGTTGCCTATGGAAATTGTAAAGGCTTTTGGCCTATAGGGTTTTTTTAAAAAAAGCGGACGCAAAACGATCGCCAAACCATAAAAACCACTTAAGACAAAAAGAATCGCTCTACAAAAGGAGGCAAAGAGTCCCTTTTTTTTATTTGAAATTATACTTATAAAGAAGCTGTGCATAGACTACTTGAAAAGAGTCTTTGTTCCATAAGCTGGATAATGAGGTGAATCGCTGTCATGTGCGCCTCTTGTATCCGGTCTGAGTAGCTAAATCCGCCTATGATAAGCTCTAAGTCTGCTTGCCCTTTTAACAAACCGCCATCCTTTCCTAAAAAGGCAATCGTTTTAAGGCCAAGTTCTTTGGCACGCAAAAATGCATGGATGATATTTGGAGATTTTCCGCTTGTAGTAAGGCCAATAAAGACATCTTCGGGACGTCCAAATGCCTCTACTCCCCTGCTAAAGACGTAGTCATAGCCAATATCGTTAGCAACGCAGCTCATATGGCCAGGCTCTGATAAGACGATAGCGGGAAGCGCTTTTCGCTTTTTTCTAAAAATACCTGTAAGCTCTTCAGCAAAATGGCTTGCATCCATCAAACTTCCGCCATTTCCAGCCAAAATCAGCTTGCCGCCTGCCTGAAAAGAGGAAGCGATAAGCTCCGCTGCCTGCTCAATAAAGCGCATATTATGGGGTTCTTTAAGCTGCTCTACGGCTCGGATAGCATCATCGATTGAAGCTACTAACTCATTACTATTCATGCCGATAGATTATAGCATCCGAACCATTAGGTTCAATAGAATTCCCAGCTCAAATTCAAAACATGGGAAAGGGCAAGGGCAAAAGCACCGGCAAGGATTTCTATTGAACGATATGGGTGTATTTTAGTAAAATAATTGCATGAATTATAGCCTTATCCCATTCATCGTCGTTCTCGCCATCTCTCTTATCGTGGGCCTTATTTTTTCAAAAACGGCCAAAAAATCCACAAACTACTTTTTAGGCGACCGATCGCTAGGCTGGTTTTTGCTTATGATGACCTTTGTCGCAACGCAGGTTGGCGGAGGCTTTATTCTTGGTACTGCAGAAGCGGCTTATGAACATGGCTTTTTTGGCATATTCTATTCACTCGGTCAGGCGCTTGGATTTTTGGCACTTGGCCTTGGATTTGGGGCAAAGCTCCAAAGCCTAAAGCTCAACACCGCAAGCGACCTCTTTGAAACCTATTACGGAAGCCCAGGACTTAAAAAATTCGCTGCCGGCCTTTCCGTTACATCACTTACGGGTATTTTGATTGCCCAAGCAGTAGCCCTTCACAAATTTATGTATGCCGTAGGCGTTGCAAATGAGTGGGTATTTGTCGCATCGTGGCTTGTGGTTATTTTATATACCACTCAAGGCGGCTTTTTAGCTGTCGTCTGGACAGATCTTCTTCAGGCAACACTTATGATAGGGATACTTATAGCCTCTTTTTCGTATGCGCTTTCAAGTCCATCTAGCCCGCCCTTAAGCGCGGCGCTTGAATGGACAGACTTTTCTCCAAGTCTTTTAAGCCTGCTTGTCATGCCTTTTCTCTTTATGTTTATAGAACAAGATATGGTCCAGCGCTGCTTTGCGGGAAAAAATCAAAAATCTGTTACAAAAGGCGCGCTCGCTGCATCGCTTGTCCTCTTTTGCCTAGCAATCATACCTGTCTACTTTGGCCTTGTTTCGAGAAATGCTCCAGAAAGCTCTCTTCATACAAGTAAGTTTATGGAAGCGATCTCCCTTTCCACCAATAGCGTCGTCTTTTCTAGCGCAGCATGCGCAGTGCTTCTTGCTATAGTCTCTACAGCATCATCGCTTCTTTCTGCGATTAGCTCAAACATTGCAAATGACTTCTATGGCCTTTCAAAGCCACGTACAGTAACGTTTGTCACTGGCCTTATTGCCCTAGCAGCATCTTATCTCTCTTCAAATATCTTTGCCTGGATGATTGCAAGCTATGAACTTGCGGTAAGCTGCCTGTTCATCCCTCTTGTTTACAGCGTCTTTTTTAAAGAACGCTGCCAAGGGCTTCTTCTTGCAGCAAAGCTCTCCTGCATTTTTGGGTGCATAGGATTTATCGAAGAAAAAATCTTTCCTCACGAAGTAATTGGCCTCTTTATACCGCTCCTGATGTCAGGATCTGGCTTTATAGCTGGCATGCTTCTTACAAAACGATCAAAAATATCCGTTTATGAATAACGATGACTATGAGCTTATTGACTCTGGCGAGGGTCTAAAGCTTGAGCGCTTTGGCGCCTACACACTATCTAGACCCTCATCTCAAGCGGTGTGGAAAAAAAGCATGCCCCAAAAGGTTTGGGAAGAGGCAACTGCCACATTCACCAGAATCGACGATAAAAAATGGCAGACAAAAGGAAAGATTCCAGATTCCTGGAATATCAAAACTTCTGGCATTACCTTTAAGCTTTCCTGCACAGACTTTGGCCACCTTGGCATCTTTGCAGAGCAAAGGCCATACTGGAGGTGGATCAGGGAAACTATCCAAGAAGCAAAACGTCCAATTAGTCTGCTCAATCTTTTTGCCTATTCTGGCGGCTCTACGCTTGCAGCTGCGCAGGCAGGGGCTGATGTGTGCCACCTCGATGCATCAAAAGGCATGGTAGCTTGGGCTAGGGAAAATGCTGCCCTCAACGGACTTGAAAAAGCACCCATCCGCTGGATTGTGGAAGATGTACAAAAATTTATCACAAGAGAAGTTCGTCGCGGCAAAAAATATGATGCTCTCGTGCTAGATCCACCAACCTTTGGACGAGGCGCTCAAGGCGAGCTTTTTAAAATCGAGCAGCACATCATACCAATTTTAGAGACTCTAAAACAGCTTCTCAGCGATAAGCCCCTCTTCATTCTCTTTTCTTGCCATACGCCTGGATTTACTCCTGTTGCGCTGCAGAATCTGCTCCTCCAGCTCTTTGGAGGCAAAGTTGAATCTGGAGAGATGCAGCTTATAGGAAACAGCTGCTTCCCAATACCTAGCGGTGCATACGCAAAGTGGGTGCCATGATTACAAGCCTTGACAATGAAAAGGTAAAAGAAGTTGTCCATCTTCGAGATAGGCACTCTCGCGATAAACTCTCCCTCTTTTTAATCGAGGGCTACCGAGAACTTTTTTATGCAATAGATGCGAAAATGCCCCTTACTCGGCTTTTCATCTGTCCAGAGCTCTTTTTGGGCGAAAACGAGCCTGCACTTATTCAAAATGCCAAAAAACTTGGTGCTGAGATCATAGAAACAACGCCGAAAGTTTTTGCAAAGATGTCCTATCGCGATAGGCCCGATGGCTTAATTGGCGTGTCAAAACAGGTTAGAAGAGGCCTTAGTGATTTAGATACGATTTTAAAAGGCGTAAAGGCGCCCCTGCTAGTCGTTGCAGAAGCAATAGAAAAGCCGGGAAACCTTGGCACAATTCTACGCTCATCAGATGCGGCAAAGGTCTCTTGCCTTATTGTTGCAAACCGCTGCACTGATATTTTTAACCCAAATGTGGTACGTGCAAGCTGCGGAACGCTCTTTACAGTCCCTGTTGTGGAAGGTTCAAGCTCTGAGGTTATCAGCTGGCTAAAAGAGCATCAGATTAAAATCCTTGCAGCGATGCCGCAAGCAGAGGCCATCTATACCAATGTAGATATGAAGCAGCCAGTTGCAATCGCTTTGGGAACTGAGCAGCTAGGCCTTAGCGATGCGTTTAAAAAAGAAGCAGACCTTCAGGTGCGAATCCCGATGCTTGGAAAAGCAGATTCCCTCAATGTCGCCATGGCAACTACTCTTATTCTGTACGAAGCTGTGAGGCAGCGCTGTGGTTGACGTGCTCTATGAGGACAATCACCTCCTTGCCCTCAATAAACCGGCAGGCCTTGCCACCCAAAGCTCAGAACATAACGACAGAAATCTAGAAGATGAAGCAAAAGCTTATGTAAAAAAGGCTTCAAACAAACCGGGCAACGTCTTTTTACACCCGATACATCGCTTAGACAAGCCTACAAGCGGCATCGTCCTCTTTGCCAAAACCTCAAAAGCCTTAAGCCGTTTGCAAGAGATGATGCGGCAGCATAAAATCAAAAAAACATACATTGCCCTCGCCTCCGGCAAGGTTGAGCCAAAAGAAGGAACACTCACCCACAACCTTACCCACGATGACTTCAAAGCACGTGTATCTAAAGATGGCAAACCCTCAACACTTCACTACAAAGTTCTTTCCTACGAAAACGAAAATACTTTTCTCGAAATAGCCCTAGAAACCGGCCGCTACCACCAAATCAGAGCCCAATTTGCAGCGATAGGCCATCCCCTCCTAGGTGATACCAAATATGGCTCCAGGGTTCCCTTCCACCAAGACCTCATCGCACTTCAAGCACAAAAACTTATCTTCCCTCATCCTGTCACCCATCTTGAGCTAGAAATTGTAGCCCCAAAACCTCCCTACTGGCCTTCATAACAAAATAGTGTTTCAATTTTGAAGCTCTTGATATTTAGCAAAAAGTTTAGGGATTGCGCCAAATAGAGCCTAGCTCTTATAGATACTCTCTTATAATTTGGAGATAATCTATGATTTCAGCAGTGCAAACATCTTATTCTCATAATATTCAAAAGCATCAAGATAATTCAAATATCGGCTATGGCATAGGATGCGCAATCAGGAAAGTAGCATCTTGGTTTTTCACTAAAGCTGAAACCACATTCCTGCCCTATTGGCAAGGCATATTTTCTGAAAAAACTGTACGAGTAGTCCATGTAACAGATGCGGTTCAGGATGATTTTGCGAGCCTTTCTCTTGATATTGCCGCTTCTTTAAACCCAGAAAGCCTTCCCTTAGGGAAAACGCTCGATATTGAAGCAATTATTCCAACGGCAGGCTTTGTTATTAAAGATCAAGCTATCCTAAATGCCCTCAGAATAACTACAGTGGCAAATCGCCTGCAAATCCCTCTTTATCCAGGGGCACCAGATCTTGAGCATCAAGTAATCCCCCCTAATTACTATGGTAAAGATGGCCTTGAAGACCTTGGCGGATGGCCAAATGTAAATGCAACAGGCGTTGTACAGGGAGCATCCGGCTCTGAAAAAATTATAGAACTTGTGCTTTCAGCAAGCCCCAAAAAGCCAATTACAATTGTAGTGACTGCCCCCCTAACAGAGGTAGCAAAAGCCCTTGTAAAGCTAGAAGAGCAAGATCCTACTGGAAGTTTTGCGCAAAATATCAATGCGATACTTCTTCGAGGAGGCTGCATCTATCCAGATGATGCAAATAGTTATGGCTGCAATGCCCCCTACAATGTCCCTGACAGCAAAAAAAATTCAGAGATCAATTTTTACTCTGATGTAAGTGCCATTCAAAATGTCACAAGAATTTGTAATCAGCATAAGATCCCTCGAATACTTCTTCCCTTAGGACTTACCCAGAGCACCCTCTGGACAAAGGAACAAATAGCAACTCTCAAGGGAATTAATAATGTAGTTGCAGAAAAGCTTGCAAATGTAACAAAAGTAGTCCCCTTCCCTGATGCAAGGCACTTTCCGGCAGACACCTATCCCCTGCATGATTTTTTTGCAGCAGCAGCCCTCATAAGACCTGACTTATTTAATGCTATGAAAGTTGCCCTTACATCTGTTGGCAGCGTTGGTGAAATTACCATTAATCCAAATGCGACTGATGAGGAAAGGCTTGTCTATCTGCTCAGCCTGCCAGAAGCTACGCAAGACACATTTTTTGATGCAGTTTTACCCCAATTAAATGCCTATGCCTGCTATTTCAATCCAAACCTAGAGACCTGCGATCCAGATTACCAGCTAAAGCGGATCCTGGAAATAGCTATCCCTGCAGGGGTTGGCGGCCTTGGTTTAGTACTCTTTTTTACAATTTGGATCATCAGAAGCAAGAGAGCAGAAAAGAGACTTCTAACAGAAAAGTCGCGGCTCCTAGAAGAAAAGAACAGATTGAAGGATCAAAATGCCACATTGAGTGTTACTGTTGATGGCATGCAACACCTTATCGTCGGCATGCAAAAGGAGATGGGAGTCCCCTCTGCTCAGGAGGGAGAAGAAGATATTGAATAATTAAAGTATTTATTATATAATAAAAAGTAGGAGAAAGAGAGGAGACCTTCTATGGGAATGGATCCTAGTATGGGTATGTCGGCACTCGGCGGCGCAGCTATCTCGCAGGCTATTCAGAATAACCTGTCTGGCGGTGTGTCTGCATCAGGGGGTGTGGGCAATGCCTCCGGTGTCTTTAACGGTACAATTTCCGACCTAAAGGAAAAGTATCCAGCTTTATATAAAAAGCTTGTACTTGAACCACTTGCCTACCAAATCGTCCAGCAAGTTAAGGATGATAACGACAGATTTGTAGAGAAAATTAAAGAAAACGAAAAGTAAGCCTAATTTGAAAGAGAGACATATGCAAACTGTCTCTCTTTCTCCTTTTTTTGCCTTTTTTAGGGCATATAAGGCATATCTTGCTTGTATGACGAGGTTGAGTCTTCTGCCATCTCAACTTTTTTAGAAACCATCTGCAATGCCTGAAATTCTGTAAGGACACGCTTTATTTCCCTAAGCACATCGTCTCGATCGGGAAATGATCGCATGTCATCTTGGCCTACAAATTCTGCAATTTCTGCAAAAGGCTGCATCAAAAGCACAACATTCACATCTCTATTTTGTTTATAGAGCATCTTTACAACCTGCTCTAAGGTGTTAAGAGCTGTAAGGACAAGTGTTTGCATTGATTCATTTCTTTCCTTTGTATACGCAATAAGCCTTTTTACTGTTTCGCTTAAGGTTAGGGAAATGCGTATAAGGCTATCTGGATGCTTACTCTTTTCAGCACATGTATACAAAAAGGCAATTGGAATGGCTGCCACTTTTGTATTGTGGCGGGCAAAAAAGACGCTCATCTTGCCATATTCAGAGATAATGCTTTCAGCTATAGGCTGGCATTTTTCTTCCTGGACAATATTGTAGAGCCAGGAAAGACGCTCGGAAATAAAAATAGCAAGAGAGTTTACCTTATCTAAAAAGCTAAGCCTTAGTCCATTTACAGCTGAAACCTGCCTCATTTCTCGTTTTGCGGCATCTTGCACATAAGCCTCTATAAGCGACTGTATAGACTCTAAAGCTGCATTTGCAAGCCAAATTTGGCCCTTTTTAGCAGCTTTTGCAGCTGTGTCTATCGCTATCTCAAACATTTCATAGGACTGAGACTCATCTCCCTGCATATACTTTGATAGCCCCTTTGTCAAAAAGAGCACATCTGCATATCGAAAAGAGCGCTCTAAGCTATATCTCAAAAGGTCAAATCCTATGCCGAATGCCACAAGCCAAATGGGCAGCGGGAGAAAAAAAGAAAGGATCGTAAAGAAAAAAAAGTAGTAGATGCTAGAAGAGAGCATCCAGTCCTTTTGGAAGAGCATCAACGCCCCGCTCATAACCTTATTTTGGGTTTTAAGGACAGTTTTATATGCAAAAGCTCGTCCTAGGTAGGCAAGAGCAAGAAAGAGCAAGCTTATCACAATAAAAAAAGGTTTGGCCTCTGGCAGCTGATACCCGCTATAGGCAAAAAAGAGAGCAGCTACTACTGCTACGATGGTCCCTAACATATAAAAACTCCAATTTCCCCTTTTATACAGAGTAGAAACTTTATTTACTACCAGAGCTCGCATTGATCTATAATTCGAAGCCGCGAATAGATCCACGCCTTCAATGAAGTCCTATATTTGCCGCTAAAGCGCCATGACGTTTCAGGTTTTGCACCTCGACCGACCCACAACTGGCAGCCATGAATAAAGGTTCTTTCGTGACTAAAATTAGCTGCTGGAATCATCCAGAGGCCATCTTCAGAAATAATATGCTCAAAGAGGCCTTTGGCAAGGCTATAGCCTATTTTTGTTGCTGGACAGCTTCTTGAATCATAGCCCCACGATATAAGCGGCGGATGATGCGCTCCACTTTCCCAGCGCCCTGGCAAAAATTTATCTGGTTCAACCCAGCCGCTCCTATTGAGCTGCACAAGAGATGCTATCCATCCCCCCTTTCCCTTTCTTGTCCAAATATCAGTTAAGGGATAAAGCCTGAGCGTCTCATCAATAGCGTGGGCAAGATTTGCTTTAAAAGCATCAGGATGTTCTATGTAAAGGAGGAGAAGGTGGCAAACAAGGTCTGTGCACTGGATGCAAATGCTTGTCAGCATATCCTCTACAAGGAGAGAAACTTGATCTAGTTCCCGTAGCGTTGTAAATGCCTCATGTCCGGCAAAAATGAATGCGTCATTTTGCTCTTTGATAAGAAGAACTACTTGATTGTAGAGCTTCCATCTGAGGACCATATCATTTTTTGCAACCTGCCGCTTAATGATGCGGTTCATGTCTTTGATGCCAGGATACATCGCCGCATATTCGCTCTCCTTAGGATGCCTTCCAAAAATAAGCTGAAAGCCTATCAGAAAAAACTGCTCAAAAATATCCCAGTAGACATCTCCCTGTTTTGAAGGAATAGTCCAATTGAATGGTTTTATATGCATCGATCTTAGGCCATCTGCCATAATTTTTCGCCGTTCTTTCCACGCCTCATCATTTAATGTAAGAAGCGGAATAAAAGGAGCAAACGCCGTTGTGCATTCATCTAGAGAGCGCTCAGCTTTCGGCAGGCTCATAAGCGTCTCTGTGTCGCAAATGAGGTCTCGATGAAAAAGTGATACCCTTCCCCTTCGATTCCTAAAAAGCTTCCAGGCAAGCTCACCGGGTGAGTAGGGAAGAAGAAGCACTCCCCCATAAAAGAGGCAAGAATTAAAAAGAGTCTGTAACATTTTTTATAATTTGCTCAATTGTTTTAGCAAGCACTTCTTTACGAGAGCCGGAATTTTGTAGAGCAAACGAGCGTATAATTTTATCTTGATAGGCGACTGCAACCAATACATAGCCCACTGGATCTCCTGCGGGACCTAAATTGCCAGAGACCGCAATGCCAAGCTCAGCATGAAGCTTTTTGCAGACATTACGCGCCATCTCCTCAACTACCTGCTTACTTACTGCACTATATTTTTCAAGCGTTTGAGGCAAAACATCCAAAAGCTCAATTTTTGCTCTGTTGCTGTAGGCTATGATGCCGCCAAGGAAATAGTCAGATGCCCCCTCATTTGCAACAAAGGATGCAGCAAGCGCTCCCCCTGTACAGGATTCTGCAGTAGCTAAGGTGATTTTTCTTTCTCTAAGGACTTTGTGGAGCAACATGCAATTTGTAATCCTTCTCTTCGAAGATGAGCATGGCAATCTATCCAGCTGAGGCATTCTTTGTCTATGCGCATAGGCTCATAGATTTTTTTGCCGCGAGCTATAAAAGGCGTTGGCTGAGTATATCTCCTGATCCAATTTTTTAGCTGTATCAAAAGATCTGCATTTATGAACTGACTTTTTGTTGCATCTTCAACAACTCTAGTATCTGGGTACTGAAAAAGCTGTGGATAGGAAATTCTCACGCCCCAAGAGATGCTTTTTTCACCAAAGGACATGGGATGAAATTTCGCATCTTCCTTTGAATAATGAAACCTGTGGATCTGCATCTGCAGAAGAGGCTCTATAGGGGATACGATCTCTCGATCGCTACCCACATCTAAAAAAAAGAGCGCCTTCAAATCCCTTGTGAATGAAGAAGTAAAGAAAAAACGAAACTCTGCATCGTTCGGAGACTCCCCCCTTTTAAGCACATCAAGATAGCGCTGCCATACCTCCAAAAAAGCCTTTTCATCTATCTGAGATGTGCCTTTCTTTGCCACGCCAAGCGTAGAGACCTGAAAAAGAGGCTTTCCTAAAGTGGAAAAGAGCTCCTTCATAGTGCTCGTATCAACTAAAAGATCAAAATGGAGCCATTTTGAGGCAAGAAAGAGAGGTGCTTTCATGTCGATGGTGACTTTTCAAATGATGCTGAAAGGAGTATCCAAAATGAGCCGATAAATATTGCAGAATCGGCAATATTAAAGATGGGATAGTCATAGCCCCAAAATTGAAACTGAAGCATATCGACAACATAGCCGTAATAGAAATAGTCGATCACGTTGCCGATTGCACCGCTAATAATAAGGCAAAGGGGCACATTCCAGCTTGGCCTATGATTTACCCCTAAAAAATAGATAATAAGGGCACTGATTAAAAGGATACGCACGAGTACAAGTGCATTTGGAAAGTCCGCAAGAACTCCCCAAGCTGCCCCTGTATTTATCGCATGCGTGATCTGCATGTTGATTCCTAAGAAATCAGAAAAGACAGAGTATGGCAAGGGTGAGGGCGTTTTTTGTATTAAAGCTACAACCCAAGCCTTACTGATGAAATCGAGTACAAGTATCAGCACAAAAAGAAAAAAAAGACTGCGCCGGGAGCGAAATATCGCCACTAAATCAGTCCTTTTTCAAGCTTCTCTTGCGCCTTTACAGTGGTATTTGCATAAGGCATTGCCTCTAGTCTTGCTTTAGGAATTTCTTCCCCGCTGATGTCGCAAACACCGTATGTGCCCTCATTAATCTTTTCAAGAGCTCTTTCGATCAGCCTTAGAACCTGAAATTCCTGGCTTGTCACTTCAAGACTTATACGTCTATCAAAGTCATCGGTTCCTTGATCTGCTTGATGCTGGGAATAGCCTGTTGCTTCGTCGGGCTTTTTAACTTCAGCAGTACAGTTTGTAAGAGCTTGAGAAATCTGATTCTTCAAATCTTCAAGACGCTTTTTATATTTTTGTACTTCAGTTTTTGATAACGGCATAGCTTGCTCTCCTTATCCATTGAGGCCCTGAGCTAAAAAATGGCACCAAGTGTACCTATTTGGCCCATATTTTTGCCAAGGCTTATATTTTCAATACAATTTTTCCTTTAACGTGGCGACCTTCTACCTTATCTTGAACAGATGCCGCATCAGCTAATGGAAATTCCATAATTTCCGGCACTTTTAACTTTCTATGATCAAGGAGGAGTCCTATCTCATGAAGCTCATCTCTATTGGGAGTGACAAATATAAACCCTGCCTCAACTCCGGCGGGTGCATATGTAGCGACTTCCCGTTCGACGATGCTTACGACTCTTCCGCCTTTTTTCACAAGCGAAAAAGCATTTTTCGCCCAATCACCACCTACACAATCAAGCACAACGTCCACACCGTGAGGCGCTTTTGCAAAAAGCAGCTCCTCAACATTATCTGTCGTATAGTCAAAGACTTTGTCAGCACCAAGCCCTAAAACATAGGTATGGTTTTCTGAACTTGCTGTTGCATATACTGTAGCTTTTGCCCAGTGAGCCATCTGTACGGCCATTCCCCCAACTCCGCCTGCTCCGCCTAAAATCATCACCGTTTCATGCGCCTTTAATTTGGCAAAATCAAAAAGAGCCTGCCACGCAGTAAGAGAAACGAGTGGAATTGCCGCCGCTTCTTTGAGGCTGAGTGTTTTTGGAATATGTACGACGAGATCTTCAGGAAGACATATATATTCAGCATAGGTTCCATGCTGTATCACGGGCATTCGAAAGCAGCCATAGACCTGATCCCCTGCCTTCGCACGCCGGACATTTTTTCCCACTTTTGTCACAATACCTGCACCTTCCCAGCCGCAAATGACAGGAAATTCGTGGGGAAACGCATCCTTTAGGTACCCTTGTCGAATCTTATAATCGACGGGATTAACCCCCGTATAAGCCAAACGAACTTGCACCTCATTGTCGTGCGGTTCTGGCTCTGGGACGTCGCTCATATGCAGCACATTTGAAGGACCAAACTGGTCAAACACCATTGCTTTCATAGCCATCTCCATTTTTGGCCTTTCATGAGCTATTCAGGCATACATTGCAAGTTTTTTATTTTAGCACTCTTAATGCTTGACTGCTAATTTTTGGGTTTTATAAAATAGAGGTATGGACAAAAACAAAAAGGAGGTCCCTATGGAACAAAGAATGCCTCAGAGATGGGCAATGCCATTTTCCCTCGTTGATGAACTTGAAAACATGAGCTGGGTCCCAAATAACACAGGACTACAGATCGCAGAGGATCAGACACATGTGTTTATTGAAGCTTCACTTCCTGGCCTTTCCGAAAATGAAATAGAAATCACCTATGAGAAAGGAAACCTTTTAATCAGAGGCGAAAAGAAAGAATCTGAAGCAGATAAAAATAAAAAATACTACAAACGCTCAAGCAGAAGTTTTATGTACCAAATGTCAGTGCCTGGCAATATTGACGATGCCATAGAGCCTAAAGCTGAATTTAAAAACGGCGTAGCTGTCATAACCTTTGAAAAGAAAAAGAAAGACCAGCCAAAGAGAATTACCTTCAATAAGTAATTTTTATTTGCCTTAAAATTGGCCCGCAAATAGAACAACTGAAAAAGGATGTTTATGAATTTGCGGGCCCTCTTATTTTTCTTTCTCTTTTCTTCAACTCTACTCTTTGCAAAACAGCGTAAAAATGAACCCATCTTTTTTTATGTGGTTATCCCCTCCTATAATAATGAGCAGTACTGCATACGCAACCTCGACTCGATAGTAAATCAGGACTATCCGCACTGGAAGGCAGTCTATATCAACGACCTCTCATCTGATAGAACAGGCCATATCGTCGAAGACTATGTTACACGTAAAAATCTTCGTCACAAAATAACAGTCATTCATAACTGGACGCGCAAGGGGATGCTTTCCAATATCTACCATGCCGTAAGAAAAGCAAAGCCTCACTGGGTAGTTGTAACGGTAGATGGCGATGATACTCTTAGAGGAAACGATGTCTTTAGCTACCTTGCTTCAGTCTATCAAAATCCAAATGTTTGGATGACTTACGGCAACTGGGAAAGCGAGCCTTATGGAAGGCTAAAAAGTGATAATGAGCACATTCCTGAACACATTCGAGCTACAAATAAATTTAGGCAGTATAAATTTTGCACCACACAGCTTCGCACATTTTACGCAGGACTCTTTAGAAAGATCAAAAAACGAGACCTTCAAAGCAAAGGCAAGTTTTTAATGGCAGCTGGCGATGTTGCCTTTATGATTCCACTTCTTGAGATGTCTTCTCTTGGCCATTTTCACTTCATCGAAAAGGTTATCTACAACTACAATCTGCATAACCCCATAAACGACTTTAAAGTAAATGGCGGCCTGCAAAGCTGGTGTGCAAAGCAAGTCGGCAAGAAAAAGCCCTACAAACCTCTTAAGAAGGCAACCTGGAAATGAATTATCCCAAAACAGTAATCGTTGGTGCAGGCTTTGCAGGCTTAGAAGTCGCAAAGGACCTAAACAAAAAAGAGACTGATGTCGTAGTTATCGACAGACTAAACCATCACCTCTTTCAGCCCCTTCTCTACCAAGTAGCGACATGTGCGCTCGCTCCTGGAGACATTGCAACGCCTGTACGAGAAATTTTGCGCAAAAGCAAAAATACCTCTTTTATCATGGGTAATGTCGCAAGAATCGACAAGCAGTCGCAAATAGTTCACCTGGAATGCTCCATGACTTTTCGCTACGACTGGCTGGTCCTTGCCCCAGGAGCACGCCACAGCTATTTTGGAAACGATCAGTGGGAAGCTCTCGCTCCAGGACTTAAGACGATTCAAGACGCAACAAACATCAGAGAAAAAATCCTGATGGCCTTTGAACAGGCAGAGCGAGCGTTAAACCATCAGGAAGCTATCAAATACCTTCGCTTTGCAATTGTAGGCGCAGGTCCGACGGGGGTCGAGCTTGCAGGATCTATTGCGGAGATCGCTTTTACTGATATGAAGCGGGAATTTACCCACATCAGACCAATCGATGCCCAAATCTTTTTGATAGAAGGCGCTCCATGTGTACTTCCTGGATTTCCGCCAGCTCTTTCAGAGCGCGCGCAAAAAGATCTTGAAAAGCTTGGCGTTACCGTAATGACAAATAAGAAGGTATCCAATATCACAGAAGATGGCGTCATCATCGATAATGAGCTCTTGTATGCCCCCACAGTGATTTGGGCAGCTGGAAACCTCGCATCAGGCCTACTCAAAACCCTAGATACCCCGCTAGATAGGCAAGGAAGAGCAATTGTCGAACCAGACCTTACAATCCCGGGCTATCCCAATATTTTTGTACTCGGCGACGCAAGCCACCTAAAAGGGCCAAATGGCCAGCCGCTTCCTGGCCTTGCTCCTGTCGCAAAACAAGAGGGTGCATACGTTGCTAAAATAATCAGCAAAAACATCCCAAAAGAAGAAAGAAAGCCCTTTAAATACTTTGATAAAGGCTCCTTAGCAACCATCGGCAGAGGAAAAGCCGTTGGGATGATGGGTAAAGTTAAATTTACTGGAATTTTTGCCTGGCTCATCTGGTCTGTTGTCCATATACTTTACCTTATCGACTTTAAAAGCAAACTTAAGGTATTTTTTCATTGGACCTACCAATTTACTACAGGAAAGCGTGCAGTAAAGTTAATCACGCGTCCTATAGAACATGACAAAAAGGAGTAGCATGGCAACAGTTACCTTCAAAGGATCACCTGTCCATACAAATGGAGACTTGCCGAAAAAAGGTGAAAAAGCACCCGATTTTACCCTGACAAACGGGGACCTAAAAGATGTAAGCCTTAAAGATTTTAGCGGAAAAAGAAAGCTTATCTCTATAGTTCCAAGCCTCGACACCTCTGTTTGCGCCCTCTCTGCAAAAAAATTTAATGATACAGCCAAAGAGAATCCAAACATTCTAATTCTGTTTGTATCTGCAGATCTTCCTTTTGCACAAAAAAGAATGTGCCAGCAAAGCAATCTCGAAAATATCCATACCCTTTCGATGCTACGCTCCAAAGATTTTGCAACGGCGTACGGCGTACTTATCACTGATGGCCCTCTTAAAGGCCTTGCGAGCAGATCTGTCGTTGTCCTCGATGAAAATAACAATGTGCTCTACACAGAACTTGTAGGTGAGATTACAAATGAACCAAACTATCAAAAAGCACTCGACGCTCTGGCTCTTTAATTTACTGTTTTTACTTTTGTGTACAGGACGCCTAAATGGGGCCCTCTACACCACTCAAAGCTTTGAAGCTTTTTTTGAAATCACAAAAGGCTTCACAGAGAAAAGCCTTGTAGTCTTTGACGTAGATCGGGTTTTGATAGAACCTCGAGATGCCATTATGCGCTATCCGAACCAGCGCCTACTTTGGGAACTTCGCTATCAATATGGAAACCATCTTTCCCCTGATGAGCTTGCCAATCTTACCAGCATCGTATCCCTCAGCGAAAGTAGAGAGGTGATCGATCCGCTTACTGTAAGCTTTATCAACTTCTTAAAGTCAAAAAATATTCCCGTTATTGCACTTACAGCGACTAGCGTTCAGGGATATGGCAAAATCCCCTCAATTCCCGACTGGCGGATAAAAGACCTTAGCCGCTTTGGCATATGCTTTGAAAGCTTTGCGAGTCATCCATTTATTGAACTTTCCCAGCTTTACGGAAGAGGCCCTGCACCAATCTTTAAATCTGGCATCCTCTTTTCTGCCGGCTATCCTAAAGGCGACGTACTAGAAGCTTTTTTGGATAGCGTAAGCTTTTTACCAGATAAAGTCCTCTTTGTCGACGACCTCTTACACAACCTTGTTTCTGTACATCAATCACTTACAAACATGGGAGTCTCCGATATCTTCGCCTTTCAATTTACAGGCGCAGATGCCCTCCCGAACACAATAGATGTACCCGTTGCGACCCACCAGATAAAAACCCTGCTCCAAGAAGGAATCTGGCAAACAGATGAAGAAGCAAGAGCTTTTTTAATGGATGCAAAATAATTAGTTTATAGGGTAGATACCTAGAAAAGGGAAGTTTTCTAGGAATGAGGCCAAAAGACGAAAGTGCAAAGAGGCGGCTCCAAGAGGTAAAAGGTGTAGAGCTTGGGCAAAGCGAGCGAATTGAGCTCGCTATAGATATTGCAAGGCTTATTCTTGATGGCGCTACAGCTATTCAAACAAAAAAGGAAAAAAAGCGCGAAAGACTGCTTGCAAAGATGATACAAGATCCTGCAAGTAAATCTCTTATATCAGAAATCCTCGACAGCTCATTTCGCACAGATTCTCCAAAAAGAGTTGTTAATCAGATAGAGTATCTGCTCTCTGAACATGGCACCCCCAAATTTCAAAAGGCTGCATTTTTTATCTTTCGCTCCCTTGCTCCCATTTTTCCAGCGCTAGCTACACGTGTAATACAAAGAGTAGTAAAAAAAGAGCTTGAAAGCGTTATTGCTCCTGGAGAAAAAAAGGCGCTTTCCCAATTTTTAAAGAAATTGAAGGACGCTCAAATCGGAATAAACCTTAATCGGCTTGGCGAAGCTATTTTGGGAGAACAAGAGGCAAAAAGCCGCATAAAGCAAAATATCGAAGATCTACAAAATCCGCATGTAGATGTAATCTCTGTGAAAGTATCAAGCATTGAAAGCCAAATTAACCTTGTGGCTTATGCAAAAACTCTTGAGAATGTAAAACACTCCTTAAGAGAGCTTTTGCGAGCAGCAAATGGCAAGCTTATCACGCTCGATATGGAAGAGTACAAAGATTTAAGACTCACCCACCAGGTTTTTCAAGAAGTACTTTCAGAGCCGGAATTTATGCAAACAAGGGCTGGAATTGCCCTGCAAAGCTACATACCAGATTCACACAAAATTCAAAAAGAGCTCACAGAGTGGGCCTTAGCACGTGTCAAGATGGGAGGCTCTCCCATCAAAATACGCATTGTTAAGGGAGCAAACCTTGGCATGGAGCGCGTTGAAGCATCCATTCGCGAGTGGCCCTTAGCAACATATCGTACAAAAGAAGAAGTGGATGCAAGCTTTAAGAAAATGGTTACCTACGCACTGACGTACGAGCATGCACACGCTGTCCACATAGGCATTGGAAGCCATAACCTCTTTGACATTGCCTACGCACTTGTTCTAGCATCAGAGCGTAATATACAAAAGCATGTCACAATAGAGATGCTTTCAGGTATGGCGCCCCATATTACTCGATTTTTACATGAGGTTACTGATAATCTCTTGCTCTACGTACCATGTGCCAAGGATGAAGAATTTCATAACGCTTTGGCATACCTCATGCGAAGATTAGATGAAAACACAGCTCCCGGCAATTTCTTAGCCCACCTTTTCGACCTCACCTCAAATTCTCAAGGCTTTGAAGAACAAAAAGAGCTGTTTGCCCTCGCAGCTAGCAGAATAGATGAGGTAGACACCATATCACGTAGAAGTTTGCATCCCAAAACGATCAATGTTGCAGATCTTGATTTCAGCCAGGAAGAAAACCAGCATTATGCGGAAGAGATCCTAAAAACATGGCATGTTCATTATAATGAAGCAACGCTTGTTGTTGGCGGACATAATCTTGTATCTAGCAGCTATCGGCAAGGGATCGATCCTTCAAGGCCAGGCTGCAAAATCCACACCCACTTTCTTGCTGAAGAATATCATGCAAATGTCGCCCTCGAATTTGCAAAAAATAGCTCTGAAAGCTGGTGCGAGATTCCTCTCCAGGAAAGACTTACCCTTCTGAAGCAAGCTGCAAAAAATCTGCGAAATGCCAGAAAAAAGCTTACAGGATGCATGCTCCAAGAAGTTGCCAAAAACATACAAGAAGGCGACGCCGAAGTTTCGGAAGCTATCGATTTTATCGATTACTATGTAAAAGAAATTGAAAACATGGCCCACGCAAATGAGCTTTTTTCTGCAAAAAAAGCTGCCTTAGTCCTAAGCCCATGGAATTTTCCTATTTCAATCCCTACATCTGGCATCGCCTCATCACTTGCCGCAGGCTATAGCGTGATATTTAAACCAGCACCAGAAGCAGTCCTCTGTGGATATCTGCTTGCAGACTGCTTTTGGAAAGCAGGAATCTCTAAGGAAGTGCTGCAGTTTATTACCTGCGAGGATGATCCAATAGGCAGCATGCTTGTACAAGACCCGCGCATAGATACAGTTATTTTGACCGGTGCAACTGCAACAGCTAAGCGCTTTCTAGAGATGAGGCCCAATCTACAGCTTTTTGCAGAGACAGGCGGCAAAAATACACTTATCGTATCTGCACTATCCGATAGAGACCTTGCTGTAAAAGATACCATACAATCAGCTTTTGGCTATTCAGGACAAAAATGCAGCGCCTTAAGCCTTCTTATTTTGGAAGAAGAGGTCTACCACTCAGAAAGCTTCAAAAAGCAGCTTATCGATGCCGCATCAAGCCTTACTGTAAGCAGAAGCTATAACCTTGCCTGCAAAGTAAATCCGCTAATTAGAGATCCTTCAGAGCATCTTCTAAGAGCTCTTACAACACTGGATGAAGGAGAAAGCTGGCTCCTTAAGCCAGTACAGGATGCAAATAACCCAAATCTCTGGAGCCCTGGAATAAAGATGGGCGTGAGGCCCCATACATTCATGCATCAAACAGAGCTTTTTGGACCAGTACTTGGCGTGATGTGCGCCAAAAACCTGAAAGAAGCAATAGAGTTTGCAAACAGCACGCCCTACGGCCTAACAGCTGGCATCCATTCTCTTGATAAGAGAGAGCAAAACTATTGGAAAACGCATATTCTTGCAGGAAATCTCTACATAAACCGTGCAATTACTGGTGCAATTGTTGGCAGGCAGCCCTTTGGCGGTACAAAAGGCTCAAGTTTTGGTACTGGCATGAAAGTGGGAGGCCCAAACTATCTCCTGCAGCTTATAGATGGATCTAAATTGCCCCCTCTTGGCAACCACCCTGTCCAAGATGCTATTGTTGATTTAGAGGGAGCCCTGCTTACGCTTGGACATAAGCGAAAGGAAGTAGACGGTTTTTATAAAGCTGCAGCCTCGATGGCCTTTTGGTGGGACAATTACTTTACAAAACCTCGCATGCTAAGAAAGCTAATAGGGCAGGACAATATTTTAGAATACCGCCCACATAATGAGCTCTTTTTGCTTATTCAAGATGAAGACATCCTTATGGATATCTTCCTCATCTTGGCAGCAGCAAAGACAGTAGTCTGCAAAATAGTCTGCGGAGCAAGCTTTAAACAAGAAAGGCGCCTCTTCAAACAAGGCCCTCTTGCAAAAATTTTTGCTAAATTTGGCTGGAGCTACGGCTCAATAGATGATGTTATTTTACAGATACAAAAAGAGCCATTTCCCCGCATCCGCTCAATAAGCGAGCTTCCGCAAGATGTCCATATTTTTGTAGATAGGGCAAAGCCCTCTCGTAATGGCCGAGTAGAGCTGATCCACTACCTGAGAGAAGTTGCCATTTCCTATGACTATCACCGCTACGGAAGCCTAATGTCCAGAGACCAAGAAAATCGCGAGCCCACTCTTTAGAAGAGCTGTATGTTATACCCAATTTTTTTAGCAATATGTGGAGCAAATGGGGCAATTTCTCCCATTTTATGATCTAATCGCTTCGTAACTTTTATATCAGCCATTTGCGAAAGATAATAAAACCAGGATTCATCGCCTGATGCAAAAATCTCGAGGTTATCTCCAAATTTATCTAGAAAGATTTCAAGCTCTTTTTCTTTAAAGGCACACCAGCTGATATCTACTTGCCTTATAGTTGAAAGCGCATCAAAAAGAGCTATATCATCTAGAGGCTTTGAACTGAGGGATAGATCAATGCCAGCTTTTCCAAATCGCAAGCTGCTTTGCTCTTGCAGGTAGCTTCTTCTAAGCTCCATACACATCGGCTTTAATACATAATGATTTCTGATATCTGGACTAGAATTGGGAAGAAATCGCTCAGAAGGAGTATCGGAAAACATGAGATTTGTAGACGTAAGGGAGACGCTCCAACCAGCTTTTTCAAACATATCCTTAGTTAAAAGCACTGGAGAATATCCTGTGACAAGGATAAGATCATATCCGCTTACCTGATGCAAAATTTCAAGAGCTGCATATGTTGTCGCTGCAACCGGATCTGAAAGCACCTCTACAAAGATCGCTAAACGCAGGGCGTCTGAATTTTCTTTATGAGCAAAGGAAATAATGTTGAGATTTTTATCCGCTGCGATTTGAAAAATTGCATTATTGCTGATGCAAAAAGTTTCAGGCTCTTTTGAGAGTGCAGATCCAATGACCGATTTAAAGACAGCTTGCTCCTCAGTACCAAAAAGCGAAAGCTGTACCCCGCATTGAGCTGCCTTTTCTTTATAAAGGCCATTTTCTCGAAGAGCAGTTGCAAGGATAGTAGCCAATTTTGGATAGGCCTTGCTATAAAAGCGTAGAATCTTTGCTGAAGGCTGAATATTCGTCATCCAGTCTGCTACAACCCGCTTATTGTGATTTAAATAAGCAGCTTCTACATCCGCTCCTGCCTCTATGAATGTTCTAAAAAGATTGCCAGCAAAAACCACACCTGAATCTACTGGTTTTATTTTGGGTAAAGCAAACCCCTGACTTGTTTTATCGGAATACTCGAGAAGAAAACGCGCTTTTGGGCTGCTTTCATCCGTTTTCATTCCAGGAATATACCCTTTGAGATAAAACCAAAAGTTTATTTTGCGAACAGCTTTTCCATTCTTAAATAGAGCCCCATCTGGAGGAGTTAGCTGGATCGACACAAAGTCATCCCCCATTCGATACGATCCTTTCACCTCTTCATAATTAATGGGAATAAGCACATCTAAGGCAACTTGAAGAATTGCCTGATGTTGTTTTGCAAGAGGCTGAGTCTCTTTGGTAACAAATCTTCCAGCAAGCTTCGCCTTGAGGCTGCTGCATAGCTCATGGAGCTTTTCACCTATATGAAAGAACGAAGAAGATAATGAAGGAGTTACACCACTAGCAGATGTATTAGTCACCTCTAGAGAGCTTGAAAGGAGGAGCATAGATCGGCCTTTTTTGACCCTGCAGTATTACAACTCCTCAGATTTTATGCGAGACTGTTTTGTCTTGTTAATGGCCGTAAAGCAGTATTTTAGTCAGAAACTTCATTCAGCCGGCTCTTATCCCAGCTAATCCGCTAGCTACAGTTCCTTACTCTCGGTTAATCTATCCAGCATCACATGTTCAAGCAATAACAGTCCCTACTCAAAGACGAAGACGCCCTGGTTGTCTCGCTGCTTGCCGCCAGGGGCCAAGGTTTTTTGCTCGTGGATATGACGGCGAAGATGGACGCTATGCTTTGGAACCATATTAACGAGCTTTTCATTTAGAAAACTTCGAAACTTAAAGCGCTCTTTCAAAATGATGGCTTCAGCTTCTAGCTGCTTTGCATCTGCCCTATTATGCGAAATAAAATGCT
>CAYWZU010000033.1:0-19157 GCA_964462925.1 uncultured bacterium
TTTTAATTCGATGCCTTAACTTCGTCCCAGAGTTTGTTGTACAGGGCTTGATCTTCGCCTAGATCGTGTATGACTTCGATCTTTTGCAGGGTTTCGTCTTCGAGGAATGATGCAAAGAGCGTTTTGAGGCGGTCATCGATCAGTTCGAGTGCTTTGGTGTTTGGCGAGAGGTAGCAGGTAAAGTTCATGTTTTCTGCGGCGACAGATGGTTCGTAGAGGTAGTTGATGAACTCGTGGGCAAGGGCTACTTTTTGGGCATTTTTGGGGATTACCAAAAAGTCAATTGAGGTTGTGGTTCCCTCCTTTGGAAGGGCAAAATCGACATCGTTATTTTCTTGCATGACCTGCAGGATGTCGCCGCTATAGCCCTGTACGACAATATATTCGCCGCTTGCAATGCCGTTTTTATACTGCTCGCTTTCAAATTTGGCAAGCTGCTCCTTCCACTCAAGAAGCTGCTTCTTAGCAACAGCAAGCTCTTCAGGATTTACCGTATTTACGCTGTAGCCATGAAATTTAAGTGCTGCACCTATTGCTTCTCGAGGGTCATTGAGCATCGTCATGCGGCCTTTAAGGGCTGTATCTGCAAAGACATTCCATGTGGGATCAAAGGATTTAAGGCGATCCTTTCTCCAGCTTATACCAGTAGGTGTCATCATGTAGGCAACGCCGTACTTAAGTGTCATCTCATCTACAAGTTTATTTTGGGATGAGCTCATATACTTGAGGTTTGGAAGCGCTTCCTTATTTATCAGCTGCAGCATATCGGCCTTTTGCATAATCTCTACAAAGTAGTTGCTTGGCACGACAATGTCGTAGCCTCCGCCGCCAAGCCTAAGCTTTGCAAACATTGATTCATTTGAATCAAAGGTATCTATTACAACTCGGCAGTCATGCTCTTGTTCAAAGCGCTCGACAATTTCTGGCTTGATGTAGTCAGACCAGCAGTAGACGTGAAGTTCATTTTTGTTAGAGCCGCAGGATGTGGCAAGCAAAAGGCAAAGAAGCGCGAAATATCTCATTTTTTCTCACTTAGGTGGTGGCTGAACCAAACAATTAAAAAAGTTACTATAATAAGCACCGTGGAGAGTGCATTGATGAGGGGCGGCGAGCCAAATTTAATCATGCTATAGACATAAATCGGCAACGTCGTAACGCCCGGTCCTACGATAAAAAAGGTAATAACAAAGTCATCTATCGAGAGCGTAAAGGCAAGGAGAGCGCCAGCTAAAATGGCAGGAGAGAGGTAGGGAATAATAACCCGGTAAAATACTTCCCAACCATTTGCGCCAAGATCGTAGGCAGCTTCCACTAAAGAGCGGTCAAAGTTATCAAGACGGGCGCGAACAAGCATCGTCACATAGCTTATGCAAAAGGTAGTGTGTGCAATAAAGACAGTGCCGAGTCCAAGCTGCCACTTGAGTGAGACAAAAAAGAGAAGGAGGCTTACGCCCATTAAAATATCTGGGATAATAAGGGGTATGTAGATAAGCCCGTAGTGAGTCTTTTGCAAAAGAGATTTATATTTATAGAGCGCAAGTGCAGCAAGTGTGCCAAGTATTGTGGCAACAACTGTTGAAAGGGATGCAATAATCAGAGAATTAGTGAGCGCGCTCCAGATGGCTCTTTCATTCCAAAGCTTTTCATACCACTTGAGCGAAAAGCCAGTCCAGACTCCGCCAAACCTCGACTCATTAAAGGAATTTGCGATGAGCACCACAATAGGCAAGTAGAGAAAAAAGAGTACGCATGCTGCAAGGATGAGTGATAGTCGCCTCTCTTTCATCTCGTTTGTCTCCTATGCAGATAGGCAGAAACGGCTATTGGAACGAGGACCACAAGGCAAAGCACACTAGAGAGCGCGCTCGCTTGTGGAAGGTTGCGATCTATAAAAATTCTTTGGGCGATTTTGTTGCCGATCATCTCAGTGGACGTGCCTCCAACAACATCTGGAATTACGTAGGCTCCAATTGCAGGGATAAATACGAGTACAGCAGCTGTCAGAATGCCTTTACTAATTCCTGGGAGAAATATTTTGAAAAAGGCTGAGGTTTCTGTGGCGCCAAGGTCTTGAGCTGCTTCAATAAGGCTATAGTTAAACTTAACCGATTGAGCATAGATAGGTAAAATAGCGAAGGGAAGGTATGAATAGATCATCACCACAAGTACTGTGCCAAGATTATAGAGCAAAAAGGTGTCTTGGTCGATAATGTGTAAAAAGGTGAGAATTTTTTTTAGCATACCTTCTGGGTGTAAAAGAGTTTTCCAGGCAAAAATGCGAACAAGAAAGCTGCTCCAAAAGGGCATAATCACTAAAAGTAAAAAAAGCTTTTGTATCTTTGGCTGTGCTCGTGCGAGAAAATAGCCAAGCGGCAGCGCAAGAGAAAGGCAGACAATAGTCGTAACAGCACTTAGCCAAATAGTTCGCCAAAAAATGATGCCATATTCAGATCCAAATACAGATGAGAGAGCATCGCCTTGAAACGCATAGGCAAAGACTAAGATGGTAGGGATAAGAAAAAAGAGAATAAGCCAGCCATAGGAGGGAAGGGTAATTCCAATTTCTTGAAGATGCTTTCTCATTCTTTAGAGCCCTCGGGAAGTTCCACGAATGGATCCTCTTCAGGCACTACATCATTTTCAAGCTCAATTTTTGAGTACTTTTCGAGCATAAAGCCGTCATCTGCATGCCATGTGATCCAGACCTCATCGTTCCATGAAAGAGGCTTTTCATCGAGCAAAAAGCGTCCGTGCTGCTGGAAGACGCCAATTCTTTGACCCTCTACCCGAACCCAAAATTTAGTGTGATCGCCCTTGTAGACCACATCTTCGATGATACCGGAAAAGAGATTCTGATTTGGCAAGCTTTGAGGTTTTTCACGCGATATGCGGATTTTTTCTGGGCGGATACTAAGATGTACAGGTTCGCCAACCAAAAGCTGCTTATCGTTAAAGCAGATAATATTTGGAAAGTTTTCCATCTCAAGAAGACTGTAGTCTTTTTGAATTTTACTTACGACTTTACCATCAAAAAAGTTAGTATCTCCAATAAAGGCAGCAACAAAGCTGCTTTTTGGGGATTCATAGAGCTGGATGGGGGTGCCAATTTGCTCAACGCTTCCGTGATGAAGTACGGCAATTCTGTCTGATACTGCCATAGCTTCTGTCTGATCGTGCGTAATAAAGATAAAGGTAATGCCAACTTCATCGTGGATAAGATCTAGATCCAGAAGCATCTTCTGTCTAAGCTTAAGATCAAGTGCCGCGAGGGGCTCGTCAAGCAAGAGAACTCGTGGTTTATTGATGAGGGCTCTTGCAATAGCTACCCTTTGCTTTTGCCCGCCGCTAATCTGGTCTGGTTTTTTGTGGCCAAGATGTTCAAGTTGAATGAGCTTTAACATCTTTGTCACTTCACTTTCGATTTCAGCTTCTTTTCTTCCGGCAATCCGAAGTCCGAAAGCAATATTTTCCCAAACGCTCAGGTGAGGAAAGAGTGCATACTGCTGAAAAACGGTATTTACTGGGCGCTGATTTGGAGGAAGGCCTGTAATATCTTGGCCATCGATGAGGATTTTGCCGCTATCTGGTTTTTCAAAGCCGGCAACGAGGCGTAGTAGCGTTGTTTTTCCGCAGCCGCTTGGACCAAGTATTGAAAAAAACTGACCGCTTTCTATTTCAAAAGAGACATTATCTACAGCTTTAATATCTCCATAAGATTTAGAAACCTTATCAAAAACTACTGATCCTGCAACTACTTTTACCATTTCACCTACACCAAAAAAGAAATATCTTTTCAAAAACGAGGTAATTTTACAACAAAAAACCCTGAAAGCTTCGCCATGCTTTTAAAGGACATAAGGGACCAAAGGGACCAAAAGGACATAAAGGACGGCTATCTATTGTCCTTTATGTCCCTTATGTCCCGTTGGTCCTTTTGGTCCTTTAAAAGCATGGCGAAGCGCTTTAGGAAATGAGGTAGTAGCAGAGGATGGAAAGTAGCGCTCCTGCTGGAATTGTGACGATCCAGGCAAGGGCGATGTCCCTGATCATGCGAAGATTGAGGGTGGCTATGCCGCCTGCGAGACCGACGCCTAGCACTGCGCCAACAAGCGTGTGCGTAGTTGAGATTGGAAAGCCAAATCGTGAGGCTAAAAGCACGGTGAGTGCTGCGGCAAACTCGGCAGAAAAGCCGCGGCTTGGGGTAAGTTCTGTAATTTTTTTGCCTATTGTCTCGATAACTCGCCAGCCCCATGTTGCAAGTCCGGCTACTATGCCAAGGCCGCCTAGAGCAAGTATCCATGTCGGGATATGAGGGGAAAATGAAGTGCTCCCTGTCTCAACAATATTTATTATAGCAGCGAGAGGGCCTATGGCATTGGCAACATCATTTGCGCCATGTGAAAAGGCCATAAGACAGGCAGTAACGATCTGCAGGGATGCAAAAAGTTTTTCAACAACTTGAAATTCTTCATGAATTCCAGTTCCTGTAAATTTTTTAATACGCAAAAAGAAAAAGGTTCCTATTCCTAAAAATAGAGCTCCTACAAGAATGTGTATAATGCCGGCTCCTTTCCAGAGGCCGACAAATGCAAAAATTATAAAAAGTGCTGCTACAATCCAGGGAAAAGCGCGTATAGTCGCCTTAAGAGGACTTTTGCTATAAAATATTTGCTTTCGAAGTATGGAAAAGAGCACAAAGCCGCATAAGGCCCCAAGAAGAGGCGATACGACCCAGCTTCCTGCAATGGAAAATACCTCATCCCAATAAATAGCTTCTACTCCCCCAACGACAGCACCAAATCCGACAATAGCTCCAACAATGGCATGTGTGGTGGAGACTGGGAGGCCAAAATAGGTAGCAAGCTGCAGCCAAATACCAGAGGCAAGTAGTGCAGAGAGCATGCCATCTACTAAGATTGAGGGATCATCTGCAAAGGTGTTTGATTTGATTATGCCTTGCTGCAGGGTTTCTGAGACGTGAGATCCAAAAAAAAGGGCGCCGCAAAATTCAAAAATAGCAGCTATGATAACAGCTTGCCTGATAGTAAGCGCTCTTGAGCCAACAGATGTTCCCATAGCATTTGAGACATCGTTTGCTCCAATGTTCCATGCAGCATAAAATCCAATGAGTAGGCTTATTATCAGTATCGTTTCTGTCATTTCACGTCGAGAGTCATTCGGATTTGGTCTGCAAGCTGTTCAGAAATATTAGAAATAGCACCCGTTGCTTCAAAGATCTTGTTCCAAAGCATAAATGTGCCATAAGAAAGCGTATCTTCCTGGCTATAAAGAAGCGTCAAAAGCTCCCTTTGGATGCAGTCTGCTTCATGTTCTAGGAAAGCGACTTCATCGCACATATCTTTGACTCTTTCTGCTTCTGAGCCGCCAAAAGAAGATTCTACAAGTTCATGTAGTTCTTTAATAATTTTGTGGCTCTCTTCAAAGCATTCAATATTTTTTGCTAAAAAACGGTCAAATGGTCCACTGAGGGGTTCTTCAAGTGACATTTTTTTGAACGAGAGCAGCACGGCAACATCTTCAACTTTATCTGCGATAGAGTCTTGAAGCTCTAAAATTGTTAAAAAGGTATTGCGGTCGATTGCCAAAAAGAGGTTAGATGGAAGATTGTTTTGTATGTCGCTCTTTATAAGGTCTGCCTGATGCTCGATTTCTGAAATTTGGGCAGCAACTTCTTTTGGATTTTGAAAGAGCGGCTTAAGAAGCTGTACGCATGCATCTACTTTTTCCATGTGGGACTGGAGCGGTGCAAAGGGAGAGCGTGCAAATAAGTTAAGTATGTGTAGCATAATAAATGTAGAATACTAGAGCTCGTAATTAATGGATAACTCTTCTTTACTTGAAGCAAGCAAGCTCTCAGTTTTTGTGAAGGGACGCCCTATTGTGAAGGGAATTTCCTTTGGCATTAAGGCAGGAGAAAGGCTTGCACTTGTTGGTGAATCAGGCTCTGGCAAGACAACGACTGCACTTGCTGTTATGGGACTTCTTTCTCAAAAAAACGGATTTGATGTCTCTGGCAGTATTAATTTCGAGTCTAAAGAGCTTTTACATCTATCTAGCAGCCAGCTTCGAGATATCAGAGGTAAAGAGCTATCAATGATCTTTCAGGATCCTGCAGCAAGCCTTAACCCAATCTTTTCTGTCGGCGAGCAGATAAGCGAAATGTTTGAGATACATGAAGATCTTGAAGCTCAAGAAAGAGAGCAAAAGACAGTAGAGGCCCTGCAAGCAGTAGGGCTTTCAGATCTCCATAACCCCTTCGAAGTATATCCTCACGAGTTGTCAGGAGGGATGAAGCAGCGTGTGATGATTGCGATGAGCCTTTCGCTTAAGCCAAAGCTCCTCATTGCAGATGAGCCTACAAGCGCCTTAGATCTCACTGTCCAGAAGGATATTTTAAATCTCCTCAAGCAATACCATGGCGCTATGCTTCTTATTACCCATGACTTTGGCGTCGTAAAGGAGATGGCAGATAGAGTGTGTGTGATGTATCACGGCGAGATTGTAGAATCTGGAAAAACAGATGTTGTTATGAATAATCCCGAGCATCCCTATACAAAAGCGCTTCTTGGCGCCCTGCCTCAAAAATCAAATAGACGAAAACTTTTGCCGGTTGTAGGTGCTCTATGAAAGCTTTTGCTCCGCTTCTTTCTTGCAAAAATCTTTCTATGCATTTTCCAATCAGAAGCGGCTTTTTAAGACGCCGAATTGGCGAAATAAAAGCAGTAGATGATGTGAGCTTTGATATAGGTGAAAAAGAGATTGTTGGTGTAATTGGAGAATCGGGATCTGGCAAAACAACACTTGCAAGAATGTGTGTACGTCTAAGCCTGCCGACCTCTGGACAGATTCTTTTTGATAATGTCGACATTACTACGAGCTCGCAAGAGGAGCTTAGGCCTTTGAGGCGCTCTTTTCAGATTGTCTTTCAAAATCCTGCATCCTCTCTAAACCCCCGTATGACAATTAAAGATACACTTCAAGAAGTTGTGATCTTTCATCAGATGTCAGAAGATCCGCTTTCTTACATTGAGTCCCTTATGCGAAAAGTTAGGCTTGATCTAGAGCTCCTTACCCGCTATCCCCATGAGTTATCTATTGGCCAGCAGCAGAGGGTTTCGATTGCAAGAGCCCTTATCACCCAGCCGCGTCTCTTAGTTCTTGATGAGTGTGTTTCAGCTCTCGACATCTCGGTTCAGGCGCAGGTGTTAAATCTACTGCTTGAGCTCTACGAAGAGTTTGGTATGAGCTACCTCTTTATCTCGCATGACATACGAGTAGTTGAGCATCTTGCAGACAAAATCATCGTGATGAAAGATGGCAAGATTGTAGAGCAGGGGCCATGCCTAGAGGTGCTCGAAAACCCAAAGCATCCCTATACAAAGCTTCTTTTATCCGCAGAACTTCCTCTATAAAAAAAGTCTACTTCAAAAACTTTACAACATGCTGGGCAATTAGGGTATCTCTAAAGGCGTATGGAATGCCGTGCTTTTTTTGAAATTCTACATCAGGCTCGCCATTTACTACTACGCTATAGAGTAAAGAGCCTATCCCTGCAAGACCTGCTTCAACAAGATCTCGCTTGTTGGCATTATTTCGCATATTGTCACCGAACTTGATGCAATCATAGGCGATAATAGCTGTGAAAATCGCAGAAATAATCCAAAGAGGGCTTAGAGGATCCGTGGTATAGGTTACAACAGTACTAACAAAACGTACAGTAGCGACAACAGCAACTACTCCTCCAATAATTCGCATGGCGACAGAACCAATCCGCTCATTCCTGGATTTTTCATGTGCAACTTCGTTATTAAAAATGAGTTCTAAATCACTGCCGAGTGTTCTGAAGTAGTATCCAATGTCAGATATAGCCATAGTAAGCCCCTTGTTTAGCGAAGGATGATGTCAAAATAGGGAGCTTTTTGTCACTTCCTTTAAACCCAAAGCTCTGGGTGGATGAGAAGGCCAGACGTATTGCCTGCAAGTTTTGTCGAGTAGCGTACTGCCTGATCGATATTGAGCGAGCTCATAACGCTGTAGGCGAGGAGGAGGTCTACGACCATGAATTTTGCATCGGGGTCATTAAAGTCGGCGTCTGTCTTATCGAGACTATTAATGAGGTGAACTTCAATATCGGCTTTGGTATAGGTTGAGCCCATGGTAATTTGTTTGGGGTGAGCCCCTATCGCAATTACCTGCTTGGAACCATCCTGCATTTTTTTGGGGAGGGGCTTTAGGCTTTTTTGAATGTAATCAATAACCTCGAGCGCCTCATCTTTTGACACCGGGTTTGCAGAATGCGTGGTTGCAAAATTTTTCTTCTGAACGTTCTCAATAAGGTAGTGTTCAACAGGAACTCTGCCAAAGCTTCCGAGGTAGTGATCTTCATGAGATGTTATTTGAAAGCTAGCAGCTCCCGTATCCCAGGACATAAAAGAGCTGTGATGCATGTTAGAGAGGCTCTTTGCATTAAAAAAGCCGTAGCGGGCCTCCTCTTCTTGGGTTGCAATTTTGATGAAAACGCCCGTCTCGTCAAAGATTCTGTTAATGAGCGTATTTGCATTTTTGCTTCTTCGGAACGCTTCTGTCGCAACGCCAATAATGCTGTATGGAGAAAAGGAAAGAGCCTTTTCCTTGAAAGTCTTGAGAATGGCCACAGCTTCATCCATGATCTCTTCACTAAAGTGATCGAGCGTTCCAATTTTAAGATCTCTTGCAAATTCAATATGGACAGTTTGGATGTAGAGAACGTTGACAATGCGGGCATCTCCAGTATGCACCTCAGCAACTTGCAGACGTATGCAGCCAGAGCCTAATTCTATACTTGCTCGACAAATCATGAGAAGCTTCGCTCATTATAGTAGTTGATAAGTTCTTCGGTGAGGAATTTTGCCTCATTCGTGAACCTATCATTTGCCTCTTTTTCGGTAAATAGCGCAATTTCTTGATGGATTACATCTGTAAGATGGGATCCGAGAAAGTTTGGCGTGAGCTCTTCTAGTTCATAGATAAAGATAAGTTGCTGGCGGATAAGTGATAGAAGTACCTTTTTTGCAAATGATTCTAAAGGAATTGGCGAAAAGTGAAGATGCTCAGAAAGCTGCATCAGATAAATGCTAAGGCCTGCTTGAATAAAGGCATCAGAGCTCTTTTCGTTATAGAGCGGCCCTCTTTTTGCAGTATCTAGATAAATTCTCGAGCATTCTTCTACTGGGTGAGAAAGGATTTTTTGGTTATGCGAAAGAAGCCACTCTTCCTGCACCTGGCTAATAGGAGTTCCAAAAGCATTTTGTGCAAACTTTCTTGCCTTTTGACTAAACGTCTCAAAAGTATCATCAAGCTCTACATATTCGCCCGTATGCGCCTTGAGGAGTTCAAGTTGCGGTTTTATTTCTTTAAAAATTGCACATTTTTGTTTTATGAGCCCTTTTGCCTTATTATAGAGCCTATTGCCAGGAGAAAGAGCCGCTGCAATCTCCTGTTTTTTTAGCAATAACTGCTGAAATTTAGGGCAAATACTTGGCCTTAGGATACAACTTGGAAAAAGTTTCTCGTGGAGAGCTAGCCCAACGTACTGTATAGGGTGGCAAAAGCCCGTTTGGAAGATTTCGCATTTAAGCTCGAAGGTATCCTTTAACGGAGTTACAAGCTGTCTATGATACATATCTCGCTGGAATGCTCCCACAGCCTCTACTTCAACTCCAGGAAGAGGCGAGATTTTTTGGCTAAGGTGAACGATGCTTTCATGTGTGAGGTAGCGGCCAGTTTCAAAGAGATGATCGATTGGGCTTTTCTTAACGAGGGTAATTGCTTCTTCAAAGGTAAATGGAACTTCTTTGTACTCTTGGAGAAGTGAGATAATTTTTGTTCTAAAAAGGTCTAATTCTTCTTGTCTTGGGGTTCCGTGGGCTGCATCTGTATTTTTTTGGATGGATATCAGAACGCTTTTAATTTTTTCGGTAGAATACTTTTGGGGCAGAGGAATTTCGCTTTTTTCAAGTAATTCAAGGCGGGGCTTACCCGCCATGCGTAAGAAAAAGCGCTTGATAATGCCAGAAAGAGTTGAGGTGCTTATTTTTTCACGTACGATCTCTTCATTATAGCCCTTTGCAGCATCTAAAATGCGCTCAGCAAGCTTTTGCTCTTCTTCAGTGCCCCTTTTCATGTCGCTGTAAAGGGTCGTATACATTTTGATGAGGTCTACTGATTTTTGAAGCCGAGCGTGAGTCTCTTGTCCTTTTTGCTCTTTAAAAAGGCGAACTGCTTCTATTGCATGCTCAATATCAAGGACTTTTTCGTTTTTCATCTTTGCTGCCCTCAAGAAGTAGCTTTCGTTCACGTTCTGTAAGGTCTCGCGAATGGCCCTCTGGCAATGTACCAAGGACAAGCCCGCCAATGCGGATTCTTTTAAGGGATAGGGTTTCTAGGCCTGCCTTTTCCATAAGGCGGCGAACTTCTCTTTTTCTTCCGTCGCAAACGACGATTTTGAGTGTGCCTCTGCGAACTTTATTTACGCTGAGGGGCTTAACATAGGATCCCTCTATCCACATACCATCTGAAATTGCGACAAGGTGCTCATGCTGGATTTCCTTATCTACCTTCACGAGGTATTCTTTTTGGATGCGCTTTGAGGGATGCATGACGTTGTTAGCAAATTGCCCGTCATTTGTAATAATGATGAGTCCTGAGGTGTCCTTGTCAAGGCGCCCTACAGTATAAAGGCGTGCATTAATCGGACCAACGAGATCAATAGCTCGCTTTTTGCAGGGGGCATTCGTGCAGATATAGCCTTCTGGTTTATGCAAAACGAGGTAGATTTTTTGCTCTAATTTTATCTTTCGCCCATCAAATGTTATAACATCTTTTTCAATGTCAACCATAGTTTGAGGGACAAGTACGGTTTTGCCATTAACAGCAACCTCTCCCTGGAAAATAAGCTCTTCAGCTGCACGTCTAGAGGCAATCCCTGCTTGGGCGAGAATCTTACTAAGTCTTTGGGTAGCCACAAAAAATCCTTTTATTAATTTTTTTACCACGAGAGGCATAGAGTGCCTTGAGCGGTGAATTACCCAAAAGTATAGCAAAACTGGACTTTAATTTCTTGAGGTGGCATTTTTGTTTCTATGAGCTATTTAATTTTACTGCGACATGGCGAGTCCATGTGGAATAAAAAAAATTTATTTACCGGCTGGGTTGATGTTCCGCTCTCTGAAAAAGGGATTCAGGAATCTATCGAGGCTGGAAAACGATTAGCAAACTACCCCATAGACATTATTTTTTGCTCTACCCTTATCCGTGGGATAATGACGGCAATGCTTGCAATGTCTGTACGTACTGACGGTAAAACACCTGTTATTCGCCACCAAGAAGGCAATCTTGCTTCGTGGGCAAATATCTATTCTGAAAAAGCTCAAGGTGAAACAATCCCTGTCTTTTGCAATGACGCCCTTAATGAGCGCATGTATGGCAAACTCCAAGGCCTTAATAAAAAAGAGACCATGGATGCATTTGGGGAAGAGCAGGTAAAACTTTGGAGAAGAAGCTTTCGCACAGAGCCTCCAGAGGGAGAAAGCTTAGAGATGACAACAAAGCGCACGATTCCTTACTTTGAACGAGCAATTGTTCCTCAGCTTGAGGCAAATAAGAATGTGCTTATTTCTGCTCATGGTAATTCTCTCAGGGCCTGCGTAAAGGATATTGAAGGGCTCTCAGATGATCAGGTGGTATCGCTTGAGATTGCAACTGGTGATCCGTTCATCTATGAATATCAAGCTGGCAGATTTTCACGCAAAAAAGTTGTATGACAGAGCGTATCCATCTTGATTATACAACGCTCTCTCTTCCTTCAAAAAATGCCATCGCTGCAACAATTAGCTTTTTTGAACATCCTTGCCGATTTGATAAGGAACTTGTATCCCACGTAAAAAGTTCCTACAAGAGAATTCAAGAGCTCTTTGGAGCAGATGATGATGCCCAGTTTGTCTTTACTTCAAGCGGCAAAGAGGCTGAATCAATAGCAGCAAGTACAGCTTTTCACCTTCGCACAAAACATGAAGGAAGAAATCATTTCCTTGCTACTGAGGAAAGTGCGCTCTCTTTAGTAAATTATGAAGATGACGGGGCAGCACTCAAGCTTATTGCTCCTTCCTCGCGAGGCTTTATCACAAAAGAAGAATTGATCGATGCAATCTCGCCGCGAACAGCCATGGTAAGCCTCTCATGGGCCTCTGGGAGTACAGGAGTCATGCAGCCGCTAGAAGAAATAGCTGAGGTTTGCGAGGAGCGGGCAATTTGGCTGCATGTCGATGCCACTCATGTTATCGGTAAAATACCTATTAGCTTTAGCGCTCTTCCGATTGATATACTTACCTTTAGCGGCCACACTATAGATGCTCCATGCGGGACTGGCGGCCTTTTTGCAAAAAAGATGATTCCACTTAGGCCGATAGTCTACGATGCTCCCTTTAATGCGCCTCTTTTCATGGGGCTTGGAGAAGCGGCATTTTTAGCAAAAGATACTGAAAGCCTCTACATGACTGAAGTTTCCCGCCTTAGAGATTTTTTTGAGAGCGGCTTAGAATATGGCACCGTACTCTACAAAGATGAAGAGCGGATTTCCCATATCAGCGCTCTTCATTTTGAAGGGATAGATCCTGAGCTGCTCGCCTTTTGCCTCTATCGCAAGGGACTTTACGTGGATATGTCAAAAGGCTATCTTACCTGTAGCCTCTCAAAAAATACCCAGGAACATGAGCTTGAGAGGGCTTTATCGATTATTAATGAGACTGTAAAAAAGCTCAGGAGGCTAGCTTTATGACTTTTTTACAAGAAGTTCGCCCCTTTTACTGGAGCCTGTATAGCAGAAAGCTCATCCTTCGCATTGAAAATCCTTATTGCGTAGGCTCTTTTACTGAAAAAGATGCAGAGGCTCGAGGTGTGCATCTTGCGATTGGCAGCGATAGCCATATAAAGCTCTACTGGCTCGTAGATAAGACAGATGGCGTGATTATCGATAGCCGCTTTCAAGTGTTTGGCCCATCAGCGCTTGTGGGTGCATTAGAGGTGGCATCAGAACTTGTTATCGGCAAAAACTATGACCAGGCAAGAAGGATAACGGCAGAGCTTTTAGACCGACACGTCCGAGATAAAAGTGACCAGCCAGCCTTTCCTGAAGAGACCTATAGTCTTCTAAACAGAGTGCTCGATATCATCGATAAGGCATCTGATGCATGTAGCGGCATCCCGCTTAGCGACTCTTATAGCGCACCTCCCATCACAAATAGAGAGATTTCCATTGTCGAAGGCGGCTATCCAGGCTGGAAAGAGCTTTCAATCAAACAAAAACTTGCTGTTATTGAAGAAGTTATTGCTAAAGAAATCCGTCCCTATATTGAACTTGATGCTGGCGGCGTTGAAGTCCTTAACCTCCTTAATGACAAAGAGGTCATAATTGCCTACCAAGGAAGCTGCACCTCATGCTTTTCAGCAACAGGAGCTACCCTCTCCTTCATCCAACAAATCCTTAGAGCTAAAGTAAGTCCTGACCTGGATGTGATCCCGAATCTCTAAAGCTCTTACTCTCAATCACGATCTCGATAAAAGAGCTATAGACAATAATTTAAAAATAAACTATTAGTAAGGTATACCTATTAATTTGAGGATCCCCTATGCATAGCGCGATAGACAGCGTACAGGGTAGTATCACCCCTTATGAGCCAGAGTCTAAAGAACAAAAATTTGGTACATTTCTTTCACTCATCGAGCGTGCGAAAAATTACTCTAAAGGGTTAAGCTTCTGGGAGATGCATAGTTTAGCATCCCTCATCCCCGATTGGATCCATCACCTCAGCTATCAGCAGATAGAAGAGGCGCTCTCCTCGTTTACAAGGGGTCGTTTTATTCCTTTTTTGCAAAAAGGATATAAAGAAGCCTTTGGCGAGCTCTGCCGACAAGCCTACCTCCATGGCAAGCTCTACCATACCCTTCAAGGAGTGCAGATTGATGAGGAGACTCGAGAGGTGATTAAAGAAGAGGTAAAACAAGAGGTTCTCGAGACAAACACAAAGCCCTTTTTGGCAAAATTTTTCGGCATTCGTTCAGAAATCGCGCTCCAACTCGATCGTGCAGAAGAGTCAAAAAACTCGAAGGTTGTAGATGGAATAGTTGCAGAAGCTGTCATCGAAGCTGCCTGTAAAAAGATGTCTCATCCCCTCGATGATCTTAAAACGCATGAAGAGGTAAGCGCCCTTGCAAAACAAGCCATCTGCTCCCTCCTTGCAAATAGAACAGGGGATCAAACACTCAAACTTACCATTCCTGAACCCCGTGGCCATGGTCATACCTGCAGAGTCTGCGATGTGAACTTTATCTACGATATGGCTTCCTTCATTCTTCTAAACAAAAAGAATTGAGCCTCAAAAAGAAAATTCTAGGTCGGACTAGTCTATTTTGTGCCTATTTAGATCTTGTATAAAACACCCCTAGTATTCTATACAAAATTGACGAAAATACCCCCCATATTATATACATAAATACAACAAGGGAGCTGATCGACCTATGAAGCGCTTTATTGAACAAAATCTTATTGCTTGGAAAAATACTAGTGATAGATTGCCACTTATCCTGCGTGGTGCAAGGCAGGTTGGTAAGAGCTATACTGTAGAACAATTTGGAAAGGAAAATTTTTCTAATACAGTGGTTGTCAATTTTGAAGAATCAGCTGTCCTTGCATCCGCGTTTGAAACATTTGAAATGCCTCGGATTTTACGAACACTTGAAAGTCTTACGAATCAAGAAATTACTCCAGGCAAGACACTACTTTTTCTTGATGAAATTCAGCTGTGCGTACCCGCTTTAAAGTCGCTTCGATATTTTCGCGAAAAACTGCCTGAGCTCCATGTTATTGCGGCAGGGTCATTTTTGGAATTTGTTCTAGAGGATGAAAAAGAGGTTTCATTTCCTGTAGGCCGCGTCCAATTTTGCAATATGATGCCATTATCTTTTATAGAATTTCTCTATGCTATAGGTCAATCGGGCTTGCACAGTATCATAGAGTCAGCATCGTTACAAAATCCAGTTCCAGAGGCAATACATGCTCATCTTTTGCGATTTGTGAGAGACTTCTTTTTTATCGGAGGCATGCCTCGTATCGTTGCAAAATTTTCGCAAAAATCTTCCTTTCTTGATTGTCAGCATGCACAAAGTGCTATTCTCGATCTTTATCGACTTGACCTTGCAAAGTACTCAAAAAAGCAACAATATAAAAATTTGCATGTTCTCTTTGATCAAATTCCAGAATTTGTTGGCCAGCATTTCAAATATAGTAAGATTGATACGAATTCTGCAAACCCAGCCCGCGACTATAAGATAGCTTTGCATAAACTAGAATTAGCAAGACTTATTCACAAGGTTTCAGACACAGATGCGAACGGTCTTCCTCTCAGGGCTCAAGTTGATAGTAGCAAATTTAAGGTATTCTTTCTCGATATAGGTCTGCTTCAGTATGCACTTGAAATTGATACAAATGATCTTATCACGCCTCTTGCAGATATACATAGAGGAGCGCTTGCTGAACAGTTTGTTGCCCAAGAGCTTTTAGTCTACACAGATCCATATTTAGAAAAGCATCTCTTTTTCTGGCAGCGAGATAAAAAGGGAAGTAGCGCTGAAGTGGATTTTCTTGTAAGCCTATCAGGTAAGATGATACCTATAGAAGTCAAGGCAGGAAAGAGCGGCTCGCTGCGGTCATTGCACCAATTTTTAGCGACAAAACCCGCAAATATTGGCGTAAAAATATCTGAGGCCCCGCTTTCCTTTGAGCGCAATATCTTGTCTGTACCCTTTTATATGATATCACAATTACCACGATTACTCTAGATGGAACAAGAGTTTAAAATAAATATTGGAAATTAAAGGCGTCGTTTTTCTAATAGTACTTTCGAAGGACTGGAGTTAACCTCTTTTGCTGTTCGGTTATGACTTTTGGATTTGCATTTAAGAAATGAGAGCCCCTGCCCAAGTGAACTTTTGTCAGTTGGGCAGGGGGGCTAACCTTCTTTTTTATGGAGTAATAAGAAGGTTTGTTGTGCAGTAAATATTAGGCGCAGAGCCTCCGGCATATGCTCCTGTTGCTTTTGAGTATGTAGAGATATTGCCGGCTGCAATGCCAGAATATCCAGCAACAGTGTTGTTTTGTGCTTGATTGCCGAGCCACGCATTTTGGAATGCTGTAGCATCCACAAATCCAGTGCCGGCATTTGATAATGCAAGGCTATTTTTTACTAAGCTGTTTGTGGTTGCAGTAGAGAGCTCAAAACCATTTGCGCCGTTATCAATAGCTATGCTTTCGATAATAGCATTATTGTTGTTAGTGCCAACAAACTTAACGCCGTTGTTTTTATTGCCGTGAAGCTCTGTATTGATAACTTTGGAGTCTTGAACGGTGTTGAAGAGAATGCCATGCCCAGCGCCTGTGCTTGAGTTTGTAGTATATACTTCAGTATCTTCAATTACAACATTGTTTCCTTTTGCCACAAAAATTCCCGTTGCATCACCATTGGTGGTAGCAGTGGAGTTCGTGTCAAAAATTTGACATCCTTTTATTAGAACGTTCTTGATGCCTAGGCCTAGTTGGCGCAGATAGATTCCGGCAGCTGGTCCGAAATTGCCTCCATTTCCTATAAAGATACTATCACGGATAACAAAATCAAGTGCACCATTTGCTGCAGCAGAATTTGGAAAATTAATATTTAAACCGTAATTGCCATTATATGAAGCCTCGCAATTAATCAGAGCTCTTCCTCCAGTTATGAGTCCTGGAACGGTAGCAAAATTAAACGTAATACCGTATGCTTCCTCGCCGCCGGTGTTAAAACTAGCACTCGAATTTGATAAAACACCGCCTGGAGTATTTCCTCCGAGTTCAATCCCCTCGACGTCCGTAAATGGATTATTATCACCCATGGTATTGTTGCTTGCATGACAATTATCAAGAGCGCTGTCCTGAGAATCCACATGGATACCAGCAATATATGCGAAGTTTGTTGCTGTTCTTACTGGAGCCCCACTACTTGCCACGCTATTCCTATGAGCTTGACAGTTTCTCATGCTTAGATCTTTTGATGTGCTTCCGATAATGGAAGGGCCGGTTACATAGATTGCATTCAAGGCATTAGATCTTGTAGGGTTTATGGAGAATTCACTTACCGAATTGAAATTCGCTTGTACGCCATCTAATTGAGCTCCAAATGAGTTAAAGACATAACAGCCTGCCATTCTATTAATTGCTGCAGTGCTTGAATTGTAATTAACTTCAGAGTCAATTATTCTTATATTATCGCAGTTTAACGTAGCTAATATTTGGTCAAAGCTAACAAGACTTGTTGCGGTGTTTGTGTTATTGTTTGTTTCGCAATTGCGAATTGTACAATTTGGAGAATTAAAGAATCCTAGCGCTGTGTAACCATTAGCTACTTGCGTAGTATTGGTGTTCATGTTCACTTTCACACGCAAGAAATCAATGCTATTAGAAGTATTTACACTTGCAAAGGACTTTTGCTGATTGCTGCTATTTGAAACTGCTACTGTTTTAGTATTGTTTGTTACATTAACATCTTGTACTATGCCGTTGGTGCAGCTATTAAGTTCCAGAATGGAGCCAATAGTACTCAAAAAGCCACTTGCATTGCAGCGAGATACAGCAAAATTATTCACTTGGTTGAAGTGAAGCGCGCGCTCACCTGTGTTGTTACTTACAAAATTTATATCATGTACAGAAACGTCGTTTGACGGGTCTACAAAGATACCATCCATTGTATAATCGTGAATGAGCAAATCATGGAGCTCCACCCCAGTATAATTTGCAATAGAAATTGCTGCCGTCGTCGAACCGGTAATGCATCCATTGTAAATCTTTAAGCCTTCCATACCTGTTGCAACAAAAGCACTCGGTGCCCCATCAGCATCAACTGTGTGACAGCATAAATCTATGCAGATGCAGTTGGTGCCAACTGCAATGGTTCCAACAAGGTTTTCTGCGATACAGTATTTACCCGATTCTGTTAGCGTAAGTGTGCCGTCCCCAGCATCAATATCAGCTTGATAAATTGCGGATCCTGTTTCGTCTAGAATTTCCTGGGTTATACTTTTGATTTCTGTATCTAGTGCCAAAATTTGCTCGTCTATTGCCAAATCGTCTTTGGTTGTCTGGTTTATTTCCTGGACAATGAGGTTGGTATTGGTATCTAGGACGTAGTCTTGCTGCACAAAGCGAGCAATATCATCAAGCTCTTCCAGCACCTTTTTGCAGCATTTTTTTGTTTTGCGACAATCGGATGAAGATGAGGAATGTGCACGATTTTTTTCTTTCACGAGCTTTGCAGCTAAGAGCGGCTGCTGCATGCCTACAACGAGTGCCAGCATGGCGGTAAAGCCAAAAAAAAAGTTTTTTTAGTTTCATATTGAACTATCCTTTTTAGTTTTCTGGGTTTCTAAGAGGGCCGTTTCTACGGGGCACGATCTTTGATCAGCCTCGGTTCCCAGAAGTCTACATTTGGAAATATTTTAGGTAACGAAAAAAATGATTACTTTGGCAGTTCGGAAAGGGCGGCGATAAGAGTGCTGCCTTCACATGAGACAAGATATCGTACGCATTCTTCTCGTGCATTTTCGGTGTTTGGATGCAGGGCTACATATTTGTTGAGGTATTCCCGGATATAGAATTCCCAGAATTTAGAATCGCCCTCAACTTCGACCCCGAGATTTCGCATGATTCGCGTAAGTCGTACATAGAGAAGATATTCTTCGACAACAGACTGTATAAGGGGAAGGCGTTTTTCAAGCATTGATTCCTGAGGGCGCCTTGTTACCGCTGCTTTAAACTTTTGAAAGGCCTGCTCGCCTGTAAAGTAGGTAGCCCAATTTCCAACTGTTTGCTGCATAGATGGCGGTGCTAAATGAGAAAAGAAAAAGTGGGCGATAGTTTCAAAGTTTTGCTGCACTTCTCTTTCAGTAGTTTTTGTTTTCTTATCAAATACTTCTTCCTCGATTGTTGTATGGAGTGCTTGCAAGAGAAAAATTCTCCATGCCGGATGGTAGATGAGTTCCACTACTTTTTCTGCAAGATGGTTAAAGAGAGGATC
>CAYWZU010000033.1:19257-25634 GCA_964462925.1 uncultured bacterium
CGGTTTAAAATCTGGCGCTAGCACATGGGCAAAGAATTTTTGGCCAAATTCCCAAACTACTTCTGGACTGCCAGGGCCAAAACCTTGTTTTTCTAGAGGCATTGTTTCTACGCGAGCGGCGCTAAGCAGCAAAACTGCAAATTGGTCTGGATCAAGAAATTGTTCCATCACAAACTTAACAAGAAATGAGGTCGCTGTCTCCTTGAGAAAATGCTTCCCTTCTAGCGCATAGAGAACTTTAGTGAGGCCGCCAAGAGAGACGTGTTTATCAAGGAGTGTTTCGACAACACGGCTTAGGTAGGAGTGAAGTGCACTATCGAGCTCTTGATGAAGGTTTTCTACGCCGAGTCGAACCTTATCAGGATCTGGAAGATTTGGAGGTAGTAGGCCTTTTCTTTTGCAATCGACAATGCAGCAGATGAGGGCTTCTTCTCGGCTTAAGGCATCTATTTTTGCTTGCGCTTTCAAAGTCTCTATAGTAACACTTTGAGATTTTAATAAGGGCGCTAAAGCTTTAAGAACTGAGCCAAAAAGTGGTGGAATTACCTTTTCTCCCTGAGGTCTTTCTTCCATCTCTTTTGCCTTAAGGCAGACTTTCCAAAGGGCATGTTCGAAGCTTACAAAAACTTCAACGACTGCCTTATCAAGAAGGGAATCGGCTACTTTAGCGCGAAGTCTGCCGTAAAATCTCTGAAGCGTTTTTCCTCTCTCAGAATCAATAAGCTCTCCGCGAACATCGCGCCTTCTTTGCATCTGAATGTAGGCATATTCAATCAAATAGCCCGTATAATAGGGGAGCCCAAGACACATTTTAAAGTGCGCCCAGTCTTCAACCTTTGCCGGCAAGAGCGCAAGGTTTTCTGCAAAAACTTGCTTTGCAAGCTCATCTACAAACATAGCTGTCACCCGGCAAAAACTATGACATGTGCTGTCAGGGGCAGCTTGTTCTTTCATCCTGCGGAGCTCTTCTTCGCGAGCAATTTGTTTATAGGTTTTAAGCCTTTTAGGATCAAAAAGAGGGCCGTAGACCTTTTGTGCTACAGCATCCATGGCGTTCATAAAGATAACTACAGTGTTATCGACTGGGCTCCACTGCCTAATCGCCTGTGCGCCTTGAGTTGCAGTTAGTCTAAGCTTTCCAAATTGTGCTGTAAGATCAGTCATAAGTTCGTTCATAAGTTCACATCTGCGCTATTGATTGTATGTTTTATACCATCTGGCCCTTCTAGGAGAAGGCTTCCATCACTTTCTAACGCGACAACTTTGCCTTGCAGGCGTTTTTGTGTGGTTTGGATGAGCACAGGCTGCTCAAGCATCCACTGCAAGCTCTTTTGCCAGTGGCTCCAGACATCTTTAAAGCCGCTTTTTTTGGCTTCCTCAAAGCGATTTAGAAAAAGCCTTACGTAAAACTCTTTTATCTGCTCAAGCGGGAAGGTTTTGTTTTTTTCTACAAACATCGATGTTGCAGCTTGCGGTATTTGTGAAAGCTCTTCAGCATTCATATTGACATTCAGCCCAATTCCTAGCACAATAAAGGGCATGCCGCGCTCTTCTGTACGCTCTGTAAGAACGCCTACGATTTTTTTGCCATGTACAAGAAGATCATTTGGCCATTTTATCTTGGCAGTGATGCCATGGATCTCTAAAAATTCTAAGAGTGTTAGAGAGGCAAGTTGGCAGATGGCAAAAGGTGTAACATTAGGATCATCGAGAAAAAAGGCAAGGCTGAGGGTTAAATTTTGTCCCTTTGGAGAGTGCCATGCACGCATATAGCGGCCCCTTCCATGGGTCTGCTCATCTGCTGTGACTACAAGGATCTCTCCGGGGTGACACTCACGCGAGTGCTCCTTTGCCCAGGAATTAGTTGAAGTAACAGTCGCTAGATGATGGTATCGAATTTTCATGGTGCTCCATGTGGTCAAGTAAATATTTAACCAGAATTGACTTTAGAGCAGTTTTTGCCATTCTTATACTTATGGCAGTAAGCTGCCTCATTATCTCTTCTTATTCTACTGGTCTAACAAGCGACTATACAGAAGAGCCCTTTTTTACGCCGATGGTAAAGACTCAAGTGCAGTGGTTCGCTATTGGCTGGTTAGTCTTTTTATTCTTTGCGGGATTTGATTACAATAAACTTCGCGAGTGGGCGTGGATTTTGTATGTTGCAAGCGTTATTTCTTTAATAGGGCTTTTTTTCACTGAATCTATACAAAATGTGCATCGCTGGTATCGCATCCCTATTATTTCTCACAATTTTCAGCCATCAGAATACGCAAAACTTGCTCTTGTAATTGCCCTCAGCTGGTTTTTAGAGCGGCGTGGAGGGCAATCGAGAAGCCTTTTAACAGCACTTGGGGGTCTTCTTATTTTTTCCATTCCCTTCTTATTGATTTTAAAACAGCCGGATCTTGGAACGGCCTTAATACTCTATCCGATGACCCTTGTGATTTTTTATTTTGGAGACATTGCTCCCTGGCTCATTCGCACTATGCTTGTTTTTTCAGTACTTGCCTTTGGTGTTGTCTTTCTCTTTTTTTCAGGGCTTGTCTCGCACGAAGAGGCAAGGCCCTATTTCTTAAAGGTCATTAAAGAATACCAGTATGAGAGGCTAAACCCCAATACTCACCACCAAAAAGCCGCAGCAACTGCCTGCGCTGTGGGGGGCATGACGGGCACCGGCTTTAAGGAGAGCCAGTATGCAAAGGGAGGATCGCTTCCTTTTCCCTATACAGATTCTGCATTTCCTGCCTTTGGTGAAGAATTTGGCTTTCTAGGGCTCGTTTTTTTGCTTTTAGTTTTTTATGGGCTTATTTACTGCAGTTTTCAGGTGGCAGCAGTTGCAAAGGACCCTTTTGGCAGGCTGCTTGCAGCTGGAATTTCTGTCTTTTTGGCAGTCCATATTACGGTAAATATCGGCATGATGTGCGGGATACTTCCTATCACTGGAGTTCCTTTAGTACTTGTCAGCTATGGGGGATCTAGTGTACTAAGCACAATGATGGCACTTGGAATTTTACAGAGTATATATAGCCGGAGGTTTATGTTTTAATGAGTAAGCACTTTCTCTTTGCACCAGGCGATTGGCTTGGCACCGGGCAGGTGAGCTTTAGCATAAGCCCAGAACTTTTGTATTTTCGCACCAAGTGGACATGTGCTCGTCCAGATGAAGATACCTTCCAGTGCACCCAGACTGTAGAGATAATCGGCGGTGATAGGATGGTAAATATCTTTACGATTCGCCCTTTAGATAAGGGATCTTTTGATATTGTCTTGCAAAACGAGATTTTAGGCGTCTTTAGCGGAGCCGGTGTGATAGAGGAAAATCTTGTGGCTTGGGAGTTTCGGAGTAAAGGAAGCTTTGAAGGCTACGAAGTATATGAAAAAGTGCAGTCCGATGAATATGCCATGCATGCTGAATATCTCTCAGGCGATGGGGCAAGAACTAAAATTTCTGGAAAGCTCTGGAAAGCGCAAGAATTAACCGAGGAAAAAGATGAAGAATAAAATAATAGTATTGTTTTTACTCTGTGTATCCTGCCAAGCTAGCAAATACATGACCTACGATGACTATAACCGTGTAGCCATCGGCGAAAAAATCTCTGATGTCCAGGTCCAGCTTGGCCGTCCCTACGAAGTTCAAGAAGTAAGCCCCCACAAGCAGCACTACATCTACCTAGAGCGCCTGCAAATCGGCGATAAGCGCGAGCTCTTCCGCCGCTACATCCTCACCGTCGAAAACGACAAAGTCATCCACAAAGAAATAAAAGAAGAAGTCACGAGTCCAATCCAATTTATCGGCGGTTAGCAATCTATCGAGACCGTGACCGAGTCCGTAACCGTTGTTGATTATCACTAGGAGAAACTATGTTTAAGATTACGCGGCGAAGGACCAGTTTTTTCGGCGAATAGCGAGGGGGCAGTTGTCTTGGTTTGGCTTCCACCAGATTTCGCCTTGTTTTGGGGTGCCGAGTTCTTTTGCTGCTTTTAGGCAAAGGTCTTGAAATTCTGATGCTGAATAGTGAACGGTGTCGAATTTATGTAATTTGACAATGTAGTCGCGCTGAATTGTGCCCTGAAATACCTGAGATTTGATCTTAGAGGGACAGATTACGAGGTGAGTCTTTAGATGATCTCTCATAAATTTTTTAATTCTAGCCCACTGTGGTTCATCTCCAAAGACAGACTGCGATCTATCCTTTCGGGTTTCTGAGGTAATGCTACTAAAAACACCGTCCTTTTTTAAGCAAAGTGCAGCATAGATAAGGCCCTCTACTGGATTATCCATCCAGCTCATTGGACCATAAGTATCAACCATAGCTGTGATACGACCTTTCCAGTGCTCGAGAAAGGTAAGGCTTTTGGGCATTTCTCCATAATAAACTGAGGAAAAAACTCCCTTTGCTAGCGCTTCTGTACCTACATCATGCATAGAAACACCAACTAGGGAAATATCAGGGCGTTTTGCTTTTAATTCGCTGGCAAATACCCCTTCTCCACATCCCCAGTCTACGACTGTTGCATTTTGTTCGAGAATTTCGTCCCAGTTTTTTATATTTGGGGAAAATTTTAGGGATTCATCTGTATTTACTTCATGAAGTTCCCCAATTTCCTCAATGCCCCTTTTGTTTGGCCAAAGGGGCTGAGGACCGAAGGAATTGCCATAGACTTTAGATTCTATTTGCATCATAGAAAATATTATAACACATTCTCTATTATTTGCAAATAATTATTTTAAATCAATGTCGAATCGAGGAAGAGTCTCAAAGTCTTCGCCTTTTTCAATAACCGGATCTTTTGGCCAAACTACCTGCCGTATTGAGAAGTTTTTTCCATCTTCGACCCAGGTGATATTTCGGATTCTAGGAATGCCAACTTCCTTATCTAAAAGCCTGCAGGTTTCTTCAAAATCTTCGATTCCTACAAAGTTATGGCCAGGGCTTCTCATCCTCGTGATAAAGTCTGTCATTCGAAGACCAGGTGTTACATCCGATTGAATGCGGGTCTCTACAAAGGATACAATCACTTTAAATCGTCTTTCAAAAAATGGTTTAATTACAGAGTGAAAGTGTTGAGCAGATCCAAAAACAGAATGCGGTATATCTTTATTAACAGTAGAACTTACGCAAGAATACGTTCCATGCGCCTCGAGAAGATGCAAGGCATAGGCCATTGATTTTGTGGGATGATCATAGGTAGTAGGGCCATATGTTTCTACGACAGCTTGGCACTGGCCGGTGTATTCTTTAAGCATTTCTGTTTGTGTCGGTATTTTTCCATAAAAGAGTGCGTTCATGCTTCCAACAAACTCTGGATCTACATTATGAACACCTGCAGCGATAATATGGATATTTGGCATTGCTTGTTTTAATTCACTCGCAAATTGACCTGTTCCACAGCCAAGGTCTGCTAAAATTTTACCAGGAGCAACCCAGTTTTTGATGTTTCCATTATTAGGCGTCCCACCTTGAGTTGTGAGAGAGACATCATTTTGCCACTCATGCTTTTGACCTACAAGATTGAGGCCTCTTTCACATGGCCATCCTGGTTGTGGTCCTTCCGAGATTCCCCAAATCTTTGTACTCGTTGCGTCCATAATTTCTCCTAATTATTATAAAAAACAAAATTATATATAATTAGATGATATTATTCAAATAAAAGTGTTGGGGTTAAACAAATTGACTATAAATTAAAAATTTGATAAATTTATTTCTTATATAATAATTTTTAGGAGGAATAGATGAGTTGGGGTTCTTATACCGTGACATTACAAGTAACACATTTTTTTGGCCTTACTTTAGAAGGGGAAACTCGTCACATACGGCCTTTTTACTATGTTGATCGTCACCCAGTATCAGCTGTGATTAAGGGTTTAGGTTTGGGCTTATTAGCAAATGGAGCATTGAATCTGCTAAATACAACAGGGGTTACAAAGACTCTTTATAGCGTTCTTGATGAATCTCTGGGACAGGTTCCTGTTTTAGCGCCTCTTTGTAAAGCAGTAGGTTCTGAAAATCTAGTAAAATTAGCCATTACAGCCGGTGCTCTTTACCACAAAATCTCTACACGTGAGGAACCATATGTTTCTCCTTCTTCACCAGATACATCTTTACTTAATAACTTAAAGCAAATTCCAGGGAAATTGAGTAAAGTGGGTCTTTATCGCGGTGATTAAATTAAGAGCGGCGAAGAATCGCTGCACTCCAAAAAAATAGCCTCATTGTTCGTGAGAACAATGAGGCTATCGGGTAAGCAGCTTTAGGCTTAAACTTATGCGGCGCGGATCTTGATGTCGACACCTGCTGGCAGGGTCAATGTCTTGAGTGCGTCGATAGTTTTGCCGGTTGGGTTGAGGATATCAACCAAACGCTTGTGGGTAC
>CAYWZU010000034.1:0-25427 GCA_964462925.1 uncultured bacterium
GTCTCCTACTCTTCGTGAACAAGGTGTTGCATGATAAAATTTTTACGCTCTGGCGTATTTTTACCCATATAAAACTCTAACGTGGGGTGGATATCAGCCAAATGGCCGACTGTGACAGAAAGAAGGCGGATATCTTCGCCAATAAACTGGCCAAACTCATTTGGAGAGATCTCTCCAAGGCCTTTAAAGCGGGTGATCTCTACCTGTTTGGGAAGCTTTGCTATAGCCTGATTTTTTTCTGCTTCTGTGTAGTAATAGCTTGATTTATCTTTGTGACGTACTTTAAAGAGCGGTGTCTCGAGAAGATAGAGATGGCCGTTAAGGACAAGGCTCTCAAAGTAGGTTAAAAAGAACGTAATTAACAGGTTGCGAATGTGCATACCGTCAACGTCGGCATCTGTTGCAATTACCACCTTATTATAACGAAGGCCCTCAATACCATTTTCGATATTAAGCGCAGACATCAGATTGAACATCTCTTCATTTTTATAGAGCTGATCAAGCTTCATGCCAAAGACGTTAAGAGGCTTTCCACGAAGCGGAAAAACAGCCTGTCGGAGGGGATCCCTTGATGCTACAATAGATGCTCCTGCCGAGTCACCCTCTGTGAGAAAAATCATTGAGTTTTCCCCTTCTGGCACATCTTCATGCAGGTGGTATTTGCAGTCGCGAAGTTTTGGGATCTTTAGAAAGATCTTTTTTTGCTTCTCTTTTGCTTCTTTGCGTACAGCAGAAAGTTCTTTTCGTAATTTTTCATTAAAGGCTGTGCGCTCGATGATCTTATTAGCAACTTCTGGATTTTTGTAGAGGAGGTCAAGAACTGCCGCCTTCACACCTTGCGCAACTTCAGATTTAAGATCAGCGTTAGAGAGCTTGTTTTTTGTCTGCGATTCAAAAACTGGATCCTTTACGCGAACAAGAAGTGCACCAAGGAGACCTTCCCTAATGTCTACACTCTGAAAGCTCTTCTTTGCATACTCGCATACTGCCTTTGCAAAGCCGTCTCGAAAACCTTGAAGGTGCGTTCCACCATCTGATGTATACTGGCCATTTACGAAGGAAAAGTAGTTTTCGCCATAATGGGCAGTGTGCAAAAAGGCAAATTCTAAAGATTTTGACCGAAAATGGAGGGGCTCATAAAGCCTCTCTTCCTTCACTTCACTATTGATAAGATCTAGCAGGCCATTTTTTGATTGATATGGCGCTCCATTGAAGATAATTTTAAGGCCAGAATTGAGGTAGGCGTAGTGCCAGATCCTCTTTTCGATCATGTCGATGTTATAGCGAAAATTCTTAAAAATCTCTGGATCTGCAATAAATTCGATGTAGGTGCCAGATTTTTCGCTAGATTTGCCATCGCGAGTTTTTGTCTCAACGCCTTTAACAAAAGTAGCTTCAAAAAACTTACCCTCTCGAACTGAGCGGACTAAAAAATGATGAGATAACGCATTTACAGCCTTCAAACCGACGCCGTTCAAGCCAACTGAAAATTGAAAAACATCGTCGTTGTACTTTGCGCCTGTATTCATGCGGCTCACGCACTCAACAACTTTTCCAAGTGGAATGCCTCGGCCGTAATCTCGAATGGATACTTTACCGCTTGCTGCATCTACCTCAACCTCTATCTCTGAACCGTGGTTCATGATAAATTCGTCGATACTGTTATCAATAACTTCTTTTAAAAGAATGTATATGCCATCATCTGGATGCGAGCCATCGCCAAGGCGTCCAATATACATACCAGATCTTAGGCGAATATGGGCTATAGCATCGAGTGTCTGTACTGCTGTTTCGTCGTATTTTTTTGCCATAATGTCTGTAGAGTAGCAGAAATTGGGTATATTCTCAACCATCGGAGACCGAGTCCGAGTCCGTGTCGGTTACCGATGGTTGACCAAATTAACTTTAAAGCATCGGTCACGGTCACGGACTCGGTCTCGGTCTCGGATTGGGTAGACGATATTTCCCCATCCTGATATAACTCGGCAAAAAGGAAAACTGACACCACATGGACTACTTTCGAAACAAGAATATCTTAATCACCGGCGGCACAGGCAGCTTTGGCACAGCTTGTGCATACTACCTCCTCAAAAAAGACCTCTGCAACAAAGTCATCATCTTTAGCCGCGATGAATGGAAGCAGTGGCAAATGAAAGAATCCGACCCCATTTATTCGAGCAGCAAAGCTCGCTTTTTTCTTGGCGATGTGCGCGATAAAGATAGGCTTGAAAGGGCTTTTTCAGAGGTAAATATTGTCATCCACGCTGCAGCCCTCAAACAAGTTCCTGCTGCAGAATATAACCCAAGTGAGTTTGTAAAGACTAACGTTACAGGCGCAATGAATATCATCGATGCGGCTATAGATGTAGGAGTAGAAAAGGTAATTGCGCTCTCTACTGATAAAGCAGTAAACCCAGTAAATCTTTATGGAGCTACAAAACTCTGCTCCGATAAGCTTTTTGTTTCTGGCAACTCATACGTTGGACAAAAGGGATTTCCAACATTTTCTGTGGTTCGCTACGGCAATGTGCTCGGTTCGCGTGGAAGCCTGCTTCCCTACTGGAAGGAACTTATACAAAAGGGCCATAAATCCCTTCCCATCACAGATGTCCGGATGACACGGTTTTGGATTACGCTTACACAAGCTGTAGAATTTGTTCTGCAGTCTGCTAAAGATGCAGTAGGTGGAGAAATTTTTATTCCAAAATCCCCTAGCGTAAAAATTGTAGATCTTTGCAGGGCAATAGCACCTGAGGCCTCATACGACATAAAGGGAATACGCCCAGGAGAAAAGCTCCATGAACTTCTCGTAGCGCAAGATGATGCACGGCAGACCTTTGAAGATAAAAACCGCTATATAGCCTGCCCGATTGTGTCCTCAAGAGCTTTCCAGCACTACTCAAAAACGCATACAAAAATGGCAGATGACTTTGTGCTCGCATCAAACACAAATCCACTGTTTACAGAGTCTATCGATGCTATTCGCACTCTTATTACAGGTGAGAGTTAATGCACATTGGCGTAGTAGGTATAAATCACAAATCTGCACCGCTTGTGCTCAGGGAAACAATCGCAAAGGCGTGCGCCAGAAGATTTAGCCTCGAAAACCCTTTAGGCAGCGCATCTTTTGTGCTTCTTTCCACCTGCAATAGAAGCGAGCTCTACTTTTGCTCTGAAAGCCTTGCCCAGCATCACGAGCAGATACTTGCTATTCTCAAAGATGAAGTGCAAACAGATTTTGACCAAAAGCTCTATACCTTTTTTGGCTACGACTGCTTTTTGCACCTTGCCAAAGTAACAGCAGGCCTCGACAGTGCAATCGTGGCAGAAACGGAGATCCAAGGCCAAGTAAAAAATGCCTATGAGCAGGCTGGAAAGCTTCGCATCCTCTCCAAGGACCTTCACTTTCTCTTTCAAAAAAGCCTAAAAATCGCAAAAGAGATACGCCGAAACCATCTTTCAGAGCTGCATCTTCCAGACCTTGAACATGCCATCTACTGGCAGGCAAAAGAGCATTTTCAAAATAACCTGCCGGCGCCCCTCTTCATTGGCGCATCGCAAATCAATTGCAAAATTGCTCAATTTCTTCGGCATAAGGGGATTGAAGATATATTCTTTTGCAGCCGCGCCTGCCAATCCATCCGAGGGCTTGATGTAGAATTTGTGCCTCTTGAAAAAATAAATCAGTTCTCCTGGATCATCTCTGCAACAAAAAGCCCAAACTACGTCATAAAAGAAAATATGCTGAGCCAAAGAGATCCACTTCTCATTGACCTTGCAGTTCCTCGAAACATCGACCCAAACGTAAGCTGCAAGCTTTTAAACATCGATGATCTAAACTTTCTCCTTGAAAAACGCCTCGCCCTTATCAAAGAGCGTGTAGATTCTGCCGACATCAAGCTAAATCATGCCGTGAGGCGTTCAATAGCGATCTTTCGCACAAAATCTTCTCCTTTGCCCTTTGCAATTTCAGCTTAATGAAAAGCAGGTGCAGGAAAGCTTGTTTATATTGCTGCTGTAGAAAGTGGATATAAGGTCCGCAAGACAGTCGATCATCTGATTTTGCGTGCTTTGATGGCCGACAGACTCTAGCGAAACCGGAAAGTGAAAGGTGCCAAAATTGGCATCTGAAAAACGAAAAACACTTTTTGAGGGGTCGATAGAATCAGGCTGGCTGACGACAGTAATAGCATGTGCTGAATCGCCAAAGGCAAAATAGAGCTGGCCAACGCCTTTATTTGCAATCCAATCTGGCGATTGCAAAAAGGCTCTTAAGGATTCTCTGATTGCTTCTTTGCCAACGAGATTTTCGCCAAGGTCAAAGGGAAAGCTTTCCTTAATCCCAAGCCTCTTTTTGATACCGTCCATGGCTTGAGCATTCATACCGCCTTGCTCGGTGAGCATAAGGGCCTGCTCAAATCTATGCCTGCCAGATGCATGTCCTATATTCATCTCCTGAATTATGTCCTGTACATCTTGTGCATCTGATTTCTTAAGCTCTGCTACTGTCCAGTGAAGCGAGAGCGCCCAGCAGACCCCCTCCCCTAATATTTCTCCCTCATCGTGAAAGCCCTGAATCATCTCAGCCTTCACAAATTTGCCCCAATCTTTATAAAAATCAAAGCGCTGTTGTATAAAGTCTTTACAAAGCTGAACAGTACTTTCCACAGCTTTTTTGAATGGCTCCAGCTCTTTGAGCCATTCCTCAAGTGACAGCTTCGGGTCTTTAAGCTTTGAAAGTTGATACTCCACATCCCTCTGTATCGTCTGCTCTATTAGATTGCGCTGCTGCTTTTGGAGCGAGGAAAAAGCAAGATCTGGAACATATGAAAGCTGATTTGGTTTTTCAGCAACTTCCACTGGAACTAAAGCCTTCAATTCATTCATAGCCTGTTCCATAGTCTCTGCAGCTCTCTCCCAGCGCTGGGTATTTTGCCCGTCGCTGATACCGCACTTAGAAAGGAGTACTTCGATTGGAGATGCTGTCTGAGCTTCAGCTTGGGCTTTTCGCACATCGCTTGGCGACAATTCAGGCCGCAAGAGATGTATAAGCCGCATTTCTATATCGGAAAGATTTTGTGGCAGCCGCTTTTTTACTACGACTTGCTCTGGCTTTAGAGGGGAAGGAACGGGCTCTTTTTTTATTTGCGTTTCAGATACGAGTTTACGATGAAAGAGCAAGCTGATGCGGCAAGCAACTGTTTTTAGCCCGTCAATGATTGCTTGTATAAAGCGACCAATCCAAGATCCTTTTGGCGGAGGGCTTTTCCCCTGAGGTTGATTTTCTGCATTTTTTTGAACTACTTTCATAAATAGTCAAATAACTCATAGAGAAAATAACTTCAAGAGTTTAGGCAGCTGCCGACTTGCTGTTGCATAGCGCCTAGTACAGACCTAATTACTGGCTATCGCAAGTACGTTCTTTATACACGGCATATCCTATGCCGAGAGGTGCATTGTTTCGTAAAAAGCCGTGATAATCACAGATTGTCTCAGGTGATGTCAGCCTATTATAGGACATGCAAAATATTTTCTGTTTTTCCGGATGAGCAGGGTCACTATCATTTTCGGGATCAATATAGAACACAAGTTCTTGCTTTGCAGTTTTTTGTGCTCCAACAATAACAATGGTATGTACCTGAACGCGATTCGGGTTTTTAGGATCTGATTTAACCCAACCATAAGTAGGTTTGCCTTCTATTTGAATTTCCAGCTTTCTTGGGGGGACAGCGTAATGCGAGGTTCCAAAACATCCACCAACAATAAGTGGCCCTCTTGTTTGCAATTCAGATAGAAGCTTTTCGATAGGCTGTTGGGGATGCCAGGTTGATAATTTCATGTTATAAATTTTTGCAGCCTCATGTCTTGCAAAATGGTCTAAGAGTGTATCTTTTTGCAATCCAATTTCTTCCCATTCCTTATTTTCGCAAAAGGCACGATATGCAGCAGGATCGCATCTCCTAGTCTCTTCAAAACGCTCTTTTGGGGTAATGCCAAGTTGAGAGAAGAATTGTAGGTAGTTCTCTCGGTTGCAATGATTTTTTTTGTAAACAAGATAGTCATACATATTTGCATATGTCTCTTGCTTTAAAAAGCTGGCAACACTAGAGGATAAAGACACGTCTGGAGCACATTGATCATCTAGTGCTTGAAGTTTAGATATCGTCTGAGGATCTCGAAAAATGTCCTTAGTAAGTCCAGATAGAAACTCTTTGATCGAACCATTATTTAACTGGAAGGCTATATCAGGCACTGAGCGATGGTGAGCTGCAATGCTTTTTCGCAAAGTAGAAACAACCTTTTCAAACTTTCTCTCTTCAAGCTTTTCACTATTTGGAGCTCTATAACGCTCTCGTAGCAGATTAGCTGCTGAATACCAGCAGGTGTCATCAGTAGAGCCTTTTTGAATTACCCTTGTGCGTGTATCTGGACCTTCTTTTGGTCTTGGTTGTTTTGGATCTGGTTTTCCAAGTGGAGGTGGACAAAAGACGCAACATTTAATAGGTTCCATAAACTAACCCTCCTAATTTAAACAAAATAATATCAAAAATAAATCATTTTGATCAATATATAATACTCTCTCGCCCGATACCCCAGCATAAATATTTCTAGACGCTTATACCGCTTGCTGGTATCGATAAGAAAATCAATAAAAGGGAGTGCATGAGTATGGCTAAGAAAAAAGACCCATATGATCCAAGACCTTTAAATTTTGATGATGATGAACAAAAAGGCCCAAGCGATCATCTAAAAAAGCCATTTATGTCCCCTGAAGATGCGCGCGGGGACACTGAAGATGATCAATACTACGATGAAGAAGAAGCAATAAGCCCGGAAGAGGCAAAACTTCGTAAAGAAGAAGACGAGGACGAAGAGCAAGACGCAACCTAATGATCTAGAAATTGCCGTCTATCGTGTTTAAGGTTGAGAGGCTCTTTTTTTGAGGCAGTTTTGTTTCTGCTATCTACTGAATGAAGCATGGATTTTACTTGTCGAATCTTTGTCAGGAACAACATCAAACCCTTGCTGTATGCCTCTATTCGAGGGTTTATCTTTGTCAAATAAAAACATTGAGGGGGCTCCCATAATTTTGGACATACCAACTGCTTCTTTCGAATCTACTACATGGTAAATTCCCATAAGGGCTACGTATTTACCCGCACCTTTTTCTTTCTCAATAATCTTTTTTGAATTGTAGTTGAGTGCCGCAAGCCTTTCAGGACCCTCAGATCCAAAGCTTGTATATCCGGCAAATTTTGTAGCCTCACTTTCTAATCCCACAACTCGTATGCCGGCAGCTTTTGCAGCTCGTACGAGATTCATTAATCCGGGTGATTTTTTTTCTTGAAATTTGTATAGGTCATCACTTTCTTTCAAATATCCACTAACTTCTGGAGGAACATCAGCTTGTGGATTTTTGGATTTTAGGTAGGTATCAAGGGCTTTTTGTGCACCATCATATTCTATAAACTCCATAAAGAGTGTGGTAACACCAGCCTCTTTAAGTTTTTGCATGTTATCTATTAGAAAACTCTTTGAGCTAGCGTTATCATGAAATTCACCAATAAACACCCCATCTACATGCTCATTTTTAAGCCATTCGCTAATACAGGCCTCAGGAGTCGCTTCCTTAGGACGTGAAAGACTTGCATAGCTTGGAGTAATCTGGCTTAATTTCCAATGAGCCTCATGCACTAACATTGTAGTTCTAAATTCTTCATCTGGAAAGCTACATGATAGTGAAAAGGGACTATCCATTGAAATAAAACCCTCAAATGCTGTTTTTTGATTTGAAGAACGAGATCCAAAAAACTCTCTAAAAGCAACATTATTATACCCACAGGCTTTAAGCTGTGCCTTAGACATGTTAAAGACAAGCCTATCTGATGAAGCATCATAATAAAATGGCAAGGGACCTTCACATTTTGCTTTATCCCACATTTCTCTTAGTTTTTTTACTACATTTTCAGGTGTTAATTCTACACCACAAAAAGTATCTGCTACCTCATGTAAGATTTTTATAAAATAAGGAGGCTGTTCATGCATACATTTTTCACGTAGAGAACTGAATAATGATTCTAATGGTGGACCTGAAACCCCAGTGGCTTTTACGCAATCTTCTATAGAGGTGTAGATTTTATTATTAAACAAATACCCCCTATCTGTTATTTCGATTCTTATATTTTGCCACGTAAGAGGATCCAGTAAGAACTGGAGGGTAAGATAACGCGCACCCTGGTTGCTTGGCCGGAGCACCCATGTGTGTACAGGAAAAGGATACTTGTTCCCCTCTGCCTTTTTATTTGAATCTTTAATCCATGAAGTAACTTTCACAAGATTGTCTGAATCTTGATAAAAATTCGGGTGTTCTCTTGCTTGCTTTTGGTAAGGGTGAAACTGGGCTTGAGATGCCTGATCGGCTTTAGCACGAGTTGTAGTATTACGATCTGTTTTTGAACTCACCGGTTGATTTGAACTAGAAGGAGTTGATTTAATGCTTGCAGCTGCAATTTGAGCAGACTTTACATCAACAGCTTTAACAGGACCCTTCGGCGGATCCGGCAGGATATTCTGGTTATGAGACAATGAATCTGGTATCATAAAAACCCTATGTTTACAGCCAAACTTATTATAAAATAACTTTTTTAAAATGTCAATCATGCTCCACTAGGCTCAGGTATGTATGCATCATTCACAAAGGCCTATCAGCAATTTTGCCAAAAAAATCACAAGTCACTTAAAATCAAATGTTAAGGTAATGGCCGATAAAACAAATTACAAATTTCACACTAAACCTTCTTGCCAAGAAGAAACTGCGATAGAAACAAGCCCCCCCCACGGCAATACACGTATCTACTTAGAGTTTACAGGAGCACAAGCAATAGAAGTTGTTAGATGAGGCACCATTCCCTAGCAAACTTGCACAAAGCCCCCCCCCTGTCTTTGAGGTACGCAAAAAAATTCGATAATAACAACCTTACACGATATACTTAAAGGCTATGAGCACACTCGCAATGTGGCTTGGCCACTATTTACACGCGCCTGCAAGACAAGTTGGCCGCGATTTTGAAGAAGCAACTCGAGAAGGGCTATCTTGCAATGTCATTCGCATGCTTGCTTTGGCGCCAATCGCCGCACTCTCTAGCCCTCTTGGTTTTGCCTCAAGTGGCATTTCTTGGCTTACGACAAAATCCCGCATTGAGGTTATTGATCTTGATGCAAGAGGGCCACGAAAACGCACACTTTCACTCTTTAGCCTAAATGTTTGCTTTCAAGATGCACATGCTGCTCAATTTGCTGCTGGGGTATGTCCGCCATTTGCACCATGTGCAGGCTTTCAGACGAGGGTCGAAGCTGTCGTAGATTTTGTTACAAGACAAAAGCCTGATCTTTTTTTTGGACAGGAATTTACCGATATTGCTGCGCAAAGTGCCTTTATTGAGGGTATGAAAGAGAAGGGATATCGCTTTTTTATTGTCGATAGAGCGCCTCATCCCCTCTTTAATAACTCTGGGCTTATTATTGCGTCCAAATATAAGCTTACAGATATCTCCTTCATCGAGTTTCCCATGAGCTCGAGACATAGTAGCTGCAAAGCTGTACAAAAAGGGGCCATTCGCTGCCAAATAGCTGGCATTTGGTTGCTAAATACCCACCTCAATGGCTGGGGAAGGCAGCCAGAACAAGTACGAGAGTTTCTTATCCCTCATTTTACCTCTCCAGCAGTTCTTATAGGTGACCTTAACTTTGAAACTCAGGATCCCCTACAGAAAGAAGCTGCAGGCCTCGGCGATTTTGCAAACCCATTTGAAGGGCGCATCACTTGGACTAATAGACGCCTGAGTACAGCTACATCGCCTCTTCAGCAAATGAGCATTGATGTAATGATTCCAAATGGTATAGAGCTTTCGCATCCCCAAGTCTTTGACGGCAATGAGGAGCTCACAGATCACTTTGGGATTTCTACTTTTCTAGAAATGTAGGCAAAATTTCTACAAGTGCTTTTGCCCGTGCATCCCAGGTATGTTCCTGCTTAATTGTAGAATGAGTAGACTGAACCTCTCCAAGCCTTGCCTCTTCATTTGCAAATGCTTCGTGAATTTTGGCATCTAACTCTCTGTATGAAGGTGCCAGCACATTGAGAATTGCCTTGGGAGCAAAGAACTGGTTTGTTATGAAGATATTTTCATTAGTCAGGACGCTTGCTCCCTGCGATAGGGCAAGTAAAAAGCGCTCGTGCAGGCCGCGCTTGATTGTTGGAATGCTGTTTATCACAAGCCTTGATCTACTAAAAATATCTGCAAGATCCGTAAAGGGTACCGCGTCGTGATACTGCACATTTTTTTTGTCCCCTAAGGCCTTTTGCCATGCAGATATAAAGGGCTTTGGGCAAAAGATATGAACGGTATGTTCGTTGATATTTTGCACAAGCCTTAAGCGGTCTGTATTTCTGATATAGACCTCAAGCATGTTGAGCTGGCTGAAAAAGTCGAGCTTTTTATCTAAAAGCTCCTTCTCAAAAGCACCTCTTTCCTCGACTTTCTGACTAAAGGCTAAGAGATGCGATACATGCGGACTTGCAAGCACCTCTTCTGCAAGATCAACCATTATCTTATAGCTACTAGCTGATAGCTCTTCTTTCCAAACCTTGCTGATAGCATCTGGACTTACAAATGATCCAGGCAGGACAACATCAAACTCTCTTTTTTTATGAAGATCTCGGGAGAAAAAATCGCGAGAGATAGCGTGCGGTAAAAAGAAGATTTTTTCAACCCCTAGTCTCTTATAAAAGCCGAAAGAATCCTGCTCCATAAAGCTTGCGATGAGGTGGTTTGTGAGGCGAAGTTCCGGGTAGTACGTAGCTGAATCGCAGAGGGGCGCATAATGTGGGACATCAAGCGGAGAATCTTCCGGGAGCAATATATTAAAGCCAATCGTGCAATTTGGCCTCATAGCCTTTATGGCATCTACAGCAGATCCATTCTCAAAATCCTCGTAGTCAAAGGCCTCAACATTCACGCCAAGGCGGGAAAAGGCCTCTTCCAATCCTTCAGAAAAGGACTCAAGAACACCCTGAGGGCTTCGTTTATTTCGCAGGAATGCAATAGATGTAAGCTTCATTTCCCCATCCTACCAGGAGATGCCATTTCGTGCAAAAGATCGGTTAGAGATTGAAAAGCCTCATCTTTAATCAGCTGCAACAACCTCAGGTTCAATGATCATGTTGTTATACTTTGCCCAAAGAGTAAGTTCTTTACTGACAAGAGGGCTCGCAAGATCATAAAGAAGCATAAAGTTATCTTTTGTTATATTTTGCCGCACGATTTGCAGCTCGGTCTCTTTTAAGCAGTATTTGAGGCAAAAGGTCAAAAGCATGTGATTTTCTAGTTCAAGGGCATGTATAAACACCTTTTCAAAGTGCTCTTTAGTATATAAGGAAAGACGCGCGGTGCAAAGCTCTGATAATGGGGTCATTAAGTATCTATGTGCAAGATTTGCGAGATCAATAAGGTCATCTACTTCTTCTAGGTCTTCCGGAATCTTTCCAGTATAGCTGTAGTCAATCATAGCCTTTACGGTTTTTGCTTTAAAGCCAACAATCTCTACCTCTTTTGTTTCACCTTCAAGACATACAGGACGACTAAAAAGAGCTTTAAAGTGATCAGAAAACGATCCGAGAAAAAAGGAATGTACTGGATAAGCGGTATCGCCTACTTTAATGCTGTAATCTGCCGGCATAGTTGAATTAGCGATTCTTGTACGATAGAGCTCATTTGCACGCTCTTCTGAAAGCGGATTCGGCTGTAAAAAGGGGGCAATGAGTGCATTCGCTTCAGTCCAGTAAAGAGATACATAGCCAGTGACCATGCCATGGTCTGTATAAGATCGATATTCAACTCCCTCAGGGAGGATTATCGTAGATTTTGTGCGGCGAGAACAGCACGAAAAAAGTGTTTGGAAAAACCCATTCTCCTGCTGTTTGGGAAACAGCTCTATTTGAAAGCATTTTCTGAACAGTTCGGAGAGGAGCTTCCACTCTGAAGCTCGAAGTGTAATAGCTTTTTTGTTTAAAAAGTAAGGGATGCCAATCCTTTGCGGGGCGCCCTCTAGCTGAGAGAAGAGCTCATACGCAAATGCCTTGATATTGCTAGCGACCTCTTCAGCAATTACATGGCTATTCAAAACGTAGCACTTATCATTTAAGAAGCTCTCTATACCGCGTATAAGCTGCTCGTTTTGCATTTGATTCAGAGAAATCATAATACCCTATTTAGAAGTGAGGATAATTTTATCACAACATCATTATTAATACTATACAGTGTATTCTGTGATTATGCGATTTGGTTTTTCACTAACCCATCAACAGTATCACACAGAGCTAATTACGTAATGAATGAAATATAATTTTCAGCAGTTATACATTCGTAGAGACTGTTTGGATAGGTTTCATGCCAAACTTTTGGCGGTTTAGGGTTTGCTTGCCCCCATTTAAATTCATATCCATAAAGCATACCGTCTCTTTCCTCGACCCAATCGAGTTCCTTTTGATCATAGGTACGCCAGAAATAGTTATTGCTTCTGATCATTTTATACTGCTGCTTTTTTAATCGTTCCATAACAAGGTAGTTTTCCCAGAGAGCTCCTACATCATCGCGCAAGCGTAATGGATTAAAATTATTGATAATTGCATTTCTGATGCCCGTATCATTAAAATAATATCTAGATGTTTTTGTAACTTCCTTGCGCAGGTTTCGGCTAAATCCTCGAAGATTTATCAGTACAAAAACCTGCTCTAGCAGATCTAGGTATTTATCCACAGTGCCTTTGCTCATTGAAAGCTGCGTCGCAAGCTCTTGATGTGAGACCTCTTTTCCTATTTGAAAAGTAAGCAGAGTTAGAAGGTCAAATATTTTCTTTGATTTTTGTATTCCTTCAAACGCCAAAATATCTTTCAAAAGATACGATGAAACAAGATCATGTAGATATTCTTGCTTTTCTTTATCGCTAGACATCGTAATTACTTCCGGATAGGATCCATAAATCAATCGTGAATCGAGATTAGCTTTTGTTTGGGCCGCATTCTCCAACTCTCCAAGCTCTATTTGGGAAAGAGGATACATTTTGATAACGCTTTTACGACCAGTTAATGGTTCCCCTACCTGCTTTGCAAGGTCAAATGTTGAAGACCCAGTCGCAATCACTTTAACATGCGGTAAATGATCGATAATCAATTTAAGGTTTAGCCCAATTGATGGAATGAATTGTGCTTCATCAATAACAAGTAATGTTTTTTCGCCTATAAAATTTCTTAACTTATCAATTGAGTTGCTCGAAAGAAATTCTCTTATAAAGATATCCTCTCCAGATACAAGAAGATAATTTTCTTCATTTTCGAGATATTTCTTTAATAGCGTTGTTTTGCCAACCCTTCTAGGCCCATAAATTACTATGGCCTTTCCAGGGGAAACTAGCGATTTTAACCGGCGAAGTTCAACTTGGGGAATATACATTTTGATCTCCAAAGGATTAAATTTAGTCTAACATATAGCCAAATTAAGGTAAATTCCGTCTTTTAAATGGCCAAATTTAGCAAAATTTGGCCATTTCAGCGCAGAGTAAAACTCTTTTTCTCGACTTTGGACATTTGCAAGTACTCCGTAGACAACATTCGAGTATGGTAATTTTTTACCGCTCTTAACTTCAAAAAAGCTAAAGGAGATATAACGGCCAGATTGAGTTAGCGTAAGAGTTATTGAGGCAGAACTGTGTGCACATGAAAAGCTGCGAATAATAGCAGCATTCAAAAGAGCTTCGCTCACTTGAAAACGCTTCATTCATCCTGTTATACCCATTCACGTTCAAGAATGGGTATATAGTTTCTCTCTAAAATTCCGCGTTGCCTGGGAATCTCGGGAACGGGATAACATCCCTAATATTATCAAGACCTGTAATAAACTGGAGGAGGCGCTCAAAGCCAAGACCAAAGCCGGCATGAGGCACAGATCCATATTTTCTGAGGTCTAAATACCACTGGTAGGCATCTTTTGGAAGGTTAAATTCTTCGAGCTTTCTCTCGAGGACATCCAGGCGCTCTTCTCTTTGGCTGCCGCCGATGATCTCGCCAATTTTTGGTACGAGAACATCCATGCAGGCTACAGTTTTACCATCATCATTATCTCGCATATAAAATGCTTTTATCTTGCGTGGATAGTCTGTAAGGATCACAGGCTTTTGAAAAAATTCCTCTGTAAGATAGCGCTCATGCTCGGATTGAAGATCCAGGCCCCATTCAACTGGATACTGGAAGCTTTTGCCCGATTTTTGCAGCACGCGGATAGCGTAGGTGTAGGTGGAATGTTCAAAAGGACCCGCTACAACGTGTTTAAGGCGGTCTATGACACCAGGTTCTATATACTGATTAAAGAATGCCATATCATCTTGGCAGTGCTCAAGGACATAGTTAATCACAAACTTGATATAGCTTTCAGCACATTCCATATCATCTTTTAGGTCTGCAAATGCCATCTCAGGCTCAATCATCCAAAACTCTGCTAAGTGCCGTGAAGTATTTGAGTTTTCGGCACGAAATGTTGGTCCGAATGTATAGACATCAGAGAGTGCGCAGGCATAGGTTTCTGCATTAAGCTGGCCAGATACTGTAAGAAATGACGGTTTTGAAAAGAAATCCTGTGCATAGTCAACTCTTCCATCTACCATTGGAGGTTTTGCAACATCAAGGGTTGTCACCTGAAACATCGCGCCCGCTCCTTCGCAGTCTGATGCTGTGATGATAGGCGTATGCACCAGTAAAAAGCCTCTTTGCTGAAAGAAGAGGTGCGTTGCCATAGCGGCTGCATTTCGTACTCTTGCTACAGCACCAAATGTGTTTGTGCGAGGACGAAGGTGAGCGATAGTCCTCAAAAACTCAAAAGAATGTCTCTTTTTTTGTAGAGGATAGCCTTCAGGATCAATCTGCCCGACAACTGAGACCGTTTTAGGATGCATCTCGATGTTTTGGTTTTGTCCAGGGCTTTCAACGACTGTTCCTTCAATCTCTACAGCAACTCCAGTAGCAAGCGATGCTATAATCTTATCATAGCCAGCAAGCGAAGGATCCACAACCACCTGAAGATTGGTAAAGCAAGAGCCATCATTTACTTCGAGGAAGGTATTTGTCTTCTGATTGCGCACGGTTTTGATCCAGCCTTCTACACTGAATTCTTTCCCTACGATCGCCGCATGTTCTTGCGAGAGCAATTTTTTAATTTTCGTACGCATAAATCCTCTTATCATTCAACTGCCAGAGTCACTGAGCTCGCACATTTCTTTCAAAATTTCAAATGTCTCAGTGTCTCTGTGGTAAATTTTTAAACTCTTGTAAAATTGAGAAGCATTATTCTGCAAATGAACGTAAAAGGGCAATCTCTTTCTTCCAAACTTCCACACCGCCTGGCGTTTCTAGGTATTTAGGAATATGGCTAAGTCTTGGATCTTTCATAATAGCTTCAAAGCAGGCAAGACCTATTTTCCCCTCCCCTAAATCTGCATGGCGGTCAACTCTTGATCCCAAATCTTTTTGTGAGTCATTCATGTGGAAGGCAGAAAGATACTCAAGGCCGATTATGTCATCAAACTCTTTGAGCGTTTTATCAAGTGCTTCCTTTGTTCGTATGTCATAGCCTGCAACAAAGATATGGCAAGTATCGATGCAAACACCGATAGGGACTTCATTTTTTACTTTATCTATGATGTAGGCAAGCTCTTCAAACTTTGCCCCAACTACAGACCCTTGCCCCGCTGTTGTTTCAAGAAGAAGCTTTAAAGATTCCCTACCAGTAAATAAATCTTTTACCATTAGAAGGCTATCAACGATGCAGTCCAGGCATGCCTCCGCCCCTGCTTTAATCGCAGCTCCTGGATGGAAGTTTACAAACGAGAGTCCAAGCTGAAGCGACCTTATAAGTTCTTCTCTGAAAGCATGGCGGCTTTTAGCAAGAATTTCGCTATCTGGCGCCCCAAGGTTGATGAGGTAGCTATCGTGGCTCATAACGTGAGAAACACCTGTTTCCAGAAGCGCCTTCTTCCAAAGATCGACCTGCTCCTGAGAGAGAGAGCGTGAATGCCACTGCCTTTGATTAGATGTAAAAAGTTGAATTGTCGTTGCCCCTATCTCTTTTCCTTGGTAGAGTGCATTTTGAACGCCTCCTGCAGCTGAAGTGTGCGCCCCTATAAGTAATTCTTTCATAAAAAATTATTCCTGTTGAAATTTGCGAAAAGTCATTATGATAGAACCGGAAATAAATGTGGTGTTAACTTTGTCAGTAGAACAATCAAGAGTCCAAACTGACTCCATTTCTTCCATTACGCGCTCTGCCGTGCGCTTTTTTTCGGGCACAATGCTTAGCCGTATTACGGGCATGCTCCGCGACATTTCACTTGCGTTTTGCTTTGGCACACATGAAGCACTTGCGGCATTCTTTGTCGCCTACCGCCTCGCGCAGCTTTGTAGAAAACTCTTTGGCGAAGGTGCGCTGCAGTCTGCCTTTATACCCGTATTTGAAGAGATGCGAAAAGAAGAGCCTGCAAAAGCCTTTCGCTTCTTTCGCGATTTGTCCGTTTTGCTTGTGCTCTTTTTGATAGGCTTCATTACGATCGGCATAGGCGGACTTGCCACTACATTTAGCTTTATCGACTGGAGTCCTGGAAATACACAAATTGTAAACCTGTCGATACTCCTTCTTCCAAGCCTTCTCTTTATCTGCCTTTTTGGTATCAATAGCTCGCTCTTGCAGTGCCAAAGACACTACTTTACCGTAGGGATTGCGCCAGCATTCTTTAATATTGTCCTTATTATTGGAAGCCTCTTTTTACATGGCTGGGATCCATCGGCTGCAATGCCTTATGTAGCACTCCTTACCGTCCTTGGCTGCTGCATGCAATGGGCAATTACCTGTATACCCACATTCACTTCGTTAAAAAGCCATCTTGGAACAGCTCTTCTTTCTAATATTCAGATTTTTTCCAAAGATATAAGACGACTCGGCGCTCCCCTTATGCTGGGACTTCTCGGCGTTGGCGCGACGCAGATTAATAATGGAATAGATGCACTCTTTGCAAGGTGGGCAGATCCTGAAGGCCCTGCGCAGCTTTGGTATTCCCAAAGGCTTTTGCAGCTGCCGCTTGCCCTTTTTGGTATCGCAATATCTGGCGCGCTTCTTCCTCCACTTTCGAGAAGTATTCAGGCCGGAAGAAAGGATGAATACCTCCGCTTTTTAGATTTTGCCATGCGGCGCGTTTTTGCCCTGCTATTTCCCTGCACCCTTGCCCTTTTTGTGCTAGGAACTCCCCTCATAAACTGCATCTTTGGAAGAGGCGATTTTCAGCTCCATTCTATCCTTACGACGACAGGATGCTTACACACCTACGCGATAGGCCTTCTTCCTATGGGACTCATCATTGTCCTTGGCCCCGCTTTTTATGCATTTAAAGATTTTAAAACACCTGCAAAAGCTGCATTTTTTGCACTTGTGATAAACTTTATCGTAAATTGCACATTTATCTTTGGACTTGGCTTTAGCGCGCTAAGTGTTGCCCTTGCAACAAGCATCTCCTCGTGGTTTAACGTTATCTATCTTTATCGCGCGTTAAAAAATCACTTTGGCGCAATTGTCACAGCAGATGGCATCTATGAGATGTGGAAAGTCGTCGGCATTGGCTTTCTTGTGGCCTTTTTGACACTTGGCTTTGAAGGATATTTCTTTCACATGCCGCAGCTCTTTCACCTCTTTAAAGATGCGCAGATACATCTCCCGACCGGCTTTTTTGAACAGGTCTATCAGATGGCAGTGCCTGGGCTATTCTTTGTAGCTATCTTGCTCGCTGGAGCTTGGCTTGCAAAAGCAAAAGATATCCTTGTACTCTTTAGGATACGTACATGACCTATACTGCTGTCGCTCCAGCAAAGATCATCATTACAGGCGAGCACTCGGTTGTGTATGGCAAACCAGCTATTGTAACAGCAGTAAACCGCTACGCAAAGGCTCAAATCTTGCAGGGAACTTCTGCAGATATTTCCCTCACTCTTGGCGATTTAAAGCAAAAAGCTTCATCGACAATCAGGCATCTTAGGATATTGCGAGAGAGGCTCCTTGAAAGCTATAGACTCTGCCTTAAAGGCCAGCTTTCAATTCGCGAAGTGCTGCAGAAACCATCAGAGCTTTTCCAGTTTGCGCTCATTTCTTTAATTGACACCTTTCAGATGGAACTGCAAAAAGGATTTCATATTAGCCTTCACTCTGACATCCCTATAGGATGCGGTATGGGATCATCTGCTGCAACTGTCGTCTCTGTAATTAGCGCTCTTAGCTCTTTTTTAGGTTTAGAAGTTAACCAAGAGTGGCTGCATAAATTAAGCATTGAGGCAGAAAAGCTGCAGCATGGCTATTCAAGCGGTGTAGACTCTTATGTATCACTCAATGGAGGCTGCGTTCGCTTTCAGCAAGGTAAAGCCAAAAATCTTGATATCAAAAACCTCTCACTCTTTGTAATAAACACTGGAAAACCACGGTCTAGCACCGGCGATGCAGTGATGCATGTAAAGAAATCGTTTGAGAGATCGTCAATCTGGGAAGAATTTGGCACCATCTCGGAAGCTATTGAAAAGGCGCTTTCGACTGAAGATTTACAAGCCCTCCGGGCGCTTATCTACGAAAATCATCGTCTACTTGTTGCCCTTGGGGTTGTGCCTCTTAAAGTGCAGGCATTCGTACAGGAAATTCAGGCGCTTGGCGGAGTAGCAAAAATCTGCGGAGCCGGCGCGATTACTGGCGATACAAGCGGCATCCTCTTAACTCTTATCGACAAAGCCCCATATGAGCTTGTAGAGCGGTTCGGGTATAGCATTATTCAAATTGAGGGAGAAGCGCGTGGCGCAAGAGTCATCGTGTAGCGCTCCTGGAAGCCTTATGATTATGGGCGAGCATGCCGTGCTTCAAAAAGGACGCGCTATCTCATGCGCTATTGATAAACGAATTACCGTTCGGGCAAAACTTCGAACAGATGATGAAGTTCACATCAATTCAAATTTAGGCACATACTCTGCAACTCTGCAAAATCTACAGCCAGATCCCCGATTTCGTTTTGTCCTCGCCTGCATATCTCAAGGTGTCGAGCTTACAATTGAATCTGACTGCTCGCATACCGTAGGGTTTGGTTCATCAGCCGCAGTTACGGTTGCTACAGTTGGCGCCCTTTATGGACGAGATGATCTTTTTGCAAAAAGTGTCGCTATCATTCGCAAGGTGCAGGGAGAAGCTTCAGGCGCCGATGTTGCAGCATCTGTCCATGGCGGCGTCGTACTCTACAAAATGAATCCATGTGAAATTACTAAGCTCTCTCAAGATCTTCCCATTACCACACGCTATTCAGGAAGTAAAATGCCAACAAAAGAGGTAATCGCTCTCGTTCGCGCAAGACAAAAAGAGCATCCAAAGCACTTTGCTGCCATTTTTTCCCAGATGGATGCACTTATTGACGAAGCAGCTATCGCTATTCAGAATAAAGACTATAGGACACTTGGAACCCTCTTTACAATCCATCATGGCCTCCAAGAAGCACTTGGCACCTGCAACCTCTCTCTAGCAACTATTGTACATACACTTCGTGAAACCCCAGGCATTTTTGGGGCAAAAATATCTGGATCCGGCCTTGGCGACTCAGCCATTGGCATTGGACTTTATGATATGCCAGTAGCAGCTGAAGGAGCCATTTTCTCATGATTACGAAGGATATGGTAGTAGAGAAGCTCTCATGCGCAAGCTCTTTGCCAAAAAAGCAAAAGGCTCACGCCTTTGCTCCAGCAAATATCGCACTCATCAAGTACTGGGGAAAGCGAAATAGGGAACTAAACCTTCCTGTAACAAGCAGTTTATCACTTTCTTTAGAAAAGGGAACCCACACAACTATAACTGTTGCCGATCGAGATAGCGTAACCCTTAATGGCAAAGAGGCAACAGATGCCTTTTCAAAACGACTCTTTAGTTTCATTGATTTGTTTCGATCGCAAGACGTAAAACTTTGTATAGAAACACAAAATGACATCCCGACTGCTGCAGGCTTTGCCTCTTCATCATCTGGCTTTGCTGCAGTCACGCTTGCCTTAAACGAGCTCTTTGGCTGGAATAAAGACTTAAAAACCCTCTCAATTCTTGCGCGATTTGGCAGCGGAAGCGCATCAAGATCGCTCTACACAGGCTTTGTCCTTTGGCATAAGGGAGTAGATGAAGATGGTTTAGATAGCTTTTCAGAGCCTGTCGGAGAGCTTTGGAATGACTTGAAGATTGACCTTCTTACAGTATCAAGCGCCGAAAAACCAATTGATTCTCGCTCTGCAATGAATCGCACCGTAGAATCCTCTCCTCTTTATAGCTCGTGGCCATCTCAAGTTGCACATGACCTTCCCCTTATGCAAAAAGCCATCCAGGAGCAAAATTTTGAACTTCTCGGAAGCGTAGCTGAACAAAATGCCCTTGCCATGCACGCCACAATGATTGCATCATCTCCAAGCATCCTCTACTGGCTCCCAGAAACCATTACCTGGATGCAAAAAATTTGGAAACTTCGCAGGGAAGGCCTTTCCATCTACTTTACCATGGATGCAGGCCCAAATATCAAAGTGCTTACACGCAAAAATGACTTTGAATATCTAAAAAACTCCCTCTAAGCTTACGCCCTCACCTTAACTACCAGATAATAAATTACTTATAAGTAATTACTAAAGCCACCTTCTGTAATTTCTTTAGAAAACAAAAATTTCTACTTAATAAAATATTTATTATGATAAATTAAGAGTAAGGAACTATACGTCTAAAGGGAGGCTTTATGAGCCACAATATTAGTAGTCAAGGAGCTCCAAGAGAACCAATCGACCTCGCTAAGATAAAAAAATTTGATAAAATGTTCGAAGGTCTAGAGGGCTTTTCAGATAGCAAGGCCGATGCAATTCTTAAAGGCGTAGCAAAATTTTTTGGGCTTACTTTTAGCTATGAAGGAAAAACCATCTTCTTAAGCCGAGAAAACAGCCGTAAAATAAGAGAGGTTTTGGACATACCCACAGGCAGCTTCGTTGGACCATCGCTGAAAAATTTTGTCAGAGATCAGGTGCAATCAGCTATCAGGCAAGAAAATATCGTCATGACTAAACCTCTTTTTGAAAAAGCACTGAGCAAATTAGGCGTTAGAGATCCTGGAGAGCTAAAAAAGCTTGAGGGTAAGCTGCATGTGGAAGGCGACACAGTCACCATTTCAAGAGATGATTTGTTAGAGGCTTTAAAACCCCATGAAAATGAAATTCACACTACAGACAGTCGCTATAGATCATTTGCAGATCAAATGAAAAATGATGTTCATGTATTTCATCGAATTAGCAGACCTTATCAAGAAAAACAACCAAGTACGAGCAGCACAAGTGAAAAGAAACTGCCCCCAGCTAAAGAGCCCCCCAAAGAAGGGCGTGCAGAAGAGCTCAAACTTCCAGAAATAACACAAGGTGAGATTGGAGAGGCTAATCGAGTCTTGCCACAGGCTACAAGAAAAAATTTCGTAAGAGAAATCCAAGTTCCAGAAGTGCGTGAAGGGGAAATTGGACAAGCAGAAAGAAGATTACCTGAAAAACCTGTTATAAAAGAGGCGCCACCTCTTACCTTAGCTCAAAAGCTCAGGCAGAAAGAAAATGACTTGTCAGCAGCTCGTGCTGCATTTAAAGAAATAACTCAAAAAATCCCTGGAATGAAAAGCACCATTGATCAAATTGCAGAATCTGAAATTGGATCTGGTAGAGAGGCAAAAGAGGCAATTGATCGAATAGATAAAGAACTAGCTAGCCTTAAACAAGCTGTTGAAACCTATCGATCAATCGCGCAAGGCGGCCAGGATAAAAGAGCATTTGATGCCGACTATAAGGAGATAGGTGCTGCGTATGAAGATCTCATAAACAGCGCTGAAAAGCATAAGGCTTATTTGACCGAGGCGTGGCCTGCTGTAGCATGGATAGGTGATGAGCCAAAACCAAAAGAGCCTACAATGGCAGAAAGACTAACTCAAATAAAAAAAGATACTGCAGAGGCACGCTCTAGCTTCTTAACTGCAGGTAAAGAAATTGGCACCCTTAAGAAAACAATCGAACAAATCGGCAAAAAAGCAGATAGTGCAACTGAAGCAGAAGCAAAAAAAGGTGTACAAGAAATAGATAGACGCCTGCAAGGAATACTAAAAGCCTTTGAAACCTATCGCTCCTTAGCGAAAGGTGGAGATGATCTAACAACCTTTCAAGATGATGTCAAAAAGTCAGATTTTGACAAGCTCATGCGTACTGCAAACTTCCAGAAAGATCAGCTACGAAAAGTCTATGTTACACCAGCTACTATCCAAGAAACAGTAATTGCACCAGAATCTTACGAAGAAGTTATTATAACAACGCCTTCACAGGATTCAGAAACTGTTGAAGTTGAAACACCACGAAGAGCCTATCTAGTGAAGGGCCAGGTTCCTAAAGCTCCTGCATCAGACATGCCGGATGTTGCTCAAAAACTTGCAGAAGATGCTCTTCAAGCAGTTCGGGCAAGGGCCGATCGGGTCGCAGAAAAATCTCAGGCACAAACTCCTACAGAAACAACAAGACCTGCATATGCTGAAAGACAAGCCGATATTCGGGAAATGGGCAAAACTGAGACTCGCGCAGCAGTAAGAGAGCACTTTACTGCTCTGATCAGAGACCTAGAAGCAGATCCAGCCTTTAGCCAAAGACTTTCTTCTGGAAAAGGCGTATTTCGAAATGATGAATTTTTCAAAAAATGGAATGCCATTAAAGGCGAGATCGCCAAAATGGAAGATGAAAACTTCGGTCCTGATTACCTTACCTATCTCTTTATAGGTATGGAACCGGAGTATGAAAGCCAAGGCTTTCCAGGCAATCTCGCAGACCAGCTTCAGCAATTCTACGAAGGACAGCAACCACCAAGCTGGCTTCCTCAAAGATTTGATACCCTAGCTGCCCTGCTTTCTCACCTTAAAGAGGTAAATAGCGAGGGAAAAGAGTAAAGAACTCTTCTGTAAGAACATCTGGGTCCATATTGTGGAGCTTTTGCCAAATGGCGCGCAGCGGATCTGCAAGGTCTTCACCAGGAACGAAGTCCTTATCTATCCGAAAGCGAAGGAGAGTAAGGCAGTGGATTACATAGGGATATTCATTCTCGCTCGAGCTTTCTTCTAAAAACTGCAGCACCTTCTGAAAAGCAGATGTTTCAAAACCTTTTGTATTGATTTTACAAAGCGCCTCTATTGCTTTTGTCGCGCCAAGGCCGGGAGATGATCGCTTTGGCAAAGAATGATCCTTTTTCAAAAAGAGATGGACAGTATCTATGAGCAGCTGGCTATTGATACTTACTTCATGGTGTGGAATTTCGTAGAGGCATCGCAGTATAAGCTCCCTAAATGTCACCTTGCCATCTACAAATGCTATAGAGATATCCGAGGTTAAGCCTGCAATAAAGTGCTTCATGTCTAAAATATCATGCTTAAATCGCGGCTCAAGCAGCTCAGAGCCTGAAACAAAGCGAGAAACAAAGTCAACGATATGTGCCTGAACAATTCCTCGCTCAACAATTTCAAACTCCTCAAAATAATTTTGAATACCTCGTTCAAACTCCCCTACAAAAGCATCCACCCCATACCTATGAACATTTGAAAAGGTATTTTGATCAGATAGTACGGGATAGCTGAGGCGATCAAGACCATCTCGCAGCGTATCCAAGATGTGGCGATCTTGCGAAAAAGGCAAAAGCTCAATCTCCTCGCCTGCCAAGGAACAAATTGCTGTAAGAAGAGGCGATCCAATGCTACTCAATGTTTCAAGCTGCAGCAAGTAGTCATGCTCTGCTTCTGCTTGTGAGCAGCTAAATGCTCTATTAGGAGGAAGGCGATACTGTACAGGATCTAGATCCTCAAGCCCCTTTCTGATTAAAGAAAAAATAGTTATATCCCCCTCCTTTGTTCGCTTTATTAGGAGATATTTTTCATAAAGCTCGACAAGGTAGGGATGATAGCTTTGCTGAGCTGCCTTATGAAGCTGCATAAGCTCGCAGACAACCTGCTTAGTAAAGAGCTTTGAAAGTTCGGGAAGAAAGTGCAAAAGTAGCTGGGCGGATGTTGTTCCATAATAGGCAAAAGCATTCTTAAAGACATTTGTGCCATCATCAAGCGGAGATCTAAAAAAATCCATTACCTGTTCTAAGGCAAAAGTTGTTAGGGAAGAAAGCCCTGGACCTACCACTTGAATGCTCGTATAGACTGTATCAAATGCCCTCAGGCAGTTACTGGTTGGCATCAAAAGTGTAGGCCTTCTCAAAAGCTCGCAAATTTTTGTGTGAGGATACTCTTTTGCAACATAGGGCGTAGAGGTAAGCGCACCTGGAACACTAAACTGAACCCTGAAGGCAAAAAGTGCATTAAAGAGCTCTTGCAAGAGAGTCTTATCTTTTAAAACTTCGTCCATGTCGTCGCTGTCAAGCTCGCCAATAAAACGTGCCAGAATTTTAAAGCACAGTTCTATAGAGAGGCGACTTCTGCCGCAAAAGGTCTCCTGAGCATATTCCTCTGTAAAAAGGACACCTCTTATCCTTGAAGAGTAGGTGATACATTTTGCAGCATAATCAAGGAAAATCACATACTTTTCGCCCAAAAAACTAAATGAAAAGCCTTGAGGGACATCCATCTCTAGATCCGAGGGAAGGAGCACTGTCTCTGGAAGATCCTGAAAACCGATTTGGATCATAGATTCTTTTGCAAGGTCAGAAGGAATGCGCGCTAAATACTCTCTACTGGACACCAAGGGGTATCCGATAAAAGCGTGCACGTAGTGGTGGTCGTTTCTTTTTCTATCGCTATCAGTTGTAACTCCAAAGGATCTTCCCTTTAGTAAAGGATGGGTAGATCTTACTGCTTCAGAAAGAATCTTATTTCCCCTCAGCTCTCTTTTCAGGGCAATAGTTTCAGATTTTGTGAGCTTTTTGCTAAGAAAGTGGAAAAAAGCGATTTCTTCAACCCTCAGCTTTGCATCTATAGTCTCCGCAATGAGACATGGCTTCAAGGTTATGTAGCGAGAAGGTACAGAGACGCTATAAGGCAAAATCATTGGGCAAGATGAAGGAAGCTGCAGGAGATGAAACCGTGTAGAAAAAACACCCTCTACCAGATCCTTAACGAGCTCTACAGTCCTAGCAAGCTCCCATGTGCAGTAGAGCCTGACGACGGCTGATTCTGGCGAATCTGGAAATAAGGCAAAACGTCGGAATGGGAGATCTGCTATTGCAAGCGTTTGAAAATTTTTTCTTAATTCAATTCGATCTTTTGTTGTAGAGACTTCATGCCAT
>CAYWZU010000035.1:0-24905 GCA_964462925.1 uncultured bacterium
TTTGCCGCGCTTCGCGGCAGATGCCGTAGGCATTATTCCTCAGAATAATGCCTTGGATTACATCAAGAGCATTTTTGTATGGCGGAGCATCTTTGCGTCTTTGTGTCTTTGTGTTAATATTTTTTGAAAAATCTAGGTAATGCTAAGTTTGTTGCCCTAGGCTGTTAATAAGTAAGTGCTTATGTTGCACAACATATTGTACCGCTGGCAAGATTTGCGAATCTAAAAGATATATTTCGCCTCTTTATCCTGGCGATCCTGTTATTTTTGCTTATTGTTCAGGCTAAGAGATGAAAGACCACTTTCTATAGGAGAAAGCTTGTTGACAAAACGCAGTGCTTTATTTTGGAGATAGGTGTTAATCCTTTTAGCGATTCTAATGGTGAACGTAATGCTACTATCTTCTGGAGAAAAAGTGCATACAACCTCGCGAGGAAGCGCTGTTTTTTCCAGCAAGCCTTTGAAGAGCGAAAAATTCTTTGCTGCTTGAATCACAATTTTTGCTACAAAAGTACATTCTTCTTCATATTTTTTGCGATAGACAGAAGCTGTTTTTGGCGCCTCATGTTTCTCAGGCTTGGAACTGAATAGATCTCTAATTACTGTAACATCCTGCCGAGGCTTATAGATTTGTTCCATATAGGCCCACTCATCTGGTATTGCCACAGCTTTAGGCAAAGTATCCGGGTTGATGCCTATGAACCCTAAAAACATTTTTAGATCTTGAGCGGAAAGATTTTTTAGCTCCGGTGATTCTTTAAGGCGAGTAAAAAAACCAGCTTCGATAGACTTTAGATTTTTGATCAATCCATCCTTAAAAGGGTGTTTTTTCAAGTAAAGAAGCGCATTTCTGAGAATGACTAAAGAGCCAATCCTGCAGGATTTAGTATCTGCTTGCCGAAAGCCATCGCTGTTTACAACTGGTAACTTACATTCTGCCAGCTTTGCACGTAAACGGTTATCTAAGCATGCAGCATCAGGGCCGAGAGGGTCGGATATTCCAGTTACATCCATAATAAAGCATTCTACACTGAGCCTTTTTTTCTCTTGTGGTGTGAAAGAGACAATCATGGGTATCACGTGGTTAGCAATACTTTCTTCATTCTCATCAACAACTATCCCGATATACATCGGATGTTGCAACTCGCGAAACTCTTGCATCTTCTCTAGAAGGACATAATCAAGATCATTTAAGCGGACGTTAGTTATTGAAATACCGTAGCGTGCATTGTAATAGCTTGCAATTTTTTGCATTCCCTTTGCTGTTGGAACAGCAACTTCTGGATATTGCTCAAGCTCTTGGGAAAATTTTGACTCTGTTTTTTTAAGGATCTGTTTGATAATCCTAATGCCTTGATGTTCCTTATTTTGGGCAAAGTAGCCTGTGATTGTTGAAGGAAGAGCAGAGATGTCACCTTTCGGTAAGTTGTGTAGATCTATATCAAAGTTTGCAACTTTCCAAGTTCCTGGATTTGTTATGACTGCAGTAAAAGAGTCTGAAACTCCTTTTTCTTGTATCGTTTGTTGCAACTTTGATTGAATCGGATTCATCTTTTCTCCAGTTTAGCTGATTAGCAAAGGCAGGCAACCTGCTGTACGCCAAGGCTTACGTTGTCTACTTTTTCTGTGCAGCAGCAGCAGCCGACACCGCACATGGTGCAAAAAATGAGGCCTGTGGAGTCGCTAGGGGCGCAGACGGTGCTGCAGTTGCCCTGTCCTACTTCGCAGCAGAGGACGCGGTTGTAGACAGCTTCAACATGAAAGCAGCAGCAGACGGTGCTAGAGACTTTGGCCTGTTCGCAAAGGCCTCCGCAGTACTCTTGGTGAAAGCTTTTATTGATGTATTCACTTTGCATCACAATTTTGCCACGTTCTTCTTTCATGCTATTGATGTGTACAAATGGGAATAGTTTTCTCATGCGATCTACATCGAGGAGTCCGCCTTTAGATGATTTTCCATGCTCTAGGATAGGCTGCATGCAGGGAGCTGTTGTCCAGTTTGTTGCTACCCAATCAAAGGGCGTACTTACACGCTTTGAGTAGCTGGGAAGATTGTTGCTTTGAAGAGAGTTGCCACTAACCCAAGCTTCAAAATGGGCATAGGTTTTGCGCATGGAATATTGAAATGAGATATTGCCAAGGCTAAGAAGGCATACTGCCGAAGAGGCAACTGTTCCAATAAGGCAGCTGCCAGCTACAATCGGCGCGCTTATAGCCGCTACAAATTCTCGGCCTGCTCGGTTAAATTGTCCAGTAGAGGCAAAGGCGACCGATCGGACAAGTCTAGCAAGGCATATAAGAGGGGATGCGAGGGTAAGGGCGCCAAACTTAATAGCTGTAATTACATGGGACCGTGTAGGGCCGCCTTCATCTTTATAGACAAGGTTCCCATCCATTTGAAGAGTTGCCGCTTTAAGCAGTTTTTCATGATGGTTATAGTCAGAAAAGCGTATAAAAATATCAACTGGGCGCATACCTCTCCTAAAATTAATTTTACTAAATTATACTATTTTTTAGAGAAAAAGTCCACTTAAAATATCTGCTACCCTGGCTTTGTCGAGGTGAGATATCGCATTTTCTGCTTTTTGTTCTTCGGTAATAGTTCTAATCCAGCTTGAAACTGTGACAAGTTTTTGAGTTATGAACTGATTATTAGGCTCCTGCTTGAGCAACTTTTTCAGGCATGTCTTTGCCCGCTTAAGTTTAGCTAGGCCTTTTTCTGCCTGGTCCATGTAGATCATTGAGAGGTATGCTAAAGCTTCTTTGCAATTCTTTTTAACTACTAATACCTCTTCAAAAATTCTTGTGCTTGTTTCAATATCCTGAAAACCTGTAATTTTGCCTGAGAAGAGCAGTATTCCAATGCCAAGTTTGGCATTTGATGCTTGCCGATTTAGATGTAAGGCACGAAGGTAGTAGCGCTCTGCTTTTGCTGCATCTGAGCTCCTCAACATGTCCCCAAGCCAGCTAAAATAGGCAGCTTTATCTCGTCGATGTACATGATTTGTTGGGAAAAGATGGTGAATAAGCCTTTCGGCTAAAGCGACGTGAGAGTTTTTATCTTTACAGTAGTCTAAAAGGGGTTTAATTTGATCTGATGCGGGCTCTGTCAGTAGCTCTTCAAATAGAGCTGTCGCAATTTTTTCTTTTCCCTTTTCCAGGCATCCGATGATATAGTTCACCGTTTCTTCTACTGTGATTGCCTCTTTTACGGACTTGTCAGAAGTTAAGCCTGAATAGAATATTGCAGCAAGTCCCATTCTACCTCTATTTGACTGAGGATATGCTAAATTTGCAGCTTTATAATAGGTAATTGCCTTTTCGATTTTACCATCTTTCAGAAAGGCGTCTCCAAGCCACGCAAAATTTTCTGCCTTGTCTGGGCACGGATTTGGACGAATGCTAAAAATATGCTGAGCAAGCTCTTCAATATATCCAAGATCGGTTGAGTGTTCTTTTAGATGAGAGAATAGCTCTTTATATTCCGCTTCATTTTGCTCAGTAACGCGCTCTTCAAGAACTTTCGGCATCCAGTAGCTTGCCGGATTGTCTTTTCCTTTTTTTAGGCAGTCTAGAGTAAAGCGTACGCGGGCTGCTTGCTTTTGAGGGTCGAAGCATTCTATAAGGGCATGCTTATCTGCATGCGCTTCATCTTTTCCAATTGTTGTTATGTGCAAAAATCGATGGCCTGATTCTGGTATGTAAAAATCAATCGAATAGTAGTGCTGCTCTGATGGAGGGGGGCTTCCATAAAAAAAGACTGGCTCTCCATTTTTTCGGATGACACCAAGCAGGGGACAAATATAGGGAGGCAATGTCTTTTTATTTGATGCAAGTTCTTTAGTTAAAAAAGGGTAATATTTTGACTGTGTATCTATTACTTCAGGAATAGTGCCTTTATATAAATAAATCATTGTACCTTTAAAATTTTTAAGTCAAAATAGTATAACAGACCTTGATTTTTAATTCAGTACTAAAGAAGGTGGCAGAGCCATTGCATTCACTTCGCCTTTTAAAATGTAGTAAAACCTGAGGTGCTCTTTTATCAACTCGCGTAAGCTGCCGCGGGTAGCTAAGGCTGCTCTTTATTTTTTGTCGTGAGTTTTTAGAGGGGCTCGTGTACAATCTGCTCTCTATGCCAGATAAAGAGCAATTTAAGTCGGACGTTATTAATGCCTCTTACGAGATCATTAAAAAGGAAGGGCTTAATACCCTAACCGTGCGAAAACTCGCCTCTTACCTCGAACACAGCGCTTCAAGAGTTTATAAGGATTTTGGATCAAAAAGAGCTATTATTACTCTTTTAAGTGAAGATATCGCGTCAAGAATTTGTAGAAGAATCGAAAGGTATCAAACTCTTTCTACTATCGAAGAGCGGTTTTTTGTCACAATTCATGAAACTATGCTCTTTTATGTAGAAGAGCCATGGGCTGTACAGGTAATTATGGCTGTACGATTTGGTAATTTAGGGAAGGAAGTTCCTCCCTCACATAAAAAATTAACCCAGACAATCCGCACTCAGCTTATCGAGCTAGGAATTGGCGAGCAAAAGCTTGAAGATACGTTCAATGTCGTTCGATGTCTTATAGTCGGCACTCTTTCTCTCCTGCGTGATGAAAGTACAGAATGTGAAAAAAAGCGAGCTGTTCGGATTGTGGATGAGGGTATGCGCCTTCTCATAGCTGGGTCTAAGAACGTCTGTTAATAAGTTATCTCTTGCAAATTATTAAATGATAATGAACTTTAATAATGCCAGCCCTTACAAAGGGGCGGAGCGTACTTTCTCTCTCACCTTTAGATGCTTTGGGTTTGGATGAAGATGCCTTTATCTACTTTGATAAAGAAGTTTTGGTAGAATTCGGGGTCTGTTATTTTGTGGATGCGTATCACGGATTCGTTTGTGTCGTAGATCTTTTGCTGGAAGCTTGCGCGCACGCGAACACTTTCGCCAAATTGACTCACATTTACAGTAGCTTCAATGCATTCATGAGCTGGACGGGCTGGTGCTCGTCTACTTGGAGGAAAGCGCTGATTCATGCCAAAGCCTCCGCCGCCCATTGAGAGTCCAAATCCAACGTCAAACTCACTCATATGTTCAAAGCGAGGCTGGTTTATGCCGTAGCATTCCGTCTCCTTAACAGCTGATAAAAAGCCAAGGTTGGCATCTACATTTTTTACCATATAGCCATCATCTTGAAGGACATCTAGTATGCTCTTCATGACTTCTTGATGGCTTTTTACATCAAAAGTTCTTGTTTGAAATTCACGGATTTCAAGCTGCGTAGGCTCAGTCTGTTGTTGATGGTGCGAAGCGCACGCACTTAGTAGGCCTGCTAATATGAGAAGAAGAAACTGTATTTGCATTTTTTAATATTCCTTTATGTGTCCTAAAGAGTACACCGATAGCAAATGTAAGAGCACCTAGAACCCGGGGGCTTACTGTTCTTATTTTTCTTTTTTCTGCAGGCTGCGGCTTTGGATTTAAGGAAAGTTTGCTAAGTTTTATTGTCAGTTCAGTGAGAGGATTTAATCTCTGCTTTTTTTCTCCCTGATCAGAAAAGCCATCCACAACCTGAAGATTTATATTTGCATCTTCATACGATCTTTTTAAGACTCTACCCATAATACTCCTGTGAGGTGAAAATTGCAAGAAAAACCCTCCAAACAATGTTTGGAGGGCATAAAATCTAGCGGGAAATTTTGGAAAGTTTTTCTTTTAACAGGTCGTTAACAAGTTGTGGAGATGCTGTGCCTTTTGTAGCCTTCATAACCTGTCCTACAAGGTATCCAAAGGCTCTATCTCTACCTGCAAGAAAATTGTCGATGGAGTCCTTGTTTTCTGCAAGCACAGTGTCCACTAGGCTTTCAATGGCTCCGCGATCATTCAATGGCTGATAGTCTGGGTTTTTAGCAATAATATCTGCAGGAGATGCACCAGGCGATGCCACCATATCATCTGCGACGCTCTTTGCGATTTTACCGTGAATATCGCCTTTATCAATTAAGTTTACAAGCTCTCCAACCTGTTTTGGCTCAATTTTTGTTTGATAGAGCATGAGGTTTTGTTCTTTAAGCCTTCCTGGGAATTCCACGATGATCCAGTTGGCAAGTGCTTTTGCATTGGATGTAAAGGCAAGGGATGCCTCAAAGTAATCTGCAAGCTTTTTGTCGCTTGCTAAGAAAAAGGCTTGATGAGGAGCAAGGCTGAGCTCTTTTACATAGCGCTTTTCTTTTTCAAGAGGGAGCTCAGGAAGTGTTTTTGCAATTTCATCCACATAATTTTGTGTCAGCACGAGCGGCAGAAGGTCTGGCTCTGGAAAGTAGCGGTAGTCATCTGCATACTCTTTTTTACGCATCAGCACAGTTTCGCCCCTATCTGGATCCCAGCGGTAGGTGCACTGCGTAATTACTTCTTTAGGATCTTTTTCAGGGTTTTCTTCATAGAGTTTGATTTGGCGGAAAATCTCGTGGTCGACAGCAAGCTCAAGATTTGAAAAGGAGTTCATGTTTTTGATTTCGATCTTATTGCGAAACCCTTTTTCACCCTTTTTTCTCACTGAAATGTTGACGTCAAAACGCAGGGATCCCTCTTCCATGTTGCAGTCAGATGCATCAATATACTCTAAGATCGCTCGTATTGCCTGTGCGTAGGCAGATGCCTCTTTAGGAGTATGCATGCAAGGCTCTGATACAATCTCAATGAGTGGAACGCCTGCTCGATTAAAGTCAACGCCGGCAAAGGTGGTAAAGTGCTTAAGCATGCCGGAGTCATCTTCGATGTGAGCTCTCGTTACTTCAAACTCCATCTCCTTACCCTCTACAACAGCTACGACCTTTCCACCAATAATAATGGGCGTTTCGTACTGGGTGATCTGAAAGTTTCTTGGATTATCAGGATAAAAGTAAGACTTTCTATCAAACTGGCTTACAAGGTTAATTTTAGCGCCAATGCTGAGGCCAAACTGCACAGCCTTTTTTACTGCTTCTTTGTTGATCACAGGAAGCGTACCAGGAAGAGCCACGCTTACTTCTGAGATGTTGCTATTAGGCTCGTCGCCAAAGTGGTTTTTATCGCTTGAAAAGAGCTTTGATTTGGTGTTTAGCTCGGCATGTATTTCAAGGCCAATAATAGGTTCCCAATCCATTCATTACTCCTTAAATGCGTCTGGTATGGCTTTTGTGTAGCCAGTTGCTTGTTGAAAGCTAAAAGCTGCCTGCAGGGTGCGTACATCTGCTAGCTGGGGCCCGATTAGCTGAAGGCCGAGTGGTTTTTTGTCAGTAGTAAGGCCGCTTGGAACAGATATTCCGGGAAGTCCTGCAAGGTTTAAGCCTATTGTATAGATATCTTCTAGATACATCTCAACAGGATCTTGGATGCTTCCAAGTTCAAAGGCAGGCTTTGGTGTGACAGGTGTTGCGATAAGGTCGCATGCCTTAAATGCCTCTTCATATTTTTGTATGATAAGCTGCCTGACTTTTTGTGCTTTTTTGTAGTAGGCATCTTTGTAGCCGGAGCTTAGCACAAATGTCCCAAGAAGAATGCGCCTTTTTACTTCATTGCCAAAGCCCTCTTCACGAGTGAGGTCATAGACTTCATCGAGTGTTTTAGCAGATGGCGATCTAAGGCCGTAGCGTATGCCATCAAAGCGGGCAAGGTTTGTGGAGGCTTCTGCTGTCGCTAAGATGTAGTAGGTAGGAAGAGAGTAGTTAAGGATAGAGAGATCCACCTCCACAATTTGACAGCCTAAGGATTCTAACACCTTCATAGCAGCATCAAAGTTTGCTTTTACTTCTGGTCTTAAGTTTTGCAAAAATTGCCATGGCACGCCAATTTTCATGTTTTTTATTGGAGCCTGGATGGCAGACATATACTCATCTGGTCCTTTAGGGATGCTCGTAGAATCTTTTGAGCAGTGCTTGCCCATAACTTCCATCATAAGAGCAATGTCTTCAACGGATGTAGCAAAGGGGCCTATCTGATCAAGTGATGAGCCGTACGCGACAAGGCCGTAGCGAGAGATGCGACCGTAGGTAGGTTTAAAGGCGCATGTACCGGTAAGTGCTCCAGGCTGTCGTACAGATCCTCCAGTGTCAGAGCCAAGAGAGAGGGGAGTAAGGCGAGCTGCGACACATGCTGCAGAACCGCCTGATGATCCGCCAGGTGTGCAGGCAAGATTCCACGGGTTTTTAGTGCGTTTATAGGCAGAATGTTCAGTAGATGAGCCCATTGCAAATTCATCGAGGTTTGTTTTACCGACGATGATGGCATCTTCTTGTTCGATGAGATCAATTGCAGTTGCATTGTAGGGTGATTTATAGCCCGAAAGAATTTTTGATCCGCAGCTTAAGCTTTCACCTTTTACGCTGATGTTATCCTTGACTGCAACAGGAACTGCGGCAAGCTTGCCAAGAGGTTGTTTGTTTGCTCTTTTTTCATCGAGCTCTTTTGCTTTTTGCAAAGCTTTATCTTTAGAGAGCGATAAGAAGGAGTCTATTTGAGGCTCATAGCGATCAATGCGGCCAAAATAGTGCTCGACAATTGCTTGAGCGGAAAGCTCTCCCTTTTTAAATAGCTCTGAAAGTTTTTGTGCTGTGTGGGTATGGATCATACAATTATGACTCTTTGTTGATGACGGGAGGTACGCGTACCATGCCGCTTATTTGCTGAGGAGCGCCTTTTAAGAAAGCATCTCGAGTGAAGGTTGAATCTGCGACATCTTCTCTTAAGGGGGTTTCTGTAAGTGCTTTTGTAACGTAGGTGCAAGGTTCTACATTCGAGGTGTCTACTTCATTAAGTTGTTCTATGTAGCCAACTATTTTCTTCAGATCTTTAAGAAGCGACTCCTCTTCATCTTCAGATACAGCAATCCGAGAGAGATCTGCTAGATACTTAATTGTTTTTTTATCAAGTGTTGCCATTACCGTGCCCCTAAAATTCAGAGGTAAAGTCTACACCAAAATGGCAATTTCTTTACAATAAATACAACGTGGATGGAGAGTTGGTTCGTGCCCGTGTGCGTGCCGGATCTTTCTACCACAGAGCCACTGAGATCACTGAGATTCTTGAGATAAGGAGAATCGCCTCAATGATCTCATAGGTTCTCGGTGTTCTCAGTGACTCTGTGGTAAAAAGTCCCGGGGCACGGGCACGCTTGTCAACCTTTGTACTATCACAGCTAGGCTTCAGCAAAGTTCTCTTCGAGATCTGGTTCATAATCTTCAAGTACTTTTGATTTTTTCCCAGAGAGAATGCGGATGATGGCAAAGATCCAGGCGACAAAGAGATATCCCCAGGAGCTTACAAAAAAAATGAGGGCGAAATGGTGTAGAAGTCCATAGAAAATAAGGACTGCCCCTACGACAGTTGAGAAAACTATCTTGAAAGAGGCTACAGGGATACTGAGTGTCTTGAGGCTTGGAAACTTCCACTTGCTTACCATAAAATAGCCAAGTATCATCAGCTCAGCAATAACAATCCATGCCCTTGTCTCTTCGCTAATAGAAAGAAAGCTTTTGAATTCATCAGAAACTAATAAAAGATTTCCTGAAACTGCAGCTGCAGCGCCGGCAGGAATAGGAAGTCCTGTAAAGTTTTTCTTATTGGCATCCATTTGTTCTTTATTGCCTTTTGCCTGGGCATTATTGACGTTAAAGCGGACTAGCCGAAGTACTCCACAAAGAGAGAAAATCGTAGCTGCTATTGTGACAAAGAAGGCAAGCTCAGTTCCGGGCTGAACAGAGAGACTTTTCAAGACGATAACTGAAGGGGCTACCCCAAATGAGACTGCATCTCCAAGAGAGTCAAAAAGACCTCCAAAATCACTTTCAACTTTCATCGCGCGAGCTAAAGCTCCATCAAGAAGATCAGCGATTGCAGCTATCAGCAGGATACCTGTAGTTGCGAGAAGAACGGGATAGGTAGCGCTCCCAACTTCTGTCATTGTCATTTTAAAAATGACAAATAATCCACAAGAGAGCCCAAATGCTGTGATGATATTAGGAAGCAGTGTAATTCTTTTCATTATTACCTTCAGTAGAGGGTCGAATATAGCAAAAAATGGTTTTTTGTCCTTCGAAAATTGTGCAGTTTGAAAAAATCAGGGAGTTTTATTGCAAAGTCCTTTTCTTTGATTCTTAAACCTGGTACAGTAGCAACCATTCATTTGACGGCGCAAAGAGCGATGTACGAAAAGTACTGTGAGCAAAAGCAAATAAATGGTCTAGAAATTGCCGTTATTGGCATTGGATGCCGTTTTCCCGGTGCAGCAAATCCCGAACAGTTATGGAATAGTTTAGTTGAAGGTAAAGAGCAAGTTACCCGCTTTACCGATGAAGAACTCGCAGCCACAGGTATTGCTAAAGATCTGATAAAGGACCCTTCCTTCATCAAGGTAAAGGCTGTAGTTGACAATGCGGACAAGTTCGATGCTGAGTTTTTTAACTATCGCCCAAATGAAGCGGCACATATCGAACCCGAAGAGCGCCTGCTCTACGAAACAGTTTGGGAAGCACTTGAAGATGCAGGCTGTATTCCTGGAGAATATCCAGGATCTATAGGGTTATATGCTGGTGCATTTTTCAATTTATATTGGCCCCTGCAAAATATATTGAAGAATGGTGATAAGGCAAGGCTTGATCTCAACCAGTTTGATGATAAAGACTTTATATGCACGCGCGTTTCTTACAGACTCAATCTCAGAGGTCCTAGTGTCGCTCTACAAACAGCCTGTTCGACCTCTCTTGTTGCAATACATTTAGCCTGTAGATCTCTCTTAACAGGTGAGTGCCAAGTGGCTGTTGCAGGTGGATCCTCCATAAAACTTCCTATAAAGTTTGGCCATTTCCATCTAGAAGGGGGAGTGTATTCCCGTACTGGTCACCTTAGGGCTTTTGATGCGAATGCTGATGGTATCGTGGAGGGCGATGGAGTTGGAGCTGTTGTCTTAAAGCGACTTGAAGATGCTATTAATGATGGCGACTCTATTTATGCCGTTATCAAGGGAAGTTCCATCAATAACGATGGAAATACTAAAGTTGGGTATTATTCTCCAAGTATTAATGGCCAACTTGATGTGCTCGAGCAGTGCTATCAAACTGCCGAGATTGATCCTAAGACTTTATCTTTTATAGAATGTCATGGCACAGGTACCCAGCTAGGGGATCAGATTGAGGTAGCTGCATTAAAACAGGCATTTAAAAAAGCCCCAGCAAATATCTGCGCACTAGGATCTTCCAAAAATAACTATGGCCATACAGCTGCGGCCGCGGGAATTTTGTCTTTTATTAAGGCTGTCCTTTCAATCAAGCATAAGACATTCCCGCCGCACATAAACTATGCTGAGCCGCATCCAAAATTAGAGCTGCAAAATAGCCCTTTCTATATTAGTCCGAGACCTATCGATCTTTCAAAAAGACAAGTGCTGCGAGGCGCTGTGAGCTCTTTTGGGATTGGGGGTACAAATGCCCACATTGTAGTTGAGGAGTTTGGCACTCATCCAGCCACGTCTCTTCCACAGCCAGCCCATTTACTTGTTTTTTCCGCAAAGAGTGAACCCATCCTCAAGCAAGTTATGCAGGATTTTTGCAGGTATCTTCAAGAAAATACGCATAGCTCTTTAGATGATGCTGCCTATACACTGCAAACTGGCAGGGCAAAGTTTGAATGCCGAGCAGCTCTTGTTGTTAATTCGCGAGAGGAAGCTATCCAAGAACTTTCTAACAAAGAATCACCTGCCGTTCTATCTAGAAGGAATGCACTAGCATCTCGGCAAGTTGTATTTATGTTCCCTGGCCAGGGTGCTCATTATGCCAATATGGGAAAGGATTTATATGAAGCGGAACCTGAGTTTGCTAAAGCCTTTGAAGCATGCCGAAAGGTGCTTTTAGAGCTCAAATGCATAGATATTTATGAAGCATTGTATGGACAAAGTGAAGCGAGCATTCATACAATTGATGCAAGCCCACTACTTACGTTTTCATTTGAATACGCGCTAGCAAAACTGCTGCTTAGCTTAGGGATTCGTCCTGTAGCTTTAATCGGACATAGCATAGGAGAGTATGTAGCTGCCTGTATAAGCGAAGTTTTCTCTCTGAGAGATGCCTTGAAATTGGTTATTATCCGCGGCAATTTAATGAAAAAAGTTCCGCCCGGAAAAATGATCAACGTTCCCCTTTCAATGGACGAACTTCTAAAGCAAAAGCCATCATGCTTAGACATTGCTGCCGATCATGGCCCCTCATGCATTGTCTCGGGACCGATTGCCAAAGTAGAAGAGTTTGAATGGGCATTAAAGCAAAATAGGATTATTACTCAGCTTCTCAATATAGAAAAAGCTGGCCATTCGGCTATGATGGACTCCATTTTACCTGAGTATCTAGCATGCTTTAAAGATATCACCATAAAAAAGCCCCAGATTCCTTTTGTCAGCAACGTGACAGGCACATGGATAGATGACGAAAGCGTTATAGACCCAAAATACTGGGTTTCACAGCTAAGAAATACCGTACAATTTAGTAAAGGCCTCGATACGATTTTTGATTTGGGCAAAGCAATTTTATTGGAAGTTGGCCCAGGCAATAGCCTCTCGATGCTAGCGCATGCCAAAAATCCTGACAAAAGTAGACTTGAGATTATTTATACTATAAAGCCTGAGCATCAAAAGGGATCTGATCATAAATTTTTCTTAAAGCAGGTTGCAAAGTATTGGATTTCAGGCGGCGTGCTCGACTGGAAGGCTCTTCATCATGGGCAATTTCGGCGTAAAGTTTCATTGCCGACCTACCCATTTGATCATAAGGCATATAATAGCGATGTTTCATTTATTTTTGATACAAATAAAGCGGGCCTTTTGACGCAAGATGCAAGGAAAGCTGTCAATCAATGGTTTTATCAACCTGTTTGGCGTGTGAGTTCACTAGCTCCTTTAGATTGGGCTTCTCTAACTAATGAAAAGTATTTGATTTTTGCCAACAAGGGTTCCTCCTTAGATCTCTTAATTCAGGATTTAAGAGACAAGGGCGCTGCCGTTATACGGGTAGCATATGGCGATGAGTTTCATGCTGAAGAGCAGCAAGTTACAATAGATCCCCAAAATAAAGAACACTATCTACTGCTTGCAAACTATCTAGGCGATTTGCCAATTAAAATCACAAAAGTCATCCATGGATGGCTCCTTGGAAAAACCGAACTTCTTCCGGGACTCGATTCCTTAAACTCGTCTAAATACTTGGGATTTTACAGTGTAGTTCATTTTATTAATGCCTACAATGAAGTAAATACCCTTCTCGCACTCACAAATGGGCTTTCAGATTTACGAGGAATGAGCTGTACATTTCCAGAGAAATCCCTTATTCATGGCGCTATTAAAGTTATTTCTAAAGAGTATTCGCACGTCAGGTGCAAGTCAGTAGATATTCCAGGTAAAGATGTTGATGCAAAGGAAGTTAGAGATGCGGCCCTTTACGAAATGGCTTTGCAAGATTCCCATCAGATAGTTTCTTACCTTCGCGGGCAGCGCTATGTGGAAGAGTTTGTGCCCCTAACCTTTGAGAAGCAAATTCCGACTGATTTGAGACTGAGAGATGGGGGAACATACATTATCACGGGCGGTTTTGGAGGTATTGGCCTAACAATTGCAGAGTTTATCGCATCAAAAGTACAGGCAAACATCATCCTTTTTGGCAGAAAGGTTCCCCCTGAGCATCAAATCACAAGCTTGCAGGCAATTAAAGCAAATGCCCAAGCAGTACAGCTCTGGCAAGCAGATGTTTCAAATGAGTCTGAAATGGAAAAGCTGTTTGCAAAAGCGCGAGAGCATTTTGGCAAGATAGATGGCGTAGTGCACTGTGCCGGTGCATTTGATGGCAATATGTTGTTTGAAAATACTGAGGAGATGACGGAAAAAGTGCTGGGAGCCAAGGTAAATGGCACCCTTATTCTTGATCGGTTGATACAAGATGAAGCGGATTTCTTTCTCCTTTGTTCATCACTTAGCTCCCATCTTGCGACTATTGGCCAGCTCAACTATGCAGCTGCAAGTATTTTCCTCGATTACTTTGCCAAATACAAGATGTCCCATAGCAATACGTATACCTTGAGTATAAATTGGGATGCATGGAAAGAGGTTGGCGGGGCAGTGCAGACCATCCAGGACCTCTCCAAAAAAATGCAGCCAAAAGAAATAAAGGATGTGGCAATTTCTCATCCGGTACTAGCTTCTTGTTTATCTCAAAGCCCTTCCCAGATTGTCTTTGAAGGCTTATTAGAGAATTCAAACTGGATAGTAGCTGATCACATGGTGCTTGGTAAGCCGACTATGCCGGGTGTAGGCTATATAGAGCTCGCAACAGCGGCTTTTAGGGCATATTCTGAAGGCTCTTCTTTTGAACTGACGGAAGTTTATTTGTTAAAGCCGCTTCAGGTCATGGCAAAGCAAGCCTTGCGAATTGTCTTTAGCAAAATGGGTAGTGGTTATAGCTTCAGTATATTAGGTGCCATACCTGAGACTGATCTTTGGGAGGAACATGCGAAAGGCTCAATTTGCACTATAGATACGCCAAAGGAAAGAAAGCCTCTATCAATTGAAGAGTTGATATCCGGCTGTCCTCGAGATGAAACGAGTCATTTTATCAAAAAACTTAAAGAAGATGGACCCACAAAATTTGGAGATCAGTGGCAAAGTTCTATAAAAGGATACTGGCGGGGAGAAGGTCATGCTGTTATCGAACTAAAGATTGCTGATCACTACCTCAAGACAGTTGATGAGTATAAACTCCATCCTGCCCTTTTTGATCACTCTATGAGTATATTGGCAGAAGGAAAAGCATATGTGCCATTCCTTTATGAAAAGATACAAATTTATGGCGATTTACCCCCTCATCTTTTTGCAAAAATTACAGCTCTTGAAGACGATGGTAAGGTCATTACTTATACTGTTAAGATTTATGACACCTCTGGACGACTCCTCGTGGAAGTTGATAACTATACCTTGCTTCTTTTGGAAGATACAGCCTCTCAAGTAAATACCACTACCGACCAGGTACTCGGAAAACCCTTTTCCTCCTATGCGGTATTGCAGGAAGCGGAAGATCTTGCTTCGTCTATCCTTGCAGATGCTATCACATGTGAAGAGGGAAAAGAAGTTTTTGCTCGGGCTTTGAATGCCGAATATGCCAATCTCATAGTATCTACTAAAAACTTTAACAAACGAGTCGAGGAAAATCAGCAAGAAGCAGTAGTAGTGGACGAAGCACTTTTGGATAAACCTAAAAGCTCGCGCCCTGAAATGTCTGTACAGTACATCGAACCAAAAACAGCAAACGAGATTAAGCTTGCAAAAGTATGGCAGGACCTTCTTGGCATAGATAAAGTAGGCCTTAACGATAGCTTTTTTGATTTAGGGGCTACTTCGCTTCAAATAATTCAAGCCGCTTCACTAATAAAAAAGGCTTTAAGCGTAACTGTTTCCATTGTCAACATCTATACTTATCCGACTACCCGTGAATTAGTTACTCATTTCTTCGGATCAGAGGAAGCTCTATCCGAAACCGAAAATGATACAGAAAATCAGGTAAGTAAAAAAAGGCTTCTTGACCGAAGAAATAAACTGCTGGAAGTGTGAGTGCAATTGATGGAAAATCCCGAGTATACTGGTTTAGAAATAGCCGTAATAGGCATGTCCTGTGAATTCAAAAACTGTGATACGTATCATGCCTTTTGGAAGCAAATAAAAAATGGTCATGAGTGCATCGGGTACTATTCAGATCAAGAACTCATCGAAAAGGGTGTAGAACGAGACCTTATCGATAATCCCAATTTCGTCAAAATTAATCCTCATCTTGAAAGACGGGATTATTTCGATTATCCATTTTTTGGCATTCATCTTCCAGATGCAAAGATAGTGAGCCATCAAGCAAGGCTTTTGATGGAAAGTGTCTGGTCTACATTTGAAGATGCGGGATATCTTCCTCAAGAGCTTAAGGGAAAGGTGGGTATTTTTTGCGGGGCAAATTCTTCACTTGATGATGAAATACATGCCATTTTATCTCAATATTCCCATCTAAGCCCGATGGAAACCTCCCTCCTAGCTGATAAAAATTATATTGCTACAAGGCTTGCATATTATTATAACTTCACAGGTCCTGCGATTTGTGTAGATACTGCATGTTCTACATCGCTTGTGGCTATTCATTTAGCTTGCCAGGCGCTTCTCAGCGGAGACTGCGATATGGCGATCGCTGGGGGCGCAACGATCTTGCCGGATGATACTCATGGATATTTGTATCAAGAAGGGATGATCTATTCAAAAGATGGCCATACACGTTCCTTTGACGGTGCGGCTACTGGTACAATAAACTCTGAAGGAGTTGGAACAGTGTTGTTGAAAACACTGGATAGAGCCCTGAAAGACAAAGATCACATCCATGGGGTTATACGATCAACTGCAGTTAATAATGATGGCAGGAGAAAGATCGGATATACAGCGCCAAGCGTTAAGGCCCAAACTGATCTTATAAAGTTTGCTCGCCAGGCTGCAGAAGTGCCGGCTGAAAGTATTTGTTATATCGAAGCTCATGGAAGCGGCACAATAGTAGGGGATCCCATAGAATTTCAGGCTATTGTGGATGCCTTTGAGTATAGATTCAATCCCCACTGCAGAATAGGATCAGTAAAATCTAATCTTGGCCATGCTATTCATGCTGCAGGTATTGCCGGAATTGTTAAGGTCATGAAAATCCTGCAGGAGAAGGTAATTCCACCAAATTTGAATTACTTACATCCCAATCCATTACTTGACTTTACTCGGCATGCGCTTAAAGTAAATACAGAGCTTTTTCCGATCCCACAAGGAAAAGTGCCTCTTCGCGCTTGTTTAAATTCACTTGGTATTGGAGGAACAAATGCCCACGCCATATGCGAGGAGGCTCCTAAGAGGGCAGGCGGGCAAAATAGCAGAAGCCACTATCTACTTTGCCTATCGGCAAAAACAGAAAGCGCAAACCGTAAACAGACAGAGAATCTCTCTTCATTTCTAAATGAGAATCCTTTTGTTGATTTATGCAGCGCAGCCTTTACTTTGACCCAGGGCCGAACCCAGTTTCCTTATCGCTCTTATTTAGTGGTTGATGCAAAAGCTTCTGGTGTTGAACCTCAAAAATTTATAAAAGCTGTAGCTCTAAATCGGCCCCTTGCTTTTATTTTTCCTGGTTTGGGACTCGATTTTCACCCGCTCGCAAAAGATTTGTATGAGAATGAACGGGTATTTAGAGAGTATGTGGATAGCACAGCTCTATTTATAAAAGATCTTCTTTCTTTAGATGTTACTCTCTATTTTACAGATAAAGAAGCCTTCGAAAGGGCAGCGTGCAAGCTCTCATCATTTGAAGTCGATCAACTTATTACCTTTGTTTTTTGCTATAGCTATGCCTCTTTATTCATTCATTGGAACATTCAGCCTTCTATAATGCTCGGATATAGCTTTGGAGAGCTTGTTGCAGCAGTACTTGCAGGGGTTATGAGCGTTCAGGATGCGCTCATATTGATAAGTAAACGAGGCAGTTTGATCAGCAAAACAGAAAAAGGGGCAATGCTCAGCGTGCCGGTAACTAAAGAAGCTCTTTTGCCTCTCATTCAGGGCATGCAGTTATCGATAGCTATTGATAATGGCGCGTCTTTAGTACTAGCAGGCAGTGAAAATGAAATAGCCAAATTTGAAGAAGTAGCAAAGCACTCAAAGCTGCTCACTATGAGGCTTAAAGCAGAGTATGGAATCCATTCCCATCTCATGGATCCCATTAAAGATGAATTTGCAAAAATTTTTGATACCATTACCTTGCAAAGCCCTAAAAAACCTCTTATTTCGTGCGTAACAGGTACGTTAACTGATCAAAATGTGACAAGTGCTACATATTGGATCCAGCATTTATCCCGATCGATGTGTTTTGCAGAGGGTGTTCAGACCCTTTCCAAGGGGGAGTACAACTATGTGATAATTGGCCCGCAGCATGAATATAGCTCTTTAGTAAAGCGCTTTTTACCGAAAAGTCATCACAGCAAAATTATCTCATGCGGGCAGTCAAATCAATATAGCGACGCACCATTAAAGAGCTTTTATCAGCAAGTCGGCCATATTTGGGCAACGGGTTCTGCCATTACCTGGTCAAATTTTTACGAAAATAGTCTAGGCTTACGAATACCACTTCCTACCTACCCCTTTGATAGGCTAAAGGTGGCACATAGTAAGTCAGTCATTCAGCTCATGAAGGAATTTGTACAGGGCTACACGCAAATTGTCCAAGAGGATCATCCTCAGGTTGTTCCTGCTCTGACAAATGAGGATTTTTCTGAAGTTTCTCGAGAGAGAATGAGTACTTTATATACAGCACCACGCATAGAAGTTGAGCGAATACTTTCAGCTATGTGGGAGAATTTTCTTGGGATACGAACTATTGGTATCTATGATCATTTCTTAGAGCTCGGAGGAGACTCCCTAAAAGCGATCACTATTTTAGGCAAGGTAAGAGAACAATTTGGCATGGCAATTCCTTTAGCTGAATTTTTTAAGGAGCCAACAGTCGCATTTTTAGCCCAAAGAATAAGCCAAAAAACTCCTGCAAGCTATAGCAGAGTAGCCAAAAGTAAAGTGGATCGCATCATTCCTATAACGCCATCTCAGGAGCTTTTTTGGAGAGCTCAAAAGCTCTTTGGGTATGAATATTCAAATGCTCAGATACTTAAAATTAGCGGCATTGATGAAGATAAAATGCAAAGAGCTATCCAACTATGCGTACACAACAATCCAATTTTTAGACTGAAAATTGCAGAAAAGGATGGCAAACCTGCTCTTGAATATAGCGATGAGCTATATAGCCCCATACAACTCAAGCAAGAAAATGGCAGATATCTTTTTTCTATAAGTCTTCCTGCTATGCTCTCAGATGGATTTAGTATAAATTTATTACTAGGGCAAATCGTAGAAAGTTATGTGACAGGAGATGCTCCTAAACTACACATAAGTTTTCCTGACTATTTAGTCTGGAGAAATCAACATACAGATACGTACAAGAGTGAAGAGGCAAAAGAGTATTGGAATCTGAAGGTTTCTTCAATCAATGCAACTGAATATGCAAAAAGCTCTAGCTTCACACCCCGCACAATGGCACTTGATAGTTCAATTGATGAGGCAGTGCAAATATATCAGTATGCTCAAAGCCGCAAAATGAGTGCTAACACGCTCTTTACAGCACTCTTTTCATTTTGTTTAAGCCGCTTTGCAAATGACGAAAGCATAGCAATCGGCTATGTTATGGATGACAGGGATCATCCTGATACTTCTCAGATGATAGGCATGTTTCGAAAGGTATTGCCGGTTGTTATTTCTTGTGACAAGCATGAAGACTTCAATCAGCACGTACAAAGAGTGCATGAGCTGCTTATGGAAGCTATGACCCATAAGAATTATGACTATGAGCTTGATTTGATTGATACTGAGACGCCTTTTCCATCATATCATCCTGTTATCCAGTTTCATGAAACCATGGATGAAAAAAATGGCAATGAATCAGGTATTGAGATCCATGAAGTGATTATGAATCACTATTCTATGCCATTTGCAATAAAATGCGATGTCTTTCGACTTAAAGATGGGCTTCAGTTTTGTTTCAGCTATAATGCAGCTTTATTAAATGAATCAAAAGTTGATGCGATTGTTTCTGAGTTTAAAAACATAATAAAGGAAGATATCCTTTTACAATCAATTGTTACGGTGCAATGAAACCTCTTACCCTTTTCATGTTTCCTTTTGCAGGTGGAAATAGCTATTCATTTAACTTTATAAAACCTTTTCTTCCTAAAAATATTATTCCTGTCCCTATCGAAATTCCAGGCCGCGGGGTGCGAATCAGAGAACCTAAAGTTCGCTCCATGGATTTAATGGCAGAGGATGCGTTGAATCAAATTAAGGACAAGATCAATTCTGATTGTATCTTTTGGGGCCATAGCATGGGAGCGCTGCTCGCCTTTTTGGTGATTCGCTTATTGCAAAGTAGCAATACTAGCCTCCCTAAGCATCTCTTTGTTACTGGCCGAGAAGGGCCATCTACTGTAAAGGATCAAAAAGAACTTCCACTCTACCTTCAACCAAGTGATGAATTTTTTCGCAATTTGATTGCCCTTGGAGGTACGCCCTCAGAGGTATTTAACCATCCGGAAATGAGAGAACTCTATGAGCCGATATTACGTGCTGATTTTGAAGCTTTAGCCACCTACCAATATGAACCAAAAGAGCCCATGCCTGTACCGATTACTTGTATTGTAGGTGATAAAGAGGGAATCTCACATGATAATGTAAGGAAATGGGACTTAGAATCATCAGTTTCCTGCAGCCATCTTACCCTCCCCGGAGACCATTTTTTTATTTTTAAACATGGAAAAGATCTGGCATCGAGTTTTGCAAATTATGGATAATCTTTCACTCTCTCAGCGCTACATTTTGTTAGATGAAGAGCTGCATCCAGGCACAGCTAAGTATAATATTGGAGTCTATTACAAAATCTATGGCAGCATCGATCTTACTCGCCTTTGCCGCTCAATTGAACATGTGGTAAATGCTCACGATGTTTTTCTGTTTGGGGGATCAAATGAGGGGTTTGTTGAGGTAGTTGATGCAAGAGAGGGGCTGGAGTCAGAGGTCATAGAATGGATTGAAGCTGATAATCGCATTCCTTTTAAAATCGATTCAGGATGCCTCTATAAGGCTGTCTTATTCAAATGCCGCGATGTTGTTATTTGGTATATGAAGTGCCATCATATCTTGATGGACGGTTGGTCTTTTAAGCTTTTTTTTAATCAGGTAGCAAACGCCTATAGCAATACACCTGAAACAATAGCTATTTTGTACAAAGATTTTGTTGAAGAGCAAAAAGAATATATTGAAAGCCCTCGATATGAAAAGGATCGGACATTTTGGCAAGATTATTTTAGAAATTCTACTTCTAGCTCCATTTTTAAATTAGCTCGAGAGAATGAAACTGTTCAGGGAGATTCCTTTGAGAGTAGTATTCCAAAGGAGTTAATAAAGAAGCTTGAGGAGATTGCTCTCGAGCAGGAGATTTCACTCTCACAGCTTTTTATAGCAACACTCAGAGTAGTTTTTTACAAGTTTTATAATAATAGCTCAATGATGTTTGGTATGCCGATTATGAATCGGCAGAAGAAATATCAATCTGTAGTTGGGTTATTCATTAATTTAATTCCTATTTGCTTTGAGCTTTCCGGCAATATCTCCCTGGTTGATTTTTTTAAAGCGGTCAAATCGGAATTTCTCAAAGTTTTACGCCATCAAAGGTTTCAGCATGCAGACATTGTTCGCACTGTAGAGAGCGCTCAGGGCAAAAAGCGCTTATATGAGGTGCGCTACTCATTTGAGCCTTTTGATTTTGCCGAAACATTTGCAGGCCTCCCATATTCTATGTGTCCGCTATCGAATCATGAGGAGGAGGAGCCTCTTTCCATCCATGTGATGTACTATCATCAAGGCGATGTCCGAATACGCTGCGACTATAATACGCAGCTCGTTTGTAAGGACGAAGCTTTGAGCGTATTTACGGCCTGGAACTTTCTCCTTAAAAAACTTGCTGATATTTTGCACACCCCAGTGGATAACGTCTTTCAGGACTATGCTGAAATGCAGAGTCTTGTACTTGGCTTTGGGAGGCACTTTGAGCCTATTCGTGCACATTCACCTTCTTTCATAAAGAGGTGGAGAAATTCACTTGAGCGTTATTCGGACAAGGTATGCATAAAGTTCCGAGGCACCTCTTACACCTATCAGGCGATAGAAGCGTTATCCAATTATTACGCAGATCTTCTGGATGCAACTGGAAAGAGAGTCATTATTCTACTGGAGCGATCGGAAAAATATATTGCAGCCATTTTAGCTGCAATGAAGAGGCAATGCGTATACATTCCGCTCGACGTTAACACTCCCTACGATCGCATAGCAGCTATTTATAAAGACTCCGACTGCCATGCTATTTTCACTACCGAAACCTTGGCATCTCGTTTAAGCCAAAATACAGGTATGCATTTTATTATCCCGAAAAATGAAATGCATCCTAGTGATAAAAAGTATGTAGAGATTGGATACGATCCTGACTCTATCGCCTATATTATCTATACTTCAGGATCTACAGGAAAGCCAAAAGGTGTTTGCATCCGTAATTTGTCATTGATGGATTACATTGAAACATTCATCGACTATTTTAACTTAAAAAATGATGATGTAGTGCTGCAACAGGCATCTATTGCCTTTGATGCTTCAATTGAAGAGATATTTCCAATACTTAGTGTTGGCGGCACTCTTTGTATCACGCAAGATACCAGGGATTTTGCACAAATTCTTGATGATCTCAAAAAAGAAAAAATCACAATACTGAGCACCAATCCCTACTTAGTAAATTATTTAAATGAATATGCGGCTCCTGAGGATTTATCGCTTCGTGTCCTTATTAGCGGAGGAGCAATCTTAAAGCCCGAAGATATTTCGAATCTGGTCGGAAAAATCCCCATATATAATACCTACGGGCCAACTGAATCTACCGTTTGTGCAACCTATTACCCTGTTCAAAAGAGTATGCAGGCAATTCCCATTGGGAAACCCTTTGTAAATCGAACAGTTTATATTTTGGATTCTCAGAATAAATTACTTCCCCCTTACGCAGTGGGAGAGATTTTTATTGGCGGCGAGGGGCTTTCTTCGGGGTACTTGAATAACGATGCAGAAAATGAGAAGCGATTTATTGAAAATCCATTTAAGAAGGGAGATCGTCTCTATAGAAGCGGAGATCTTGCAAAGTGGAATGCTGAAGGGGAGATCGAATATTTAGGAAGAAATGACGAGCAGATCAAAATTAGAGGAAATAGGATTGAACTTGGAGAAATCGAGAAAGTCTTGCTCCAGTGTGATGAAATCCAAAATGGTTGCGTCCTTGTAAAAAACGGATCCATTGCAGCCTATTGCAAGACATCTAGCTCATCTTTTGATAGGGAATCTATTCATAAAAAACTAAAGGCCCACCTGCCTTCCTATATGCTTCCGGTCTACTATGTGCCTATTAGCGAAATGCCTTTGACAGTCAATGGTAAACTTGACGAGAAGGGCTTGCCCGAACTTTCGAGTGACCATATTGCAAGAAATGAATACAAGCCGCCTAAAACCGACATTGAAAAAAGTCTTGTGAGGTTATGGCAGGGATTTATTGCTATTGAAAAGATAGGCATTCACGACAACTTTTTGGAGATCGGGGGCACATCCCTGCAACTCATTCAGATGCGAAATCAGATCCAAAAGCAGTTTGGAGTGTTTGTATCTCTTGCAGAAATGATTGAAAAGCTGACCATACAAGCTTTAGCTTCATTGATTGCTTCTTGTAAGAGCCTTGAGGAGCCCATCGCATCTCTATCTCCACGGTCATCGTATGATCTTAGCCCCACGCAGAAAAGACTTTGGATTTTGAGTCAAAACCCAGCATCAAGCAGGGCATATCATATATGCGGAAGTTTTCTCTTAAAAGGCCCTTTGGATCTAGATGCCTTTAAGAGAGCGCTTGAACTTGTTGCAGCGCGTCATGAAAGCATGCGATCGCTATTTCAAGAACATCGTGGTGAGGTGCGTGCAGTTATTTTGCCGAATATAGAGCTCCCTTTAGATATCGTGCCGAGCAGTTCAGTGATACAAGATTTCTATGATAGACCTTTTGATTTAGCTGCAGGGCCTCTTTGGCGCATGGCAATTTTTTGCCTAAGCGAGCATGAGTTTTTGCTAGCAGCAAGCTTTCACCATTTGATTTGTGATGGATGGTCCGTCGAGATTCTTTTAAAAGAGCTTTCAGATGCCTATGGGGGACGGCCGCTACCCAAATTAGCCTGCCAATATAAAGAGTATGTCTACTGGCAGCAAGGATATATGCGATCTGATGCCTATGCCAAAGACAAGGAGTACTGGCTTAGCATCTTTAAAGAGGATGTAGAAAAGCTTAATTTGCCTACAGACTTTTCCCGACCAGCAAAAAAGAGTTATCTAGGCAGATGCCATGAGCGTCTATTTTCTGAATCTTTTACACGATCTCTAAAAGCTTTTTCTCAGCTGCATGGAGCGACGCTCTTTATGGTTTTAGCGGCTGGGCTTCGTGCGCTCATGCAGCGCTATACTGGCCAGTCTGATATTGTGCTCGGCACTGTTGTTTCTGGTCGAAGCCATAGTAGTTTAGAAAATCAGGTGGGAGTCTATGTAAATACGCTGCTTCTTCGGACACGTGTCAATAGCTCTAAAAATTTTATCGATCTGTTAGCTCAAGAACAGCAAGGACTTCTCTCTGCCGTTGTTCATGAGCGCTACCCTTATGATCATTTAGTTGAAGCCGTTCAGAAAGATGATCTTTTAGATGTGATGATAATTTTACATAATCAGCAAAGCCTTGCACTTAGTGATGGGGGACTAAAGCTATCAGGTATTGCTGCAGAAAAGTATAGTGAACACACTTCAGGATATAGCCAGTTTGCATTGTCCTTTGCTTTTTTTGAAGAAGAGGGGGGTCTTTCCCTAAAGCTTGAATATGACACAGATCTCTACTCTGAAGCTTCCATCAGAAGGCTCGCTTCACATTATGAAAATCTTTTAAAGCTTACCCTTCAATACCCGGAAAAACCTCTTTTCGAGATTGATTACCTAGCCCCTGCAGAAAAAAGCCTTATTTTGGAAGACTTTAGCGGCAAGAGCCTGCCATATAGAGACTATGGAGATGTTTCCTTTGTAGAGTGGATTGATACAGATTCCAAGAAAATAGCATTGCGTGTAGGTAGTGTTTCCTACACCTATGCAGAGATATGCTCTTTATCTAATCAGCTC
>CAYWZU010000036.1:0-24510 GCA_964462925.1 uncultured bacterium
GAGACTCTGGAAATGGGCTCACCCACGCAGCAATTAGCTCAATGCTTATTCCAGACCTTATCCAAGGCAAAGACCCCCCCTGGGAAAAGCTCTACAAACCATCAAGAAAAACTCGAGCATCTGCCAGAGAGTATATTGAAGAAAACATAAATACACTCATGCAATACAGCGACTGGCTTGAACCTGGAGATAAAGAAAAAGTAAATAGCTTGAAACCTGGTGAAGGTATAGTAGTACGAAAAGGTATAAAAAAATATGCTATTTCAAAAGATGAAGAGTGCAACCTCCATACCCGAAGCGCCTACTGCCCTCACCTCGGAGCATGTCTTCGCTGGAACCCAGTAGAAAAAAGCTGGGACTGCCCAGCCCACGGATCTCGCTTTGACTGCAAAGGCAAAGAATTAAATGGCCCCACAGCAAGCGACCTCTACAAGAAATGACCATTCTCAGCGAGAGTGTGCAGGCATAAAGAAGGCTCTTAAAAGATGTACGTTTAAATAAGAGCATCTTTTCTTTTTACAATTTCACTGAGGCAGGCGTGCATATTGCCGAGAGGATAAAAGTCGTTTTCATAGAAGCCGTAGCGATTTACAACCTCTTGCTTTACTAACTTACAAAGTGCGGCAAAATCATTTCTATTTTGACGAGAGCGAACTACTTGTATGGCTGCAAAAAGGTTTGTAATGACGCAGTTATTAAACGTTTTTTGCTTTCCCAGATCAAGAAGGCCTGAATGAATTGGAAAGTTTTTTCTAAGATCACGTTTCACGTCAGATCCAAACTTGTAGCGAAGAGCTATTGTACTATGAAGAAGTTCTTTTATCTGTTCAAAACTAAGAAAAGCGCTTTTGCGATGGTCTAGTCCCCTTTCAATCAATTCTGCCTCATAACGGCTCTCATCTACCTTCTCAATAAGCAGGTACCTCATGTGCGAACTAAATGCAGGTATGAAGCTTAAATCACTATCAGAATTGTCTTCTGAAAAATCTGCTGCAGGAAGAAGCATTCTCTCTCCTCGCTGCATCGCTTTTACATCAGAGTAGAGTGTATTCATCTGATGAGTAAAGAAGATGTCTAAAAGGAATTCAGGACCCTTCTGGATAGCTTTCTGCCCAAACTCTGGATCAATCCAGCTTGCAACAAATCCAAAGGTAGCAGAAATGAGAAAAAGCGGAATCTTACCAAGGTTTGCTATAATCACCTCGATGGACGCTGCAGTTTCCATATAGGCAGAAGGCTCACATCGAAATAGCGAAATAGGGAGCATACCTAGACAAACTACAGAAGTCGCTCCAAAGAAGAGAAGATCTAAGACAATAAAAACTGGAAATGCTACTAAACTTACGCGTTTTATAACTTCATTCAGAGGAGAAGAAATATCCAGATTATTGATTGTAGAGTAGACTTTGCTTGTGAGAGAAAGTGAAAAAAACTCTAAAGACTGCGTCTTTTCAAAGAGTTTCTCATAGTAAGATACCTGCTTCAAGAGCTTTCTTTCTTCATCAGAAAAGCGCGCGTTATCTGTTATTTTATCACCGAGTGAGCTTGCTTCCTCTATCGAGGTAACTGGTGAGCATACGGTCTTAAATCCAGAACTTGATCCGCTAAGCAGTATTCCTGCCGCAATATGTTTTTTGACAGGCTCTACCGCATAACAGCCCATATAAGGATGCACAAGACCAAAAACGCTTCCAAAAAGTATTCCAAAGGCAGAATCTCTTATTCGCTGGATTTTTTCGGAATAGGCAAATGCAAGTGTAATTGTGTGGAGTATACAGTCTCCAAGAGCTGCTGGAGTAAGCAGCAGTCCAAACAGCCGAGAAATAAGCTCTTGCTCTATAGTTTTAAAAGGGCCTGGCATATCTAGCAACAGGCCTTCAGAGCTATAGAGCATCAGCTTGTTCACTTTATTTGCTAAAGAAAGTGATGGCAAGATGCTACTGGATGCTATAGGTTTTATCGAAATCTTCTAAAAGCTTTATAGCTTCTTCATCTGTCGTTTTTTCATCGACAAACTTTTGGATCAAGGTGAAAAGAAGCTCTTTTCGTGCCGCGTCATAATTTGGCATGCGGATGCCGAAGGAAAATTTGCCAAGTTTTGCCTCTATTGTCTGCATAGCAACAGCTTTATGAAGAGGGTGTGCTTTGTAGTACTCCTCAAGCTGATTTGGAAGTGTCTTTGAAACAGGAACTGAAACGCAAGTTTTATGAAGCCCCTCTTGAAACTCATCACTTGCTAGAAAATCCAAAAAGGCGCGTACATTTTTAACAATAGCTCTAGTCTGGGCGTTATCAAGTACCCAAATCGATGCTCCACCAAGAGGTACGGCACATTTTTCTGTTTGTCCTTTATCAAGTGTTGGAAGTTCACCGTAGCCTACTTCAAAATCTGCCTCTTTTTGCAAAAATTCTGCGTGGGAAGAGCCCTGCATGTAAAAGACTACTTTTTTATCAAGAAATGGCTTTTTGGCATTGTTATCTGGCCCTGCATAGGTGTAGATACCCTCTTTAGCTTGGCGTCTGAGATCAAGGAGATGATTTTTGATCCAGCCAGAGCTAAGCACATAGCGTCCCTTTCCACTAAAGCCATTATCCGGCTCTGCAAGCGGCACTTCAACTTGTGCAGCAGGTATTTCTATGAGATAGGCAGCTGGCCATGCAGTTGTGTAGCCCTTTTCTACAAGACCCTTCTTCATTATGTCTCTAGCACAAGCTTCAAGCTCTTCAATTGATTTTGGAATAAAATCTGGATTATAGCCGGCCTGCTCTAACAATTTTTTATTTGAATAAATAACTGGACAAGCTGGGTTGAGCGGAAGTGATACTGCTCTTCCCTCAGCATCGCCAAAAGTTTTTTGTATAAGTGTAGCAATCTTCTCAAGCTGGCGTGTATCCAAGATTTCATGGACAGGAATTACTTTTTTTTCTCCTATTGCTTGCATAAGAGTGCCTGTCATAAATTCCGGAGCAAGAACTAGTGATGGCTGCTCTGCTTCTGGTGATGCAAGAGCAACTCGCGCTGGCACTCCATAGCTTCGATCACTAGCACTATTTTTAAGTTCTACCTGGCACTCTAGATGAGATCTATTCCACTCGTTAATTTTAGTTTCAAGATAATTTGCAACAGGCCCATCAGTTGCAATCCAAAAATGTATTGCCATTAGTCCTCAATAAAAATAATTATATATCAAATCATCTTATATTATATATCTCTTGCACCGTGTTGCACAAGTAATTGTTCAATCTCTTTGCATCCAAACTTTCTCGCAAACTGAAGAGGCGTCCAGCCAACCTCTTCTGGTCGACCAAAATTTCTTGGAATATCTACTTGTATATTAGGTGCGGTAAGAAGAAGTGTAACAAGCTCGGCACTTTTTTTCTCTACGGCTTCATGTAGGGGGGAATTGCCAAATTGCGGCGTGATGTTGGGATCTCCACCAGCTTCTATTAACACCTTTATTGTGCTGAGAGAACCTGAATATGAATTCATATTCACTGCCTGCGAGAGCGCAGATCTGCCGTAGACATTCAAAGCATTTACCTTGGCACCTTTTTCTATAAAATATCTGACAGTCTCAGCGTCATTGGTATCTATAGCTGCATTGAGAGGAAGTCGCGCGCGTCCATTAACACCCGTTCCTTCGTTGAGATCTGCTCCATTTGCTAATAGAAAATCAATAAGTTCTCTATTTGGTTTAGTGTCAAAGTGGAGTGCTTCCATAAGCGGCGAATATACATATTTTTCCCCGGCACTTTCCTTCACTTCAATAGGTGCTGCTGTTAGGCCTTGAGAAAAAAGGAAAGAAATAACTTCCTGATTTTCCTTGTAAATAGCAGCAAGAAGGGGGAAGCTACCAAATTTGCCTTCGGCTGCATTTGCCCCCTTTTCGATCAAAAGCTTTACAATCTCCAGATCCCCCTGTTCAGAGGCATAATAGAGAGCAGTTCTGCCAAATTCATCCAGAACATTCAGGTCCGGATTTTTCGTTAAAATAGCCTCAACCACTGCTTTGGAACCATAAATTGTTGCAAGATGAAGCGGGGTCTGATTCTTGTGGCTTTTTGCTTCAAGATCAAGACCTCTTGAGACCATCTCAAGAGCTAAATCTTGATTGTCATTTGCTAGTACTGCGTGGAAAGGGGTTTGAGCGACATATCCGCCAATATAGCCTTTATTTATGTCAGCTCCATGGTCAAGTAGGTACCGGGCAACTTTATATTGTCTTCGGTAGCATGCTTCCCAGAAAGCAGGTGCATTCGTGTCAAAGTAGCCGGAAAGGTTTTCTGCATTCACATCTACCCCATCTTCGAAAAAACGAATCATGTCATCTTCTGAGACAGCATCTGAATGAATTACCTTTTCAAAATATGTTTCACGGTTTTTGTTCAAACCTGAGAGCCTCTCGCCTACGAGCTTTCGAAACGCACCTTTATTTGGGCAATCACCAACGGTGATGTTTTTGCTCTTCAAAAATTCCCAAAAGCTTTCGCGGTTGAACTCTTTCTTGTAGCCAAAGATAAAACGTAAAAGGCGCTCGATAATATTGAGGTTTTCCGTATAGAGTGAGCCGCTCTTCTTATCAAAATAAAAAAATGTCTTACCAAAAAAGGAGCTGCAAGACTCTCCTTGATAGCGAATATCGTCCCAATGCCTAAATTCGAGTTTATTCCAATCAGTAATCTGCTTCATTAATGAAAACTCCTTTAAAGTGAAGACTATTTTATGGTATGCGTGCTATAATTTCACCCTTTTTAGGTAAAAAATGGTAAATCCAACTTCCTTCACTACTCAGTTTAGTCAACTTTCTTTACATACTCTACCTCGTGCCATGCAAGCGCTTTCTTGCTATCTCAAAGGGGACAAGGTAGGCGCCTATCTAAAGTCACTTGACTGTAGCCTTACTGAGGAGGTGAGAGAAGAAGAGCGCTTCTATAACTTTGAGCTTGAAGATATGCAGGCCGCACTGCTTCTTACAGCGCTTTGCTATATGAACGAAAAAAGCGATGAAAATGCTACAAGACTCTATAGCTTAGCACCTTACTATTTAGATAGGCTGCACACGCTTAATCATGAATTCGTGCACTCAATAGCGCCGCAAATGAAGATACGCAGCCCTGAATGCTCTTTAGAAGCACTAAGGCAGCTTAGCTCTGATTTTGTAGCAGGCAAAAGAGGCCATAAATACCAGGATGAATACTCCCGCTTTACTCGCCTAATAAAAGCTATCGCAAATGAAAATCAGGCACATCTTCAGCCTATTGCGGTCCAAGGATTTGTAGATTGGTTTTTGCGCACGGATCCCGATATTGCCTGCACAGGATTTGTATTTGGAAGGATTAGGTATACGATAGGTGCACATTTAGATGATGCTTCGATTCGATTTATTAGCGATATCTCAGCACAAGTTCCAAACCCGCAGCTTAAGGCATGGCTTACCTTTACATTTACGTATAAAACATCCTCTGAGCTTAGCTACTACTTACCAACAGAATTTTGCGAGTTAACACGAGAGAGAATACTTTCGTCAATAATCAGATGGTATGACGAGGCTGCTCCTGGAGCAGAAGAGGTCGCAGCAGCAATTGATGCATTTGGCCATCTCATACAGGAGCCACAAAACGCACCTTCCCTATTTTCAGCTTGTTTGCTCGAGCTTTGCAAGAAGGTAAACGTAGAAGAGCGGCTTGCAGATGTGATGGCATACCATTTTTTGAACGAGCCTATTGAGGATGGCTCGCATGAGTGGATACTTAGACTTTCAAAAGAGCAGCTTGAGGAGTTCTTTACCTTTATCTGCTCACCTGATTTTTGCATGTTACGAAGGCATAGCTACTTTCGCTATATTGCAGAGGCGAATATTGTCCCATATGCAAAGGTCGTTATTTGCAAAACATACTACGGAAATGAGCAAAATCTTGTAAGTCAGCTTATTGTCACAGTGTCTGAAGATAAAGATGCCTTGAAAGCACTTTGTATTATGATAAGAAGCAACTTGATACCGAAGCTTGCATCGCAGATTATAGAAAGCCTCCTCAGCTCCTCTAAGCCAACTGCATTTACGCTAGCCTCTGATCTTCAAAGGCACATTGGTACACTACCACTGTCGGCTTTAAAGATGTTTTTCACAGCAGCTTCAAAACTTGAGTCCCCGGTAGAAGCCGATGCAATAACCAATCTTTTTACTTGTAAATGGGTGTCAGACAAAGAGACATTTTTTACTACGCAAAAGGATAAGATCTTTATCGAACTTCTTGCCTTGATAACCAGCATTACTGGCAATAAAAACGAGGCTAAAGCAAAGCTGATTAGCGTCATCACGCATGCTAAAAATGAGACTCGTGAAACCTCCCAGAGGGAGAGAGACTCCTTACTTAAAGAAGTTTTACAAAAGGATCTAGAAACCAAGCAAGATTTCTATAATTAGTTGTAAACTAGTAAAGCCGTGGGGCGAATTAGTATCGCCCACAGGACTTTCGTTCAGTTACGGTAGGCATTTTGCAGATTTGTCAAAATAGTTACCGTGTCTTGAATATTGCCTCTTGACTGCGTTAAATACTGTGTAGCTGCATTCGTAATCGTCCTATCATCATTATGCCTGCGAACAACTCGCTGATTAAATGGCTGAGTAAGCCTTTCAAAATCTTTAGGGTCTATCTGCGGAATAGTCTCTGTTATGTGCTCTATCACAGTTGCATCTAGATATCTTTTTGCATCGCATGCAATATGGAACCAGTATCCGCAATCTCCTGTATCATATCCAACACATTTATTATAGAACTTCACATACGTCCTGCGATACTGGTGAACTCTATATGCCTCCATAAGCTGATTTGCAAGGTTTATATACTCCCCAACCCTCGTCACAGCTTCAGCTCTAAGTTGAGGATAGCGCCGAACTTTTTTTTCAAAGACCATCATATCTAATGCTGAAATTGCCTGTAGGGCCGTTATAGCAGCTTGAAATGCTTTATTATGTGCACGGGTTGCTGCTCCCTTTTCCTCGGTATTTTCGTTTTGCATATACTGAAGATCTCGAGAAATTATTTGTTCAGAGGCTGTAAAAACTCGCGATCTTGCTTCAATAACCTTTTGACATGCCAAAGTGAGCTGCGTTTCATCTTGATCGTGACTTGCTGTAAAGGTTCTAAATGCACAGGCAGCACTGTACAGGTCTGTCTTTATCTCAAGCAGGTTTTGTTCTGTAAATGCATCCCGAACAATATTTTCTACACGATTTGCAAAGTTAGTAGACAAGGTATCCAAAAATCTTTCTAACACCTGTCCCTGTTGATTGTTATTGCCTCCAAAAATAAGGCCAAAAAAGTTTGTCACTAATGCACTTGTAAGTACCGATACTGGATCCATAGTTTTCTCTCCTTATTGGGGTGCTCTAAAGGCAGGGCCGAGATTTGGGTTTAAAGGCGGAAGATAGGAATCTGGCGGCGGAAATTGAATAGAAGGATAGTGGCCATACATATCACTACTCGGCGGGGCAGTTTCCGTTCCGATAAAAAGGTCTTTAACTACTGTAACTACTAACTTTGCGCAAAAAACTGGGTTTGTACAGCCTATAAAAGAGAAGGCAGCATCAACACCCTTCTTTAGAATATAATCTGTAGTGATGCTTCCGGCAGTGTGTGCAACGGCAGACTGAAAACCTTCTTCGGCAGCTTTTTGCAAAAACTGGGCACTTTTTAAACTGACACCAAGAGAAGTTCCCATATGCTGCACAAACTCTTTATTTGCTTCATTCACAAACTCATCTTTTAAAAGCTTCATTCCTACGCTTGTGGCGCGGGACTGAATATCGTGAGTAGCAATCTTTTTGAGTGTATCTACAGAGGGATCGCTTTTCACCGAAGCAAGGCCACGACTTATAGTCCGTTTAGGCGCCTCTGGTTTTGGATCTTGCTTAGGCATCAATGCATCCTTTACTGCTTCCTGTGCAAATTGAACGGCGAGCTGCGTTACTGTTTGCTTCACAACATTTACTATAAATCGCATAAATGGATTTGATGTGCTCTCTGCGCGGCCTCCGATTTCGACGACAGTATGCGATCGTAAAAAGGTAAGTTCTGCCTCATTTAGTGGACGAGTACTTCGAGGCATACTCCAATCTTGGCTCATAGCTTGTGTAAATGTGCTGCTTAGTCCGGAAAGATCAGGCTGCTTTGTCGAACCAGATGGAGCTGGCGCTAGTTGTAAATTGCTTAGGTCTAGACCGCCGCAGTACCCAGTTAAAGAATGCATATTTCCTCCTTTTTTTGTCATTTTCTGATAATTTATCAAATATTAACAATTTTGGGAAGGACTATTACTTCAAGGCGCCTGTCTTTAGGAGATTATTGAATGTATCTTCGATAGATTGCGTATCTACATCTTCAGTTTTTAAAGCAGCTCTCCGATACCAGAAAGGTATGCAGGAAATATGCTCTAGCTCTAAGGCTTTTGCGACTGTTTCTAGATTCTTGTAAAGGTCATCAATGAAAATGACTTTCTTCGGTTTATCTGTAAGCTTTTGCAAAAAGGCTACAAGCACCTCTCCCTTTGTAAAACCACGCGAAAAGAGCACTCCGTCAAGATAGAGCGGCGATGGTGTATCTCTTTTTTGCAGCTCGATAAATGTTTGATTTTGAAACTGAGGAAATGACCGCTCAAAATGAAAGCCAAATGCCTTAAGCGAGTCTACCTTCCAGCGCTCGACATTTGCAATTTTGCCAAATTTGCCCGTAGGATGGCTTGTAAGGGCTATAACCTTTTTGTTCATTCTTTGCAGCTCATCAATGAGGAGAGGACTTTCAGGCTCAAGCAGATATCGCCTCGGGCAAACAAGTGCGATGCTCAACTTATCTTCGAGCTCTAGATGCTCCTTCTCTGTTTTTGCCACACCGTAGGCATCTTTAACAAGCTTGAGAAAATACTCCTCCCCCTCAGGCCGCAAAAAAGTTGCATCTGTTGTAACTAATACTTCATCAACATCAAAAACAACTACTGTATTGTCATCTGCTTCTTTCAGTAGTGGAGCGACCTCTTCAAGTGAATTAATGGATTTATAAATACCTTGCGAATACGCTGTTTCAGTAGAAGCATAGTAACTTAAATCTAGACTAGCAAGAAAAGTGAAAAATAAAAGAAACATATGTATAATAATATAATTAGTCTTAAAAAAAAGACAGGAAAATGAAGACTGTAGCTATACTTGTTGGCGTGTCAGATTATAGGGATTCAAACTTAGAAGCACTTCCTGGCGCATCTAGTGACGCAAAAAGATTTGAATCTGCCCTTCGATCTTGGGGATTACCGGCAGATTGGATTTTTAGCCTAAATCAAGAAAAAGCTACAAAATCTGAACTTATTAAGACATTTTTTGAGTGCCGCCAAGCGTTCGACGCTGGAGCAAAGTTTATATTTTATTTTGCAGGTCACGGAGTGCGAGATTCAGAGTCTGCCCTCCTCCTCCATGATGCAGACAGCAAAAACCCACTAAGTTCCGGCCTTCGCTTAGCAGAGCTTATGCAGCTTATCCGCAGTCTAAAGCCTGTGGAAACATTTATTTTTCTCGACGCATGCAACCTTCGCTTTAATAACCTGGACAATCCCCTTTTGGCAGCAGCCAATACTAAAGGGCTTTTTTGTATGCTTTCCTCTGGCATACTCCCCTCATATGAAGATCCGCACACCTCAAGCGGCTACTTTACAACGGCATTATTAAAAGCCTTTGCCGAACTTCGAGCCCTTAGCACGCCAACTTGCTCGGACCTCGTACAGAAAGTCGAAAGAACTCTGTTGATAGAAAATCTCCCCCCTCCTGAGGTCTATTATATAGGCTCATCACAAACCTGGCCTCTAGAGGAGAGCTATAATGTGCACGCTGAGGTAAAGGAAAAGCAAAAACTTGTTGAAAGGTGGATAGCCCATGCTGAGCTTCAAAATTTTCTACTCTCACATCATGCACCTATCATTTGGATGTGGGGAGAGAGAGGGCTTGGAAAATCTGTACTTGCTGAGCAGTTTGCAAAAAAGCAAAAAGAGGCAATTTATATAACTCTGTCGCCCCTGCAAGAGTTAAGTGAGCAGATACGTACAGCAAAAAGCGAGCTTTTCTTTAACCGACCGCCGCAGCAATCTCTGCACGCTATCTTAGAACATGTCTACAACCACTATCCACATGCTCTTATTATTATAGATCACCTTGACCGCGCATCACCTGAAGAACTTCATGAGCTTTTGTCCGAGCTTGAAAAAACCTCGCTACCCTATCTTCTTATCTCTCGAAATCCATGCCCAAAGAACGCCTTTTTACAGAGAAGAAAAGACCTCCTAGAATGCAAAGCTATGCCGCTTAGTCTTAAAGAGACTGACGCACTGATTAAAAACATGGGCGTAGAGGCTGAGGTTTCCTCAATGCTTTTGCAAGCTACAGAGGGAAACGCCCTTAAAATTCAACACATGGCAGCAAAACTAACCGGCCACACCCTTCCCGTTCAGGGAAAGGAAAAAGAGGAATGGATCAAGTGTATAACCGCAATAATCGGCTGTGGAGGATTTCTAGATGCCCTTTTATTTTGTAAAATTTTCCGCATCAAATCGAGCACCCTTGAAACATTAGAAAAACTTGGCCTTATACGCTATCAGAAAGAGGGATGCCTTCCCCACGATGTACTTGAAGAGCTTGTAGAAGAAAATAATTGGCAAGTAGAGCCCTATGATGCCGCAAGATACTGGAGCGAGCAGATCCTTCATACCCCTTATAACAGGCATGCATGCCTTTCACTTGTCCTACTTGCAAGCCAGCTTGAAGATGTAAAAGCCTTTAAACGCGCCCTAGGACAATGTCTTGAAACATTAAGCGAGCGCGAGCACAAAAGCTATTTGCTAGATCTTGTAGCTCTATTTAAAAAAAACAACTGGGTTGATTTGCTCATAAAGGCTTCAGATTATCTGATAGACCATGAAGAATATCAGCTCTCTGGCGATGTGCTTCGCGATCTTATAGACTCCCCTCGTCCCAATATCAGAAATCATGCTCTTAAGAATTCTATCAGGCGTTTAGTATGGCTTGGTCAGTATAGCGAGGCACTTGAGCTCTATGCCAAACAGCGATGCCGTTCTCCAGATATTTTGTTTGCTATTCGCAACCACATCGGCATCGCAGAGTTCTTTTTAGGCAACCTCGATAAAGCCCTCGAGCTCTTTACAAAAAACATTCAGACAAAAAAAGTAAAAGATGAAAAAGAGCTTGGCATCACAAAGTACATGCTGGGGCTTATACTAACCTATCGAGGAGAGCAAATTGCCAAAGCCAAAAGGCTTATAGAAGCAAGCATACTTATTTTTGAAGCAACAAAATACTATCACTGGACCATTGTGGGGCTGAATGGATTAAGCGACCTCTCCTATAGCCTCAATCAGTTCAGCCAGGCTTTAGTCTATTTAAAGAGGTCTCTAGAAATCACTGCAGCTTTGCAAAATAATACATTCTTACTTTTTACACTTAAAAATATGGCTCGAGTACAGCTTAGACTCTATGGAGCAAATAGCCCAGAGCTTTCTCAAACTGTAGATGCTATGGAACAGATCCTTAAGACAATGGAAAATAACTGGGTGACCATGTGGGCAGAAAATGTACTTGCAACTGTGTATGCCCATCGCCATGATCTCTCTAACCTCTCGAGAAAAGTTGAGCATGTATTTTTGCTCACCGAACACTATCTAGAGTGCCACATTTTTACCTTGTCAAATCTAGGCCATAGAGCGGCCCTTCAGGGCCATTACGATGAGGCAAAAGCCTTGTACAATGAAGCCTACAGACTTTGCCAAGGAGTTAAAAACCCATTTGCAAAACAAGAAATTAGACAAGATTTTATAAACTGCGGCTTTCCACATTCACTACAGGAGGAGATATGACACTTCGAGCAGTAAAACAAAACCCCGAACTTTACTGGAAATTGCTCAATAAGCCCCTTGTCGAAATTTCAGGCTGCAAAACTATCTATACAGGCATTCTTTCTCCCTGGTTAAATGGCTTAGTTACCGGCAGCCCTGAAGATGCCTCTGCAGTCACTGACTATTTTGCTCAGAAAAATGTTCCCTATTCATGGTGGGTGGATGGCGCATCTAAAAAACCTGCAGGATTAGACTACTTTGGCAGATCTGAAGGTATGGAGCTAGACCTTACGGCACTTAGTACACTCTCTTGCAGCAATGTGGAGCTTGAACTTGTAGCAAGGAAAGAAACTCTCGAGGAGTTTGTCTTAGTGCTCCTCAATGCATACGATGCCCCAAATGAACTCTTTGCACCAATTTTAGCCCTATTTTTAGAGGCAGGTTTTACCTATCCGCGCCTTCATTTTATCGGTCGTGTAGAGGGCGAGCCTGTATCTATTTGCTCGATCTATATCGATGAAGACAAAGCTTGCTCGCTCTACAATGTGGGCACATCCCATGCAAATAGGAGCAAGGGTTATGCAACGGAACTTATTACCAAAGCCCTTTACCATGCCTACCAACTTGGAGCTAAATATTCTGCCCTCACCTCTTTTCCTAAAGCTCTCAACCTGTATAAACGGCTTGGATTCAAAGCGAGCTACTCCTTTGATATATTTTTAAAAATTTGACAATTATTATCAAAATTTGATATATTCAACCTATGAGTGAAGAAAGCATCTATAAAAATATAAAAAAACTACGCAAGGAAAGGGGCCTTACCCTATCAAACCTTGCAGACAAAATGGGCTCTGACTACCAGCAGCTAAGTCGCGTAGAGCGCGGCAAATCACGCCTGACTGTCGATCTCCTCATGCGCATGGCTGAAGCCCTAGACACCCCTGTTGATCAGCTAATTAAAACGGACCCAGTTGAAAAACGAGCGCCTCTAATTCGGGAAGCTGACCTTGGAGAAATTTTAGAAAAACTTGAAGTTGCTTTAGACGAGATGAAAGTAACTCTAAGGCCGCAAGTAAAAGCAGCCCTTGCATCACTCATTTACAAAGAATCGGCTCAAAACCAAGAAGCTTGCGACTTTGCATTAAAGGTTGTAAAAACCCTCATTACATAGTTTTGGGCATCTTGTAGCAGGAACATATTGAGTACCTGTATGCTTTTTTTGCCAGTCGATAAGTTTATAGGGATGATAGAGCTCAGCTTTCTCATCATCAAAAAAGTCCTCGATCTTGTAATAGCCAGTTCCTCCTCCAAAAAACGCAATAAGGCCATTTGTAAGTGGCGTGCCTATTTTTTTAATTGGGTCAGGAATTTGTGCATAAAACGGCTCAAACACTTTGCCGACATAAGGAACAGTGCGAATAGCTGCATCGCCAAGCGTAATATGGGTGTCAATGTCGATACCTACTTCCTGCAAAAGGCTTACTACAAAATAATTACAGTTTTTTCCTGTAATCGTAAATGCACACCCTCCTTCTTCATTTATTTTCCCCGCTATAAGGAGCAGATGCGAGAGCGCCTCCTCGGAGATTGGAAGGGTTGTTATGTAGCGCTCATAAAAGGGTCTAGTTTCTCTAAAGTCTGGCACTGACACCCAAGCCATACCTTGAGCTGTATAGGAGTGCTCGTGCGCGTCCATAAAGCGGGCATGCTCTTTTGCGACCTGCAGGCCAAATGAATAGAGATTGCCCTCTTTATCAATCAGTCTAAGCGAGCTGTGATGGGGCAAAAGCTCATTGAGGCCTTCAGTGAAAACAGATTCAAAGTGCCTATCAAGCGTCGTTACAATCTGAAGTGCACACTCAGCTCTAGGCTCTACTTTTGCAATAGGATAAAGCACTGATGGATTTGGGTTTTTTTGGACAATACCAGCCGTTGCGATGTAGTTGTAAAATGACTCGCGCATTTCGCGCGATACAACTTTGCCGCTTGTATAGTCAATCATGAGATGACGTAAAGCATCGTGTAGAGGCTTATACTCCCCTTCTACAAGAATCTGCCTATCGATAATGTCATGAGAAAAGAGGTGCATATGATAGGCAAAACCGGAGCGTATCAGAAAGTAGACACTATCTGCATCTGTCTCTAATAGCGCTTCGGAAAATCCAAGCTCAAGCCATGCTTTTTGGGCCTTTATTTCAGCCGCTTTATTCGCAAGTTCTGCAATAACGGGTATAAGTTTTTGAATATCATCTGCATCAAGAGTTGGGATCAGGGCATTCAGTGCCTTTTCCCGGCGACACAAATTTGTGCTTCTATCAGAAAGAAGATCACAAATCTCTGCCTCTCTTTGACTCGGGATATTAGAGATACATTCTGAGTTTATCATATTTATGGCAGCGAGTCGATTTTTGTTTAAGCTGCCATTCTACCATTAATCCAGAGAAATAGGATTGTGTTTTTTCTGCTTTAAAAAAGTCAGAGACAGAATTAATAAGACTTGGAAAGCGAACAAGCCTTTTATCATCATGCGGCTCATTAACTGTTTCTTTTTTATCCTTTCGTATACCGCCAAGCGCAATTGCTAAAATATTTAAGGATATTGTTTGGATAAGCCTTGGAAGAAAGAGTATACCATCATGAATCACTGTAAAGACTCTGATAATAGGCTTTGGTATATAACTCACAAGTTTTGCAAAGAAATTAGATACAACGGATGCAACCTTGTGGACAGTGCTAAAAAACCCGCCAATAAAGGGAAGACGAGATGGGCTTGGGAGAAGGCGTACAAAAAGAGCGCCAAAGCTAATTCTTGTGTTTACTTCAACTCCAGCAATTCCAAGCACAATCTGGGCAAGTTTATTGCAATTTTGCTTGGCTATATTAAAGCTCAAATCTCTTTTATTGATCTCGTTGATAAAGTTGAGTATTGCATCTTTTCGCTCTGTCGTAAGAGGAATGCTTGTGATTCTTCTTTCATCAAAGCGGCGCGTTTCATCGTAATCTGGGGTTGCTATATTAGCTGTGGCTGTTGTGAGGTAGGTAAAGGGAAGGTATGCAAAGACGCGTCTTGCTTCATTTGGAGGCATCTTAAGCCCAAATGAATAGAGATTCCCCTCTTTATCAATCAGCCTGAGTGATACATGTTCCGGCGTATTATCTAAGAGATTTTCAGTCCACCAATTGCGGCCCCAAAGATCTCGTCTAGAAGTTACTACCTGCAGGACTGAGTCTTTCTCTATGCCTGGATCAATTTCTTGATTTGTCTGCCAAAAATTTGCAGCTTCTTTTTTAACTTCTTCTTTTTGCTCATGAGAGAGCTTGGCTATTGGATAGATTTTGTCGTAGCGAGCATTATCTCTTTGTACAAGCCCTTGCGAAGCTATGTAGTTATACATGAGAGAGCGGTCTTTAGTAGAGACGATAGCTTCCGTTTTAGGATTATATTCGATTGTGTCTTTAAACGAGTCCCACCTTGTCCAAGCGCCCTCTATTTTTAAGAGCGGATGTCCATAGCTATCTACATCAATCCCCTTCTCTCCAAAACTATTCTGAAACATGACGATGCTAAATACGAGTCCAGAAGTAAAAAGGAAAGAGACAAAATCAGGATGCTCTTTTGCTATTTGGCCATTAAAGCCGAACTCTTCCCATTTTTTCTGAATTTTATCAGTATTATTTTTGGGAGTTACTTCATCCGCTCTGTTAGTTTCACATATTTTCATAAAAGATATAATATATGATTATCAGATAAAAAACAATCAATAATAAATCATATATAAATATTATTTTACTTCAATAGAATAGCTCTTTTTCTTACGCTATGGGCATGAGTTTGAGTGTATGGAACACAATTGGCGGGCAGCAGCTTTCTACAAATACAGAAGTTTACACTGAATGCCACAAAATATTCCCAAGTAGGCGTGCTCCGAAAAAGCCGACCCACATCTATGAGCGCGATGAGCACGAGATCATCTATGACTGGATGATGAGCAGATCATACCTCTTTGAGCAGGCCTACGCTATTTCACCTCTTCTTAGCATGTCTATTGTCCCCGTTCATCCAGAGACTCGTCAAACCTGGTTTCAAAGCAATGTTGTACGAAGCGTCCAAGCAGGAGAAAACCCCACCTTTTTTGAACAAAACACTCAAGTTTCGCAAAAAGGAGCCTCTCAAGAAACGGCCCATGTTAATGGATTTGTAAAGCCATTTCCTAGATTTTCTTCAGATATTGGGATTCCAGATCGCCGATTTGATGCGATTGTCCCTATCTGTATCTCATCTAACAACGACATAAAGCTTGCACTTTCATCACTACATGATGATGCACTTCGTTCTAAATTACACTTTCTGTTATCTATTTTTTTAGAAGACAATGAGGCTCAAGCTCTCGCGCTGCGCTTTCACAGCCAAGGGACTGCTCATTTAAAGATTTTTCAAAAGATATAACATGAAGTGGACATCGCCAGCACTAAAATACCTTAAGGCAATTGATGTAACATGCTCAAAATCTGGCATGGAGCCAATTGACTGTGTCTATGTAATTAACCTAGATGAGCGGCCAGAAAAATGGCAGAGGATGCAAACGATTCTTGAAGAGCGAGGCATCAAGGCTAATCGAGTGAGCGGTATTAATGGCTGGAACCTCTCAGAAGAGATCCTTAAAGAGCTTTTGGGTCCATACGCCTATAGCCACCCGCTAACTGGCGGCACCATAGGATGCTTCTTAAGCCACTTTTCGGTCTACAAGGATGCCCTTGATCGCGGCTACAAACTGATCTGGGTGCTAGAAGACGACGCAGACTTTGTCGGCAACTTAGCTGAAATTCCAGAATTTCTTCATAAGCTGACCGAGATAGACCCAAAATGGGATATTTTCTATACAGATATCGACTGTAGAAATGACCAAGGTGGCTATTTCCCTTTTGTAGTTGAGTATAACCATCGCCCAGACCGACCGCTCCCTTGGCCGTTTGGCTACTACAGTCTAAAACTCTTTGCCGGCGATGGCCTTTTTCGCATCCATGGCCGCTACGGCGCCACATCGATGCTTATCTCAAGATGCGGCCTTGAAAAAATCGTCTCCTACCTTTCGCAAAACTACATTGCTACAGCTATAGACTGCGATTTGCACTTTATACAAGACATTCGCGAATATGTCCCCACCAAAGAAATTGTCACAAACCTCAGAAGGGACGCCTCGTCAGACACCAAGCGCTGGAGCAGCCTGAACCCTAAAAATCTGACACCTTAGCGAACTCCCTGTTGCCCTCTGTTTCAAATTGCATGCATATACCTACCCGCGCTCATAGCCTTTTATGCATTTGTCTACGGCTTCGGAGAGCGCTCACCTCAGATCTACCTGCAGCGGGCAGCCTTTAAAGTCAACCGCTACAGCATGGCGTACTTTTTCATAAATGTTATTCACCACTGAAGTTGTTTTAAGAAAGATTCTGCAGTGCAAACTTTTTGCTAAAATGGGCCAGACTCTGTAATAGATTGCCAAAAAGCTCTACCGCTCTCCCAAAACTATCGAAACCCACCTAGAGCGTGCCAAAACCAAGCTCAGCGAGCGATCGCGAGCACGTCTTTTTGATCCTCTGCTGCCTTTTCGGAGATTTATAAATTAGCCTCTTGAGTATAGTAGTGGCTTGAAATTCAATTCTCTTGAGTTAAAATCAGAAATATATCATGTTTCGTTTTAACTTAGATTCGGCAGTTGAAGACGCCAAATCTTGCATCGTTTTAGCATCTTGAACTGCCAAATTTAGGTTTAATGAGAGAAAAGCATGAGTACACCTGTAGGAAAACGAGGCGAACCAGAGTATAACGAGCCACTAGAGACGCCAAAAAAGTCCCGTGGAAAGAGGTCAGGTAAAGCGAAAACAGAAGCTATTGTTCCTGTACAATTTCAGCCGAATGAGGAAATCACATCAACTCCTATTGGAAAAAAACATAAGGTAAAGCGCGAGCCTCGCCAAGAATTAGAAAGCTCAAGCGCCGAAAAAATGCGTAAGGGCGAAGAAGGGTTAGCGGTGAGGGTTCCTCGCCCTCCTCGTGAAAAAAACATTTTTGGACTCCTTGGACCAGACCTTACAAAGCAGATACTTAGAAATCTTTCTCCTAAAGATCTGCAGGCTGCTCGCGGCGTAGATCGATTTATGAATCAGCAGGCAATCGATATTGTCCAAGGCGATGAGTTTTCACGACTTGTCAAATTTACCGATTTTTTATGTAGTCAGTTGCCGGAAATACAAAAAATACTCAAAACTCCACCTGAAATCATCGATGGCCTTAAAGCGTCCAATTTGGATAATTTTATCCAAGCCCTCTACGACGCAAGAACGAGACTAATCGAAATACTCGCAACGCGTACTCCATCAGAACTCGATCGATTGGAAGCAGCCTATAAAGAGACAGGTGAACCATTTCCAACAACATTCAAAAACATATTCGCTCTAGCAAAAGTACGTCGTAGCGATGATTTTAGCCTGCTCCATGAACATGAAGAATATTATGAATTGGTAAGAAATGAAGTGTTAAGAATCAAGAAGGAAAAGGGAGATTTGGCCAGCATCATGTCGTTACTAGAATCGATTCCAGCAAGGAGGGATTTTGGGAAAATGCATTGGCTAGCAAAGATGGATACGCCAACTTTTCATCTCATTGAACAAGCAATTAATTCTTTGCATGATGACCCTCAGAAATATTATTTCTTAATCCAAATGCATGTATATGAGGCGCTCAGCCAAACATTTAGAGATGACCCTGATAAAGCCGCAGACTCTTTTGGTAAAGCGCTAGACCTTCTTGAGAAACAGGGCAAGATGCTTGACCTTCGGCATTCATATAACTGTATTTTAAAGCTCCTCGATAATAATCTGAGAAGTGAATCGAGCGCTTTTGAGAAATTTTATGCAGCTCTTACACGTGCGGCAAGTGCGCATCCAGATACAAATGAGCGAGTATACCTTCGCGTCTTAATTAACACGAGTAGACTTGTAGCTCATTTCCGTAATATTACCGCTGGAAACACAGATCTTACAAATATGAAAAACGCGATGGAACGAATTACTGATGTCATAGAATCTGTCCCAAATCCTGCCGAAAAGGCAGAGGAAGTCCAGCTGTTTAAGGAGTGTGTATATAGCTTTGAAAATGAGTTACAAGATCGGTATAAGGGGACATGGAACCTGTTTGTACTCTGGTGCTTTTCTGCCGCAGAAGCAGCGAACGAAAGTGACGCCAAATATGCATTGCTGGCAACCTTGCATACCATGCCAGACGATGAAAAAGGATGGTATGGATGGTGTCCGAATTGGGCTATAGGAGATAAGCGAGAAGGGAGTCAGAACATGTGCAACAAAATATATGATAAAGAGTTTAACGCTCTTATAGCAGCCAATCTCGATTTACGGCCTCATGGCGGTCGTTCTAGAATTAATGATCTTTTCTTTCGCATCTTGAACGTTGCCTGGGGGAATTGGCGTCGACTTTGATCCATCCAGAAGGTATTTGTAAGCTTATTGAAAGAAAATCAAACTTTTCATTCAGATAGTCGCCTTCCCTGTTATCATCTTTGCAATATACGATCTTAGTTTTGTCAGGGTGTAGCTCAAGTTTACACTCATTCAGCCTTTCCCTGATTGCTTCTAGCAACTCTTTGGCCTCTGATTCTGTGTTGCAATGCACCACCACGTCATCTGCATATCTTTCGAATGGGTTATTCGGATAGTTCCGCTTCATCCATTCGTCGAATAGCATGAAGAGGTTTGCTAATACCACAAGGGGCCGGATACTGCGATTCGTGCGATTTGTAGCTTCTCTAAATGATTCTTTTTGTAGGATCTTTTCGGAATTGCATAATCGCAGAGCCCGGCTCCTTTTGCTCGATGTGAGATAATTAATAAAAATTGTTATGCTCTATAAAAAAAATAAATCAAGAGGATTTTACTCCTCATTTTCTTATAAAGCCGAAAAGGACTATGGATTGTTATTAGTTTTGCATGATAAAGTAAGCTAAAAAAGGTTACAAATGGCAAGAATTGTTGATTTTACTTTGGTCAATAAAGTGTTTTTTTATCCAATTGCTGCAGTAGTAGCAGTGCCTGCAGTGAACATGGGTTTTGTGGCAGCAAAAGGTTTAGCATCTTTTGCCGGAGATGAGCCGGTTGCAAAGGTTGCCGCCGCCGTAGCAACACTTGCTTTAGCAGTAAAGGTAGCAAAGTGGGGATACAACTCTCTCACGCAGCCTGCCCTAAAAATGAGTATAAAAAAATGCACAGACGCAGAGCTTGGCATTTTTACTGGTACGTCTCTTGGTGCCACCTTAGGCGCAGCCGCCGCAGTATTTCTTAAATAGTAAAAGGTAAAAGGGGCCTGCCCCTTTTGTTGTTTATCAAGCTTCTATAACTACATCGCCCACTTGCCAAAAGATGAGCTAGAAGAGCCATGGCGCAGAAACTGAATGCGTAAATCGCTTTGGCAGATTGCAAGAAATGGGATATGTTTCTATTCTAGCTAACCATGAAACAGAATTTTTCCAAAAGATCGTTTGTAGCAGCAGCACTTGGCACACTGATAGAATACTATGACTACGCTGTACTCATGATCTTTATGCCTATTATTTCGCCCCTCTTTTTCCCAGCGGCCACGGCCTATGAATCTCTTGTAAAGGGTTTTTACACAATTTTGATTGCTATGATTGCAAGGCCACTCGGTGCGATTTTTTTTGGCTACTTAGGTGATACTGTGGGCAGGAGATGCGCGCTTCTCTTTTCGATGTATGGCATTGCTATAGCCACCATTTTGATGGGCCTTACACCAACCTATGAGCAGATCGGCATCTGGGGAGGAATTATGCTTGCCTTTACAAAGGCAGTGCAAGTCTTTTGCTTTGCTGGAGAATATAATGGTGCAGGCATTTACGTTGTAGAACTTGCCCAAAATCGTCGAGAAGGACTTGTCGGCAGCATCCTTACAGCTACTATGATTATTGGCAGCCTTGTTGCCACACTTATTGCCTACTGCATTACTCAAGAAGGAATGCCCTCTTGGAGCTGGCGTGCGGCCATTATTTTAGGCGGTGTGGTGGGTGTTATCTCCATTTGGTCAAGAAAAAACTTAATAGAATCGCCAAATTTTCAAAAAGCTGATCCCAAAACTGAAGGTCTTGGAGTACTTATCAGACACTATCCCTACCAGCTGCTTGCAGGTTTATTTTTGGGCGGCTTTGCTACGGTGCCATTTACGACGGTTCTCACCTTCATAAATCCCGTATTAATTACAAAAAATATCATGTCAACAACGACAGTAATGCTGATCCAGTCAGTAATACTTGTTATTGAAATTGCGACACTAGTCATCGCTGGGCGTATAGCCGATGCCAAATCGCCCTATCGTGTGATGAATGCTGCCGCCCTGCTTTTGGCTCTATTTTCGCTGCCGGTACTACTCTTGCTTGATGGGGCATCAATCGGATGCATACTTATAGCAGAGGCTTTCTTTATTATGGTAAATGCCCTGTTACTTGGCCCATCAAATGCCTTTTTAAAGAATCTTTTTCCTGTCCAATTTCGCTATAGGGGAGCATCTCTTAGCTTCACCCTAGGCCTCTCAATTTTTGGTGGACTCACTCCAATTGTCGAAAATTACCTCTACAGCACCACCAGCAGCTTTTACAGCATTGCCCCGTGGCTTATTTTCGTTGGTGTTGGCACAGCTCTCTCAATCCATCTCGCAACTCGCCAGATGCAAAAGACATTTCTTGACATGGCATAGATTTTATTACTATGACAATTAGTTACTTTTACTAAAATGGATTAATAAATAGTGCCAGTTACATCAAACTGAAATTGTCCATTTTGTAGTTAGAGAAATTAATCTTGTGTGCAAATTATGCAAGAGACGCTTATGCACTCGGCTCATGCATACTTTGCTACATCCTTTAGGCCTGGCCGCTTTTACTTTATAGATACGAGCTTATAATGTAGTATTTTCCAAGCTGGAGTAATCTAATGCCATCACCAAAATATCAGGACGTGGTTATAAGGCCTGCGAATGAATCAGATATAGAGCTGCTTGTGCGCGACTATACTGCACCATGGATTAGTGCTGAAGAAGTGCGTACACGTTGGCAAAAGTATTATGAAGAGCAGCAGAACAATATGCGCACCGCGGCTCTGCTTGCCCGGGAAGGGGAGATTTTGGGGTATGGAAGCTTATTGCTGCGCTCTTTGTATCCGCATTTTGCAGATAGCCATATCCCTGAAATTTGCGATCTTTGGATTCATGAAAAGTATCAAAGAACAGGTCTTGGAACGAAGCTTATTTCTTGGCTAGAAGCTTTGGCTAGCAAGCAGGGGTATTCTATAGTTGGTATTGGCGTTGGGCTATATGCTGATTATGGACCTGCGCAAAAGCTCTATTTTAAGCTCGGCTATGCACCAGATGGAAATGGTATTACTTATAAATACCAGCCAACAACTCCAGGCGAGACCTATCCGCTTGACGACGAGCTTCTTTTATGGTTGAAAAAATCGCTCATCGCACAACATCAATAAATTTTGGTGTTAATCTGTGTAGCTGCCATGAAAGGGCCGGGCTCTGCGATCTTGCGATTTGTAGCTTCTCTAACTTATTCTTTTTGTCGGATCTTTTCAGAATCGCATAATCGCAGAGCCCGGCCACTTGTGCTGGAAAGTTAATACTCGCTCCTTTACATGCATCTCAAGCACTAGCAGCAATTAATTCTAAGGTTCTTAATGCAAAAAAGGCAGTATGCTATAATTAAAATATATAATTAGGTGGCTTATGACAGAAGGTCCGGGATCATCTCCTCTACATATACCTACTTCAGATTTAGGGGAACAGTCCGCTCTAGAGCAGACTAAAATGCTTAAAACCCCATCAAATTTAGTATCTGCAGATGGAATCTCTCATGCTGTCACAATTGAAAAGAATGCTAGTCAGATCCCCACTGGTATCTTTGCTGCTACCCACAAAAATGACGCCACTAAATCAGCTGAATCAGTTTGGGATAAAAGACAGATAGAGGTAGTTGCTCTTAGCTCTGAGCGATTAACAGAGCAGCTTCAAGAAAGACATGCTAATGGCCATGTCGCAATCCATATGACACCAGCTCCTTCTTCCCTTTACGACAAAGTAGATGATAGGCGTATTTTAAATAATTTGCGAGAAGATGGAGGAACCGATGCGCGCCCTGAGGGGTATCAATTATATACCACAATCTCAACAACAGTTTTACCTAAAGCAGACGTGCCCTTAAAGCAACAATTATACACAGTAGTAGGTACTAAATTTGTGACAATTGATGTTGAATCTAGCCATTTGAAGGCAGCATCTCCAACTGATACACAAGCAAAATATGGCGTAGTCAATAAATCGGGAAGACCGACATATAGGGCAACCGGAGCTGTAAAAGATGTAAAGCCCCTGACGCAGAAGGAAAGAATTCGATATATAGATTTTCTCAATAGAAAGATAACTGAAATGGTTGTTTCCCCAAAAAAAGGCAGGCTCTTTGCTACAGAAGATGCAGGAGATACCCGCGGGTTAAATGAATTTTTATTTAAGGTTAACAGCTCAAGCGTACTGTCACTTGGCACAATTGCTAGTGGTTTAGAAAATGATCCCTCTGTACTTCTTGAGTTACTACTAGATCAAAAGAATTTAGTGGATCAGTTAGGGGTAGTCTATCCAATAACTGTATATAATAATTCTCATCAACCTATTGAGCTTAAGGTTCCTCATGTTGTTATAGAACCAAATCAATTTTATCACATAGACGCTAAAACATGTTTAGATGAGCTTAGAAAAACCTATCCTGAGGGCGTGCCTATTGCAAAGGGAAAGCTTTATTATGTAACAGAAAATAAACAGCTAGAAAACAAAGTCCCTTATGAGACATTTTTTGAGCAGATGGGTTATTCAGTAGATAGTCAAGGAGAGCCCAAAATCGTGCAGGAGCACGAAATGCATGCTGAGGCAAATAAAGTGCGTGCTGAGCTTCATTCACAGGTTGATAATGCTCTAGACATTTTAGATCATCTACTTCCTCGCTATAGTCCTGAAGATAGAGTGGTTTCAGTTAATAGAGAGCATCAGAAAAATGCATCTCCCGAGGAGAAATTTATAGAAATTACTCAGGAAAAACTAAAGGAGTTTATTCAGAATAAAGTCCTTAAGGGGACTGATGCAGAGCATCTTCCTCTTTTAGTGAAGGCCTATAATTTGCAGTACCGGCTTCGCATCTATAAAGAAATAGCTCAAAATCCCGAAGCTCTTTTAAATCGCGCCAAGTTAAGAGAAGATATCCTCTGGGCGCAACAAATAGAACCTGCGGTTAAACAACTGCTTACTCACGCCTAAATGTTAAAGCTTGTTGCAAGCTCTTTTAACGAACCGGATAAGGGGCGGGCTCTCGCGATTATGCGATTTTATTCATTAATTCATCAATGATATCCTGTAATCTAGCATTTTTACTTGCTCGACTAGCTAAACGTGACATGGTCCCCTGATGCTTCCTAAGGGCTCTACTCACATCGCTAATGACCTTGCCCCTAAATTTAGTCCAAGCCTAAATAGAGGTTCCTGTTAAAGCTCC
>CAYWZU010000037.1:0-24490 GCA_964462925.1 uncultured bacterium
ATTCTTTTGATTTTGAGGTCTAAATGTCTAAAATGGCGTTATCTAGCGGGCTAAAAGGCCAGCTAAAAGAGTACTTAGAGAGTACAAAGCACCCTGAGCTTATCACTACATATCTGTACTATGTAGAGCAGAAGTATTCCCTCGAGCCAGTCCTTTTTGTGCGCGACAAAATGGTCTACCAAAGCGTAAATGACGCTGTTCGCCTCATGGAAAATGAGGGTAAACTTTGGAGAGAGACTGAGATCAAAATCGGCTACGTTACCTCGAGCGTCGATGAAAACACAAAAAAAATCTACATCTGCCCCTTCACTGGTAAAGTATTTGGCGACAACACACACCCAAATCCTCAAGATGCAATCTATGATTGGGTTTCAAAGTGCCCTGAAAATACAGAGCGAGTAGGTGGACTTCGCGTAAAGCGCTTTTTTATCTCTGAAGACCCTGAAGTAATCAAAGCCTACGCAAGCAAATTCACTCCAAAAACACCAATCACCAAGATTGTCTATTCTTCCGCAATCAACGGCAAACTCTACCACTCAAAAGAAGCTGTCATCGACGACTTTAAAGCAAACTACCTCAAGAGGGTTACTCTCGTGGAAGTACAAAGCCAAAGCCGCTTCCAGATTGAAGAGCACTTTATGGACTTTATCCAGCAGCAGCTGGCTGAAGACAAAATTGCCGCTTTCGTAGAGATGCTCTCAGAAGTTGAGGAATTTGGAAAATATGTTGAAAGCTGGCTTGGCGAGGTAGAGCAAGAGACTTGATAGCCTACGCGCATAGTCCTGAGGAAACAAAAAGTCTGGCTATCGAATTTGCAAAAACTCTTCAGCCAGGCAAAGTTATTGCCTTCTTTGGTGATCTTGGAACCGGGAAAACAACTTTTATTCGTTACCTCACCGAGGCTTTAGCAGGTATAGATCCAAGTAGCGTCTCTAGCCCTACTTTTCAGTATTTGAATGTTTACAGCGGCCGTTTGCCTATCTACCATTTTGATCTCTATCGCCTCAAATCCGCACAAGACTTCGTCTTTTTAGGCTTTGACGAATTTCTCTCACAAAATGGCATCTCTTGCATCGAATGGGCTGAGCGTATTGAAGGGCTACTTCCCCAAGATGCGATCCGCATTACAATCACCCACGAAAAAGAAGACGTCAGAAAAATCGATATCCAGGAGGGGATATGAAACTTGCCTGGAATAAGACACGCTTTATGAAGTCTGCCGAGCTTCCAAAGGATTACCCGAAGATTAGCCACCAAATAAATCAGGTTGCTATTTGCGGCAGATCAAATGTGGGCAAATCCACCCTGCTAAATGAGCTTACAAATAACTCAAAGCTCGCTAAAACCTCCAAAACTCCCGGGAAAACACAGCTTCTTAATTTCTTTGAGATTGATGAACGCCTTGTCTTTGTCGATCTGCCAGGATATGGCTTTGCAAAAGTTCCAGATAAAATAAAGACGAGCTGGGGAAAAAATATTACTGAGTTTTTGGAACATGCTGAGCGGGTAGAACTGATTCTCTTCCTTCTCGATATCCGCAGAGATCCAAATGGCGAAGATTTAGAATTCCTCCGCTGGCTAAACCACTACCAAAAGCCATTTCTTTTAGTGCTCACCAAAGCAGATAAGCTTTCGAAAAGCGAAATCCCGATCCGCACGAAAGCCGTGCTTAGCCAAATCCCTTATGAAGGATTTGAATATATCCAGCATTCAAGTAAAACCCATTTAGGAACCTTTGATTTAAGGAATAAAATAGAACAGTATGCCACACCTTAAAACACATACATTTGTCTGTTTAGACTGTGAATCAACAGGTCTTGATCCAAAGCAGGATCGCATCATCGAAGTTGCTGCGGTAAAATTTACGCTTGAAGAAAACATCGACTCCTTCGAATCTTTGATTGATCCTGAGGTCATCATTCCTAAGAGTTCAATTGCCATACACAACATCACACAAGAGATGGTCCAAGGAAAACCAACAATTGATAAGGTACTCGACAAGCTCTTTGAAATTATCGGTCCCCACCCCCTCATTGGCCATAGCGTTAAGTATGACATCGAGCTGCTTGCCCATCATGCAGAGCGCTGCAGCATGCCTACTAGCATACGTCAAAACCCCTATTTTGACACACTTCGCTTGGCAAGGCTTTACGGCGAGAGCCCCTCAAACTCGCTAGAAACCCTCCGCCAGCACTTCAATATTGAGGCAGAAGGGGCGCACAGGGCCATGAGCGATGTCATTATTAACATTCAGGTTTTCAAGCGCCTTTCCCAGAACTTTAGAACATTTGAGCAGCTCAAGGATGCACTCTCAAGGCCAATTCAAATGAAAAGCATGCCTCTTGGAAAACATAAGGGAAGGCTGCTAAAAGAAATTCCTCTCGCCTATCTACAATGGGCTGCAAATCAGGACTTCGATGAAGACCTGCTCTACTCTTTACGCTCTGAACTCAATCGGCGTAAAAAAGGAACAAGCTTTATTCAGTCTGCTAATCCCTTCCTTAATCTATAACCCTTACAAAAATCTGCAGATTGCTTGCTCGAAAGATGAGATCAACACCTAATTGCTTGCCAATTAGGCACTTTGTAGTTGTTTGCCGCATTTTTGAGCTGAGATGAATAGTCAGAGAGTCTGTTGCGAAAGAAAATCCAGTATTCTTATTTCTTCCTCCATTTTTAATTCAGCTAGTGTCAATTTTACAAAAAAAAAGCACGTTTTATCAAATTACCTGAAATTCGCCGCAAATTTTTTCATTTTTTTTCGCGCCCACAGGCTGCTCTGAGGGCATTTTTTATAAAATACTATATCTTATATAGATTAATAAATCGCATGTTGCAATACTTAAGTTAGTCTTGGGAAAAGAGGTTCTCAGGGCTACCGGGAATGTGTTAATTTTCCAAAGAAGGCAATGGAACTTTCCATTTTAGCTATTCTTATTTGTTGCCCCATTGCGGCACTAAGTCTTTGGTTCTTTGCTAAAGGATTTGCAAAGAACTCTACGGCAGACTGCAGCTTCATGCCAGCTGGTCAGCCGATGAGCTGGTTGTCACTTGCAGGCTCCTTCATGGCCGCCCAAATCGGCGGAAGTTCTATGCTCTATACTATGGAATATGCCCAAGCTGACGGGATCTTTGCTATGCTCTACCCTCTTGGCAGTGCCCTTGGCCTTCTCGCTCTTGGCCTTGGACTAGGAGCCAGGATCGGCAGGCTGCAGATTACAAGTATTCCCGAGCTCTTTGAAAAGCACTATAGAAGCTGCACCCTGAAGAAAATTTCCTGCTTTTTAAGCATGGCTTCTATTCTTGGCCTTTTGATAGCCCAAGCAGTTGCCTTAAAAGATCTTTTTAGAGCGCTAGGGGTAAAGCACGACACGCTTTTTATTGGAGCCTGGATGGCAATCGTCCTCTTCACTATTCGCGGCGGTTTCAAATCCACTAACTGGTCGCTCCTTCTTCAGTCAGCAATACTTATCTCAATATTAGGGATTGCCTGCTTTGTTTCCCCTGAATCTCCAACGAGCAGCGTTTCCTTCTTTGGATCTTTTAGCGGAATAGAAACTGAACTTCGAGAAGGCTTTAACACAAAATTTTCAGCCTATCTTCTCATGCCCTGCCTCTTTATGTTTTTGGAACCTGACATGGTGCGGGGATCTCTTCAGGTGAGGTCCAAAAAAGAAATTTCAGTAGCTGCCATCTTTTCTGGGTTTATGCTCCTTCTCTGTTCCTTTATTCCGGTATATTTTGGGATTGCAGGAAGAACCCTTGGCCTTGAAGAAAGCAGCACATGCGGCATAATTTCCACGGTAGGTGCGGCTACAAATCCTGCAATCGCTATAGCCTCTGCCTGTATCTTAATGGTGGCCTTAGTCTCAGCATCTTCGACACTCATATGGTCGCTCAATGTCCACCTAGTCAAAGATCTTGCAGAAAAAGCAGCTTCAAAACAAAAGTCCAAACTACTTATCAAATTTTCCTGGGGCTGGACCATACTACTTGGTATGCTCGCCCTTGCCTTTTCCTACTACAATTTTGGAATTGCATCGCTCATATTGGAAAGCTATGAACTAGCTGTTGTGTGCATGTTTGTTCCGCTTGTTCAGGCCGCGCTTGGCAGAGGCAGGGAATATCCTAAACTTGCAGCGGCTCTCTCAATGTGCTTTGGCGGGCTTGGATTCTTCCTCACGAGATTCTATGAAATCGAATGCTTCCCCGAAGCATTTTCAATTGCCCTCTCCTGGATGGGATATATCTTAGGAAGGAGCCTTAACAAGGTACTCAAAAATGAAAAAGATACCCAAAATGAAGGACTTAGATGTAGCCAATAAGAAGGTTCTTGTGCGGGTGGACTTTAATGTACCTCTTGATAAGGAGGGCCATATTACAGACGATACCCGGATCATTGCCTCTCTTCCTACAATTGAGTATCTTAGCTCAAAAGGTGCAAAGGTCATTTTACTGAGCCATCTTGGACGTCCAAAAGGAAAGTCAAAAGAATTTTCTCTTGCGCCTTGTGCAAAAGCGCTGAGCGAGCTACTAAAAAAACCTGTAGCTTTAGCTCCGGACTGTATTGGTGATGAAGTAGATAGGCTCATCGATACAATGAAGCCAGGCGATGTGCTTCTTTTAGAAAATGTGCGCTTTTATCCTGCAGAAGAAAAGCCAGAACTTGACCCATCTTTTGCCCAAAAGCTTGCACATAACAAAGATATCTACATCAATGATGCTTTCGGCACTGCCCACCGTGCTCATAGCTCCACTGCAACAGTTGCAAAATACTTTCCTGGAAAAAAAGCAGCAGGATTTCTGCTCGAAAAAGAAATAACCTTTTTGGGAGAAGCCCTAGCAAATCCTAAAAAACCCTTTTTTGCCATTATAGGCGGAGCTAAAATTTCGACCAAAATTGGCGTCCTTAAGGCACTCGTTAATAAAGTAGATGCCCTTTTTATAGGCGGCGCCATGGCCTATACCTTTATGAAAGCAAAAGGGATATCTATTGGCGATTCCCTTGTCGAAGACGACATGATAGATACTGCAAAAGAAATCCTCTCATCAAAAATAGCGATTTATCTCCCTGTAGACACCGTGGCAGCAACAGCATTTGACAATAGCGCCCCTTTTAAAACCTTTGAAAATGGCATTCCTCAAGGCTACCAAGGAATGGACATCGGCGAAAAAACCATAAAAGAGTGGTCAAAAGCGCTTCAAGAAGCTAAAACTGTGCTTTGGAATGGCCCCGTTGGAGTATTCGAAATGCCAAATTTTGCAAAAGGCACAAATGCCCTAGCCCACTCACTTGCCTCCCTCAAAGATGCCACGACTATAGTCGGCGGCGGCGACACGGTAAGCGCTATCCAGCAAGAGGGCTTAGCGGGTAGCTTTACCCACCTTTCCACCGGTGGCGGAGCTTCATTGGAATTTCTTGAATTTGGGACACTTCCCGGTATAGAAGCCCTTCAAAGGACATAAAGGACCAAAACGACATAGAGGACATAAGGGACAATCTTAGCCGTCCTTTATGTCCTTTTGGTCCTCTGTGTCCTTTTTGTCCTTTTTTATTGAAGTTTTTGTCAGAATTGTTTATATTAGACGATAATTATAACGGAGAAGTATGACGGAAGGATCAGAACCGTTTAGTAAGCTCCGGGCCTTCTTTTGGCCTGTGCATAGGTTTGAGCTAAAAAAGCTTCTTCCTATGCTTCTGATTTTCTTTTTGCTTACCTTCGATTATAATATTCTCCATTGCCTCAAAGACACAATAATTATTACTGCAGAACACTCCGGCGCTGAAGTTATCCCTTTTATTAAAGTTTGGGTAATGTTTCCGCTTTCTGTCGCAGTTGCCTATCTCTATGTGCGCCTTTCTAATCGCTTTTCGAGAGAAAGTGTCTTTTACATGGTTCTCTCAATATTTTTAAGCTACTTTGCTATCTTTGCTTTTCTCCTCTACCCTAATCGCGAAGCGCTCCACTGCCACGAGACCGCCGATAAACTCCAAATGATTCTTCCTGCTGGCTGTAAAGGCTTTATTGCCATGTACCGCTACTGGATTTATACACTTTTTTATGCACTTGCTGACCTTTGGTCAAATATTATTGTCGCCCTTCTTGCCTGGGGTTTTGCAAATCAGGTAACAAAACTACATGAAGCAAAGCGTTTTTATGGTCTTTTTGGCTTAGGAATTAACTTTTCTGGAATCGCAGCTGGACAAATCTCCATATTTATTACACTTCTGCCCTTTAATAAGGGAATAGGACTAGGTGATGACGCATGGGGACAGTCAATGACGATGCTTATCTGCCTAATTATCCTAGCAGGCCTGATCACTATGCTCGCCTTCCGCTGGCTACATACGCAGGTCCTTCATAAAGAAATGGCAGAGGAAAAAGCCAATAATCCTGCTCCTCAAGAAAAGAAAAAGCATTCTATGCGCGAAAATATGCGCTATGTAATGCGATCAAGCTATGTCCTTTGCATAGCCCTCATAATTATTGCCTATAATATTGTTATTAACCTCGTAGAAGTGCTTTGGAAGCATGAGGTTCGCGAGCTCTATCCTGCTCCGCAAGATTATAATATTTTTATGAACGAAGTGACGACGGTAATTGGGGTTATGGCAACCCTCATGTCCCTTTTTGTCACTGGCAATCTGATACGAAGATTTGGCTGGACTCTAACGGCACTTGTCACACCGGTTATCCTGCTCATTACAAGCTTCGGATTTTTTGGATTTTTCTTCTTTAAGGATCACCCAAGTCTTGTTCTAAGCCTCTTTGGCGCATCGCCGCTCTATATGGCAGTTTTCTTTGGCACTTTGCAAAATTGCTGCAGTAGGGCCTGCAAATACACGGTTTTTGATGCGACTAAGGAAATGGCCTTTATTCCTCTTACTATAGAGGAAAAAATCAAGGGTAAAGCCGCAGTTGACGGCATTTGCAACCGACTTGGCAAATCAAGCGGCTCAGTTATATACCAATTTCTCCTTCTTACCTTTGCTTCTATCCCAGCAAGCGCCCCGTATGTAGGCATGTTCTTATTGATCATTATAGGCCTTTGGATCCTTGCAGTAAGAATACTTGGCACGAAGTTTAACGAACTTGAAGAGCCAACCGCAGCAATTGCATAAAAAACTCTTGAATTTAATTAAATTTTATAATATAATTTAGCTTTAAATTGCGAGGAAGCAATGGAACAATTTGGCAAATTAAGGTCATTTCTATTTCCCATCTATAAGCATGAGTTCAAAAAGCTTGTGCCAATGTTCATCATGCTCTTTTTTATCTGCTTTAACTACACAGTGCTGCGAAATCTTAAAGATGCCATTGTTATCACTGCTGAAAATTCCGGTGCTGAAGTAATTCCTTTTATTAAAGTATGGGTGATGCTGCCGGCAGCAATTGGCGCGACAATGCTCTTTACTTTTCTATCAAACCGTCTCAAACAAACAACTGTTTTCTATCTCGTTATAGGAGCATTTATCTCCTATTACATGATTTTTGCCTTTTGCATTCACCCCTTTCATGAGTTGCTTCGTGCCGATAGTATAGCTCATTTTTTTGAAACCCTGCTCCCAAAAGGAGCAAAAGGGTTTGTAAGCATGATCCAAAACTGGCATTTTACCCTCTTTTATGTGATGTGCGAACTTTGGAGCCCTATGGTGCTTGCGGTCCTTTTTTGGGGCTTTGCAAACCAAATTACAAAACTAGATGAAGCTCCTCGCTTTTATAGCACGCTAAACATCAGCTCAAACACAAGCTCAGTTATTGCAGGACAAGTTGCCGTCTTACTTACAGCATCCCAAATGTCTGGCTGGAAGGATACTGTTGATAACCTTACGCTTCTTATTTTCCTCTCTGGCCTTGGCATCATGCTTACCTACTACTTCATGGAAAAGCCTCTTCCTACTGAAAAAATTGAAGAAAAAAAGAAAAATAAACTCTCCTTTTCTGAAAGCATATCGCATGTGGCATCATCAAAAACCCTGTTTTGGATTGCCGTACTTGTCATCTCCTATAATCTCGTAATCCATATGGTTGAGGTAATCTGGAAAGACCAGCTAAAGGAGCTCTATCCAAACCCAAATGACTATAATGTCTATATGAACAACCTAACAAGCGTCATGGGAATCATCTCTACACTCCTTGCGTTCTTAATGGTGGGCATTATCAATAAGTGTGGATGGATAAAGACAGCTCTCATTACGCCAATAGTCCTTCTTACTACAACGAGCCTCTTCTTTGGCTCAATGTTTACTGCGATTGCTCCTGTAGGCCTCGCAGTTCTCCTCGGATCTGCCCAAAACATCTTTACAAAAGCTGCAAAATATACCCTCTTTGATACAACGAAAGAAATGGCCTTTATCCCCTTAGACCCAGATCTTAAACTGAAAGGTAAAGCCGCAATTGATGGGATAGGCTCTCGCCTTGGAAAATCAGGCGGATCGCTCCTACACCAAGGCCTTCTCATCATCTTTGGCACACTATCGGCTAGCACCCCAGTAGTTGCCTGCATCCTGCTTGCTGTAATCGCCCTCTGGATCTACGGCGTCAAAACCCTGGGGAGCAGGCTCACCCCTGTTCAAGCAGTATCTCCGTAAACTAAATTGCCCTTTTCATCGATCTGTAAAAAAGGTGTAAGGGCATGCTCTTTGGCAGTTTTTTTACTTTGAATATGAAATACCTTCCATTTTTGCACTGTCAGGGCATCAGCAAGAAGTGACCTATGGCACCTCCAAGGGACAGCTTCTGCGCACATAATGGCAGTTTTTTGCATTTTGGCTATGGTTTCAAATTCTTTAAGAGCACTTGAAAATTCAGGGGTCTCCATATAGTCTGCATAGCCTCGAAAGGCAAGATTCCGCCATCCTGTATTTATTGAGTCCTTACGAGCGCGCCTAAGGCCCCCAAGCTCAGGAAAGTGAAGATATTCGATTCCTACATGTTCCAAAGAGGCTTTTAATTCATCTTGGTTAAATTGAGGATTGTGTCTCGACTTAGGAATCGTTCTGACATCAGCAAGGAGTGCAATTTCAAAAGCCTGCAAGAGCTCTATAAACTGCTCGATAGTCCTTGTGGAATGGCCAATGGTATAGATTTGTTTAGGCATACTGCCATCCCATACACCAAAGCTCCTTTTTAGCAAACCAACAATCTTCCGGTTCTATGTAACCGCATGCTTTCGCTTCCAATGCTAAGCTTTCCCTCACACGGCTAAGTTTAAAGAAAGATCCCTTGCAAAAATTGTATCCTATAAGATACAATAATGTTATATGGAAGAGATTGCGATTGAAATCTATGAAACCACAACCGGAAAACGTCCGTTTGAGATCTGGTTTAGAGAGCTAAAAGAGATCCACACACGTGCTAAAATTCTGACAAGGTTAGACCGGCTAAGGCTCGGTAATTTTGGAGACTGTAAACCCTTGCAAGAGGGCGTGCATGAACTTCGAATTCATTATGGGCCAGGCATAAGAATATATTACGGAAAAATTGGGAACAAAGTCATCTTACTCCTTTGCGGTGGCGACAAAGGTTCCCAAGATAGAAATATACTAAAAGCAAAGGAGTATTTAAAAGACTATCAATCTAGGAGGACAAGTCATGGCAAAAAGTAAGAAATATCAAGATTTCCTTCTCGAACAACTTCAGGATCATGATCAAGCAGTCGCTTACCTAAATGACGCCTTGGAAGAAAGCCTGAAAGGCGATGCTGAATCCCAACATCTTTTCCTCGTTGCTCTACGAAATGTTGCAGAGGCCCAAGGTGGCATCAGTGCCTTAGCAAAAAAAGCACATGTCGGTCGCGAAAGCCTCTACAAAACTCTTTCTGGAACCGGCAACCCCAAATGGCATACTCTTGTTTCTTTATGCATGGCAATGGGTTTAAATTTACGTTTGAACTAATCTCAGCTGGATACTTGTGTTCTTTGTTCCAAAACAATGAGCTCGAAAAGGGATGCTATGCCTGAGATGGCAAGAAGGAGAAGAAGAAATCCTGGGATTGGATATTCAGAAGCCACCATAAGTAGCGCTATAAACTGAAAAGTAGTCATCAGTTTGCCTGCGATGAAGGAGCGGATTTTCCAATTTTTGAAGCGCCCTACAAGAAAGAGATATCCTCCAAAAAAAAGCAGGCTAATATCTCGTAGGAAGAGAATCAAAATATCGCTTTCCGAAAGCTTGCCCTCAAACCAAAAGCATCCAACAACGACGCCTACAAAAAGCTTATCCATAAGAGGATCGAGGATTGTGCCAAAGCTCGTTATTTGGTTGTAGCGGCGGGCAATATAGCCATCTAGGAAGTCTGTTAGAGCAGCGATGAGTATTGCAGCTACTCTAACCTGTGGCGCATCGCTTAAAAAAAATAGGCATAAAAACCCCCGGACAAGCGATATGGAGGAGGCAAGATTCATGAGGCCAAAACTTTCGAGCGTTTTGTGTAGAAGTAGATAATAGAGCCAATGGCAATAAGGCTAAGCACTATAATGCCAATGAGAACGCTTGTTTCGTGCACAGAGGCCGCAAGTGACTCATAGTTTTTGCCGCATGTGTAGGCTAGATAAAAAAGAATACTTGAAAAGCCAAGACAAGCCAGTCCATCGCTAATCAAAAATTTATAAAAGCGCATTTTTGCAGCACCTGCTGTCATAAATATGCCATTTCTGAGTCCAAATGGAATAAGCCTTCCAACAATGAGGGTAAGAACGCCATATTTTTTGTAAAATGCCGCAAGTCGGACCATTTTTTCTCGTCCTTTCATCTGGTAAATCTTATCGCCAACCATACGTCCTAGGCCATAGGCGATGCAGTCTGAGATAAAACTGCCAAAGAAAGCAGCACAAAAGAGCTCTACTGTATATTCCGGAAGGATAGCGCTCGCAATTGCTCCGCTTGCAAGAAGAAGTAGGTCTTCGCTTACCGGCAGACTAAAACCCGTGATTACGAGAAGTGAAAAAATAAGTAAAGGAGCGTAAGGTCCTACGTCTGAAAGCCATGTAAATAATGATTCCATAACACCTATATTTTAACAATTCTCTCTACAGGAATGGCAAGCTGGCAGCCTCGCTTTTGCAAAAGCTCTATTGCCTGCACAAAAATTTCATCACGAAATTTCAAAAACTTTGCTTCATCAACAAAAACAGACGACGCACTAAACATCAAATCTACAGCTTGAGGACCAATTTGTCCAATATAGACTAAAACCTTATGAGGCTCCGCAACTGAAGGATGATTTTGTAAATATTTTCTAATATCTTCTATAACATTTATCGCCTGTCCAATATCCTCATGGCGTATTGAAATTTTTTCATTTGCCTGCCTGTAAGATCGCCTGGTTCCATTGACGACATATGCCTTTGAAAAAAGGGCATTAGGAATATATATGGGCTGGCTATCTTTACTTTTAAGACATGTTTCATACCAGCCAATATCCTCTACAGTACCATCTATTCCAGATCCAGGGAGAGCTATTGAATCCCCCACAGAAAAAGGGTGATTGACGTGAATCATTATGCCGCCAAAGAAGTTTGCTATCACCTCTTGTGCAGCAAAAGCTACCGCAAGACCGCTGATACCTCCAAAGGCGATTAAGGTGTTTAAGCCGACGCCTAAAATATCCATTAAAAAGATGGCAACGAGTATAACAACCACTACAGATGCAAGCTTTGTAAGGCCAAAGACCTTGCCGGGATCGAGCGAAATCTCGTGACGCCGGCTTTTTTCTAGAAGAACGTGGCGAATATTGTGGTTTGCCCTGAGGAAGAACCAGCCAGCTATTAGCACCAGTGTAATACTAAAAAAAGGCTTTAATCCTGAAGAAAAGCTTTCTGAGAGCAGGCGATCGGAGAGTAGATCAAGAATATAGACTGCAGCCACAATCCATATAAAGCAAGAAACCGGCAAAATACTTGCCTGAACCCATGAATTTTTTATAGGCGTGTTTTCATGTACTAATTTTTGAGAAAGCCAGCGCCATCCATGAGAGAGAATGGAAGCAAAAGAAAGAATTGCTAAAAAAGCTAAAAACCAGCCAGCTTCGCCGTCTAGAAGGTTAATGACATTCCACAATAAAAACATTAAATAAATTCCTATATCTCTTTCCGAGCTTGTGACCGAGACCGATGATTTTGCCTACAGTCGATGCAGCAAAATAATCGGTCTCGGTCACGAGCTCGGGACTCGGTCTCGATAATTATTACGATATCGAACTACTTATAATAATTGATGCATGATATTAAGTCACTGTCATATAGTGTATCTGTCCAACTTGACAGGGAAAATCATGAAAACAGCAGTAGATTATTTTTTAAAATCACTTTTTAGCGTTATTGGCATCGCACTAGGACTCCTTCTCGTAATTATAGGGATTTCCGTCCTCTTCTCCTCTCCCTCAGAAAAACCTCACAATACGACGACTAAGGTACTTCCTAATGATAAATGGGAGCTACACACCTTTTCCCATGATGCACCAACTATTTTAAAAATAAATATTGAAGGCGTAATTGGCCTTGACCATCTCAAAAAAGATGATGTTTTCCAGCAGCTTATTGAATCTCAAGATGGCGATCTCAAATCTGGCCAGGTAAAAGGGGTTATCGTCTCAATCAACACAGTTGGAGGAACTGCCGATGACTCAGATAGCATCTACCGCATGCTGAAGGAATATAAAAAGCGCTACCACGTACCAGTCATTGCCTATGTCGATGGCCTTTGCGCCTCTGGCGGCACCTATATCGCTTGCGCTGCAGACAAAATTTATGCTACAGATGACAGCCTTATCGGCCACGTCGGCGTACTTCTTTCTCCTCCCTTCTTTAACTTTACAAAGCTTATGGATAAGCTTGGCATTCAGTCAAAAACCTTCTCCGCCGGTAAAGATAAAGATGATATGAATCCCTTTAGGCCATGGAGAGAAAATGAAGGGCAAAACTTTGGGCGCTTAGTTGACTATATGTATGACCGCTTTCGCAAGATAGTGTCAGAAAACCGCCCAAAGCTAACCTATGAAGTCCTCACCGAAGAGGGCGCACAGATTTATCCAGCTCCTCAAGCAGAAGAACTTGGCTATATCGATGCTCGCATAGGATCACTTGATGATCTTTTAAAAGAGTTTGCAACTGAGCTTGGCATCTATGATAACTACCAATTCGTTACCCTAGAGCACCATGACTTTTTTGGAGATCTCTTCGGCGCGAAAACAGAAGGCCTTTTTAACAAAAATAATGAGCTAAGAATCCGCCTTCCGGGAGATTTGCATCCAGAACTCTACGGAAAGCCGCTCTATTTATACCATCCACATGAGTGATGCACTATATTTAATCGACGCGTCCGGCTTTATTTACCGGGCGTTTTTTGCAATACAAGGACTCTCAAACCGCCAAGGTGTCTCTACAGGGGCTCTCTTTGGTTTCATCAGGACCTACCTCAAACTCGTAGAGCAGTATAAACCAAAGTATATCGCTGCGATATTTGATGCCCCAAGTGGAAAGGATTCCCGCGTCGCTCTCTATAAAGAGTATAAAGCGCACAGAAAACCTACCCCTAGTGAGCTTATCGACCAGATTGGCATGGCTCAAGAATTTTGCACATATGCAGGGATACCGCAGTTTGCGATTCCCGGTGTTGAAGCAGATGACACTATAGGCTCTATTTCCCTCTGGGCAAAGCAGGAGGGTCTCGATGTCTTTATCTGTACAGGCGATAAAGATATGGCGCAGCTCGTAGATGACAAAATCAAAATCATCAATGTCCACAAAGATAATTTGCTTATTGATTCCGAGAGGGCCCGCGAGATCTATGGTGTGCCGCCGAGCCAGATGAGAGACTATCTTGCAATCGTTGGAGATGCATCAGATAATGTTCCAGGCATTTCAGGGCTTGGTCCCAAAAGCGCCATTCAGCTACTCAATCAGTACCATACCTTAGAAAATATCCTCGCAAATGCTGAAACAATCGGCGGTAAAAAGGGACAGACTATTCTCCAGGAAAAAGAGCATGCCCTCATAAGCCAAAAGCTCGTTACGATCAATATTGCTGTCGATTTTGATAAAAGACTCTCAAGCTTTTTGCCAAAAGCACAAGAGAAGCAAAAGCTCATACACTTTTTACAGCAAAAGAATTTTAGCTCGCTGCTCACGATGGTTCAGGGCATGGAGCAAGAGGTGCAAGAGCAAGAGGCAAATTATCACACGATTTCAACGCTTGATGAACTAAAGGCGCTTGTAGAAAGACTATCTTCAGAAAAAACCCTCTGCATAGACACCGAAACTACAAATGAAAATCCCTATATAGCAAGCCTTGTGGGAGTAGGCCTTGCAAAAGATGATAAGGATGCCTACTACATCCCTCTCAACTATTCAATAGCAAGAAAAGATGTTAAAGAAGCCCTTGCACCCTTACTTGCAAACAAAAATATAGGCTTTTATGGTCACAACCTCAAATATGACCTCCACATACTTGACAGGGCAAATCTTCCAATCCCGCACATAGCTGGCGACACTATTATTTCCTCCTATCTTTTAAATGCCCATCAAAGGAGGCATTCACTCGACGACCTTACCTTCAACTACTTTGGAAAAAAGAAAATCGAAATTACTGAGCTGATAGGAAAAGGCAAAAATCAGCTTACCATGGACCTTGTGCCAATTGAAAAAATTGGCCCCTACTGCTGCGAAGATGTGCTCTGTACAGTTAAGCTAAACGAGGTTTTAAATAAAGAAATTGAAGAAAGAAAGCTTGGAAAGCTTCTGAACGAGATTGAAATACCTCTTATTGAGGTGCTGCAAAAGATGGAAAGGACAGGCATCTTTGTCGATAACCAAATTTTAAAGCAGCTCTCCAAGGAAGTCGGAAAAGAAATAGAAAAGCTTCAGGAAGAAATCTATCAGCTCGCAGGATGTCCATTTAATCTAAACTCACCCAAACAGCTCTCTGAAGTTCTTTTTGAAAAGCTCGCCATCCGCCCGCCTAAAAAGGGCAAGACGATGCCATCAACTAGTGCTGAAGTGCTCGACACCTTAAGTGCTGAATTTCCTATCGCAAGAAAAATCCTTGAGTACCGATCGCTTGAAAAACTTCGCTCTACCTATCTAGACACTTTGCCAGAAGCAATACATCCAGACACAGGCCGCGTTCACTGCACCTTTAATCAGTCTGTTACAGCTACAGGCAGGCTCTCTAGCCAAGACCCAAACCTGCAAAACATACCGGTCCGATCAGAGCTTGGCTTAAAAATACGATCAAGCTTTAGGCCGCAAAACGAGGGCTGGAGCTTTTTATCTGCAGACTATTCCCAAATTGAGCTTCGCATTCTTGCTCATGTTTCAGAAGATGAAGGCCTCTTAGAGGCATTCAGAAACAACTTCGACGTCCACGCCTACACAGCTTCTCTCATATTTCATGTGCCGCTCGATCAGGTGACCGAGCAGATGCGCTACCAAGCAAAAGCCGTAAACTTTGGCATCGTCTACGGCCAGCAGGCATTTGGTCTTTCACAAGTGCTTGGTATTCCGATATCTTCAGCACAAACCTTCATCGACGCCTACTTCATGCGCTACAAAGGAATAAAGGACTACATCCAAAATGCAAAAGAAACTGCAAGAAAAACTGGAAAAGCTGTAAGCTTAACAGGAAGAGAGCGGCTACTTCCTGATATCAATAGCTCAAATCAAATGTTAAAGACAGCGGCTGAACGACTTGCCATTAATACACCTTTTCAGGCGACCGCTGCGGATATCATCAAAATGGCAATGATAAATATTGACCGCTGGCTTAGTGAATCAAATCTGCAGGCTCGCATGCTTTTGCAGATACATGATGAACTTGTTTTTGAGATGCCGGATTCAGAGGTAGATATAGTAAGTAATGAGGTAAAAAGGCAGATGGAGAGCGTATTTGCCCTCAAAGTGCCTCTTACCGTTAAAATCAATGTTGGAAAAAATTGGCAGCAATGTTAAAATTGAGGAAAGTTGCAGTAACAGGCGGTGTAAGTAGTGGAAAGTCCACCGTTACTGGTTTTTTTCAAAAGCTTGGCGCGTATGTTGTCAGCGCCGATCTAATCGTACACAAACTTCTATCACCCAATACTACAGTATCTAAACAGGTTATTGATCTTCTAGGACAAGAGATTGTTGTTGATGGGAAAATTGATAGAAAAAAGGTGTCAGATAAGGTCTTCAAAAGCCCCGAGCTATTGGATGAACTAGAAGCACTTATTCACCCTCTTGTAGCGGCTGAGATCGCGGCAAGATATGAAGAAGTTGCAAAAACAGGACAATATCCGCTTTTTATAGCGGAGGTCCCGCTACTTTTTGAGGCAAAGCAAAGAAGCTTTTATGATGGAGCAATTTGCGTTGTCTGCCCTGAAGAAATTGCGAAAAAGCGCTCAGGATTAAGTGAAGAAGAGTTTGATAGACGAGCCGCACAGCAACTTTCACAAAAGCAAAAGGCTGCAAAAGCAAATTATATAATTGAAAACACAGGCGATCTAAAGAGGCTTGAAGTTGTAGTCAAGCACATATTTGGAATGCTTTCAAAAGGAGAATATCTTGACGATGAATCAAGAAAATGAGCCAAACCACACCGACTCGATCGTAGAAGATCAGGTCACCGAGGCACAAACCCAAACAACACAAGAAGTCCCACCCACAAATATCACTAAAATCGCCGATCTTCAAAGGATGAACATCGACGAGCTCAACCACTACGCGAAAAAGATTGGCCTTAGACACCTCGGCTCAATGACAAAATCGCAGATGGTGTTTGAGATCGTAAAGCTTCTCGCCGATCGTCCTGGTGAGCTTTTGTATGGTGAAGGCGTTCTTGAAGTGCTGCCAGATGGATTTGGCTTTCTACGCTCAACGAATTATAACTACATGCCTTCTGCTGAAGATATCTATGTATCTCCAGCCCAGATCCGCCGCTTTGACTTGAAAAAGGGCGACACTGTATATGGATCAATTCGTCCCCCAAAGGATAAGGAAAAATACTTTGCGATGCTTAAAGTTGATAGAATCAACAATAAGCCCCCAGAAAAAGCAAGAGAGCGCATCCACTTTGAAAACCTAACGCCGCTCTATCCTAATAAACGCTTAGTGATGGAAACAGGTAAGGAAAACCTTACAACACGCGTTATCGACCTTGTAAGCCCAATCGGTAAGGGACAGCGTGCGATGATTGTTGCGCCGCCTCGCGCAGGTAAGACAATGATTCTGCAGTCTGTTGCAAATGCCCTTGCTGCAAACAATCCTGAAATTGTCCTTATCGTTCTTCTTATCGACGAGCGTCCAGAAGAAGTTACCGACATGCAGCGCCTTGTACGCGGCGAAGTGATTGCTTCTACCTTTGATGAACCACCAGAGCGCCACGTCCAAGTTGCTGAAATGGCGCTAGAAAAGGCCCGCCGTTTAGTCGAATATGGCAACGACGTCGTCATCCTTCTTGACTCGCTCACACGACTTGCCCGCGCATATAACGCCGTGCAGCCTCATTCCGGCAAAATCCTGAGTGGTGGTATCGACTCTAATGCCCTCCATAAACCAAAGCGATTCTTTGGATCAGCACGAAATGTTGAGCAAGGCGGCTCGATGACGATCATCGCGACAGCCCTGATCGAAACAGGCTCACGCATGGATGAAGTTATCTTTGAAGAATTCAAAGGTACAGGCAACATGGAGCTTGTCCTTGATCGCCGCTTAGCAGATAGAAGAGTCTTCCCAGCTGTCGATCCGATTAAGAGCGGAACAAGAAAAGAAGAGCTTCTCTACCACAAAGAAGAGCTCGAGAAGATCTATCTCCTCAGACAAGCTACAGCAGATCTCTCAACTCTTGATGCTATGAACCTTCTTCTTGGAAGGCTCAAAAAGACAAATAGCAACGTCGAATTCCTCCTTGGAATGAAAGACTAAGTAAAAAAAATCGGCAGTCTCAGATGATACTTCATCTTGAGCTGCCGATTTTTTTGCCTGCATCCATTCTCATAGAAAAAAAATCTCTCAAATTGTTACCATCCACCAGGTGTATAACAAGGATTTTATATGAAAAGGATTTTGGCCCTACTAGCAGCTTGCTTCTTAACAACAACGCTAGTCTATTCAGAACAAAAACAAAAAATAAATAAAAAATACCCCCATCATCATTCAAGCAGTAGCAGCAGCAGTAGCAGCTCTAGGTGCGTTCAATGCCCTACAGGCCCTAAAGGACCAAAAGGCGAAACAGGACCTAAAGGAGCTACAGGCTCTACAGGACCAGCAGGTGCAAGCGGTGCAAGTGGAGCCACCGGTGCTACTGGCCCATCCGGATCCAATGGAGCTACAGGACCTACTGGCCCTACAGGCCCTGCTGGAGCGACTGGTCCATCTGAAGGCCCAACAGGTGCTACAGGACCTGCTGGACCTACTGGACCGTCAGGAGCAACAGGACCTGCCGGCCAAAATGCCGCAATATCTTCAGTTCTACTTTGGAGTTCGACAAGCCAGCCGAAACTGATAAACAATACAACTCCTCAGTTTGAAGAGATCATGTTTGAGCAACCTATCATCGGTCCTGGAACGGATTGGGTACAAGACCCACCTGCACAAAATTTCACGTTCTCATCATCAAATTCTGGGTGGTATCTAATTACCTATAAATTTGATATTCGTGCAGCAGATGGTACAGCAAACGGCAATACCATGCGCGGTGCTGCAGCCCTCGTGCTAGATGGTCTGCAAGTTCCAGGTTCAGGCTCTGCCGCAGAATCTCCCTATGGAAACAACCACCAGTACTCCATATCAAATACTGTTTTAGTCAAGTATACTGCGGGTCAAAAGCTCGGCCTTCAGTGGTGGGCAGGTGTCTATAATGGCACTGGCAACAATACATTACTAACAGGTGTTACAGGCTTATCGATTGGTGCAGATGCATCAGGTAATGAGCTTCCATGGATTCCGGCCCAACTCAATCCAGTAAGTGCACATGTAACTTCTGTTACATCGACCGTAACATTGCCTACACCTACTATAAACGTAGGCTCAACCACAGGATTTGCCCCATCTGGAACGATTTATGCAATCTCTTCCACTGGTCCACAAGCTATTACGTACGCCGGTACCACTGCAACATCCTTTACTGGTTGCTCAGGCGGTACGGGAACACTCAATAATACATCATCAAATCAGCAAACCACAATTTCTGACGATCCAAATGGTGTCTTTGATGAAGCTGTAGCGACGCTGTTAATCACACGTATTGTTACCCTTCCGTAATAAACAGAGGCCCTGACATTCAGTCAGGGCCCTCGAGTTTGGACATTTTAGCTTAAAAAAGCCTTATCTAGTGAGCGAAGCTCTGTTTGAGTGCGGTGATTATTCACCGCTTTAAATTTGAGAAAAAACTTACAAAAATTAGCGTAATTACATAAAATACAGTCACTTATATCAAGTTTTAAGGAAACTAAAGCGGCGAATAATCGCCGCACTCTAAAGGCCTTCGGCCAAATGTACAAACTTGATGGCCCTGACATTCAGTCAGGGCCTCCATTAGCACACTTTTAAATAAATTTATTGCACAAAACAGCCTGATTCGCTATTTAAACAAATAAATATATTGTTTGAGGTGATCATGCGCTTATCCGCCCTATTATTTCTTCTTTTATCGGCGCCCATTCTTGCAAATGAGCCCTATATCCTTCCGATTGCAGACGATACAGGTGGATTAGAAAGGATACATTTCGACCTCGCAAGCGGAGCCACTACCCTTTCTTTTGATAATTACCAGCTTAAAATTACAGCAGAGCAGCGTGCTCAAGATCATAATCTCCTCGTTATTGCCTTTCCAAACGAACAAGGCATTACCTTTCATATACAAAATGTTCGGATTGGCCCGGCACCCTCCTATAACCTCAAGGGTGGAGTTGCCCATGTAACTGGATTTATACGAGCTCGGGCTAATGAATATTATCCCTTAAGACGGCGCATCACAGTTCCTGTTGAGATCGCACGTGTCAATGAATTTACTGTAAGCGCCAATGAAGCACTCATACAAGGAAACCAGTTTTACGAAAAAAAGCTTCCTCATATGGTGACAGGTGATAATCCGTAACCTATTAGCGATAGTTTTATTAACAGGCTGTGCTACGCTACTCAACGGACCAAGGCAAGATATACCCATTACAACCTCCCCTAAGGAAGCTGCTGTAACGGCAGAAGAAAATAGTGCTCTAACGCCGACAACATTTACTCTCGAAAGAAACCGCGATTATTTGCTTACCATCACAAAAGAGGGCTATGAAACCCAAAAAATCAAAATCGTCCATGTGATAAATGCAGCAGCTGCAGGCAATCTCTTGACATTTGGCATGATCGGAGTAGCAATAGACACTGCAACTGGCGCATGCTGGACGCTAAAGCCAGAAGAAATAACAATCACGCTTCGCCCCCTCTCATTTCATGAAAAGTTTGCCGAAAATGCACACCTTAATGAAAAAACCCTTCAAAATCAGCTAGCGAGCCTTAAACAACTTGAAGATGCAAACCTTCTTACAACTACCCAATACAAAATCCTGCGCGAGCTCACTATCCACTGCGTTCAAAGCGGTTAATTAAAATTTTTCACCACAGAGTCACAGAGAGAAACTTCACCACGCTGCAACGTCTAAGAAGCCAAAAATAATTTAACTTTTTCTCTCTCTTTGCTCTTTCTCTGAGCCTCTGCGTCTCTGTGGTAAAGCTCTTCGCTATTCTCTTGGAGTTTTCTTGAGGAAGGGCGAGAAGATAATGGAAATTGCAAGTCCTGACAAAAAGCCCCCAACGTGGGCCATGTAGGCAACACCGCCCTCCGATTGCGTTGAATAGAGTGAAGATACACCACTCATAAACTGCAGGACAAACCAAAAGCCAATTACAAAAAGAGCTGGCATCATCACAATCTGCCGGCCAGCAAGTACTTTAATCTTTTCATTTGGATACATAAATATATAGGCCCCAAGAATCCCTGCAATCGCTCCTGAAGCGCCAACATTTGGTATTGAAGATGCTGTATCCATTATAGTTTGAGAAAAAGTAGCTGCAAGGCCGCAAATGAGATAAAATAGAAGATAGTTTAACCTGCCAAGACGATCCTCCACATTATCGCCAAAGATATAGAGATAGAGCATATTGCCTGCAATATGTGCAAATCCTGCATGCATAAACATAGAGGTAAAAAGAGTAGGCCAGTCTGATCCGGGATGAGACAAGAAACGGCTTGGGATATAGGCCCATTTTTCAACAAAACCCTCTCCGCCAGACATTTCGAATAAAAACATTATAGCATTAAGCAAAATAAGTACATAGGTAACTATCGGAACTGATTTTATCTGAGAATTATCATCACCAAGGGGCATCATAACAGTAAAGCATCACTATTTATTGCATAGAAGTTACTAATAAATTAAAATATCCGTGTTATATTGAGGTTTATATGGCTGTTTCACTCATTAATTTTGCTGACAACTTTTACGTAACCGCACATGTTAACTCACAAGTCCTTACTGACTTCGCAAAAACTCTTACAATTACCCTTCATCCGACAGATGATATCCGAGAGCGCTATGTACTTACTTGGACTGATCGCCGCAATAGGCTCCAAGCGCACTATATTACTAGCTACGAACATCGAGGGCACAATGAGGTAATAAAAGCTAAGGATGAGAGAATCAATGTCACCTATATTTTTGAAAGAGTTGTGTCGGCCGCATAATCACTCTCCAATAACCTTAACGAGAACTTTTTTTGAAGTTGTGCCGTCAAACTCTCCGTAAAAAACCTGCTCCCAAGTACCAAAGTCTGCCTTTCCAGCTGTGACTGCAATCATCACTTCCCTGCCCATGAGGTGACGCTTAAGCGTAGCGTCTCCATTTTCCTCTCCAGATTCATTATGCTTCCAAAGAGTAAGCGGCTCGTGAGGGGCCATTTTTTCTGCCCACTTTGCAATATCGGCAATCGATCCTTTTTCATTGTCACCAATAAAGCATGAACCTGTGACGTGCATAGGCGTTACTAGGCATAATCCCTCTTGGATTGATGCTTCACGAATGGCATCTTCAACTTGTTCTGTAATATTTATCAAGGCAAAGCGAGTTTCTGTTTCGATCGAAAGTTCTTTTCTAAAGCTTTTCATTCTTTTACTACTTCTCCTCCATGTACAGTTCCGACCATTTGGCTTTTGCCAGAGACAATCACTTTTCCGCTTCCACTTTCAAAGGTGATAGTGCCCTTGCAAATGCTCTTTCCAGTAAGCTCGACTTTTTGTGTCAGCAAAGACCAAAAAGGCTTTTTAATAACGATAGTATCGAGATTGCAGTCTTCAAAAGTCACGCTGTGCATAGTAAGTTCAAGAGGGCCTCTAAATGAGCATGCTTTTGCACTCAAAAAGCCAGACACCTGTGTTTGCCCATTCACAACGCAGTCAGAAAGGCTTGCCTTGCCAGAAACGTGCATATTGTTAATTTGTGCTTTTTCCGCTGAAAGCGTTCCATGAACTGTAAGTGCTTTTCTAACAAAAGTACTATCTAGTGTCACAAAACCATTTGCATCAAGTGTAGATAAAGTTTCTGCCCCATAATGCACGATCCCAGAACTTTTACTCTTTCCACCTTCAGGAAGGCTGCCTTCGTTATATTTATAGGCAGCAAATATCAATAAAACAATAAGCAGCAAAGCAACAAGATAGCGCATAGATTTCTCCATTTTTTGGCATCATACTGATTTGAGATTATTTTGGTAGAGCTTTAAGACAAGATTTTTACCACAGAGACACAGAGACAGAGAGAAAACAAAAGAAAAATATACAGATAAAATTAATCTTCTATGAAATAGATTTTTAATGCAGATCTCTCTTTTCTGCTCTCTGTGCCTCTCGAGTCTCTGTGGTAAAAATTTTTAATGAGTCTGAGCTAAAGAAGCTCGAATGGCGTTTTTGAGGGCTTCGCATCCCTCGCCGGTTTCGGCAGAGATTGGGAAAATGCGGGCTTTATGTTTGGAAAAAGCCTGGGTAAATTCTTCGATGTGCTGCTCTGCACCATCTAAGTCTTGTTTGTTAAGGGCAATGAAGAAAGGACGTTTAAGAAGAGATGGATCGTAATTTCTTAGCTCTTCTTGCAAAACTGTGAAGTCGCCAATTGGCGATCTTTGTTCCCAGCCTGAAATGTCTACTACAAAGATCAGCATCTTTGTACGCTCGATATGGCGCAAAAATTCAAGGCCGAGGCCCCTATTTTGGTGCGCGCCTTCTATAATACCCGGTATGTCGGCAATCATGATGCGCTCGTGATCAGGATAGCGCAAAATGCCGATATTTGGATGAAGCGTTGTAAAAGGATAGGCACCTATTTCAACATTTCGGTTTGCAAGGGTTGAAATGAGGGTGGATTTTCCGGCATTTGGAAAGCCAACGAGCCCAACATCTGCAATAAGCTTAAGTTCAAGCTCTACCTCTTTTTCCTCGCCTGGAGTACCTGGCGTGCAGATATTAGGAGCTCTATTTGTTGGGCTACGGAAAACAAAGTTGCCTTTACCGCCTTTGCCGCCTTTGCAGAGCACTACTTCTTGGCCATCTGCTGTAATGTCAAAGAGTATATCGCCAGTTGCTACATCTTTTACAAGAGTTCCTGGGGGGACTTTAAGAATGAGTTTTTCGCCATTTTTGCCCTGCTTATTGCCGCCAGCGCCTTGGCCGCCATTTTCGGCTCTGCAGATACGAGAGTTTGCAAACCATTCGAGAGATGAAGCGTTATTATCGCCTCTAAGAATAATAGAGCCGCCATTTCCGCCATTTCCGCCCGATGGGCCTCCTTTGGGGATATACTTCTCGCGTCGCCAGGCAATGACGCCATTACCGCCTTTGCCTGCAACGCAATGAACTTTGACTCTATCTATAAACATTAAGCTTGAGCTGGAAGAACCGAGACGTATGTTTTGTCGGTCTTTTTGAAATGGACAATACCATCATAAAGAGCAAAAAGTGAATCATCCTTAGCACGTCTCACGCTTTTGCCAGGATGCCATTTTGTACCGCGCTGACGCACGAGAATGCTACCAGCTGATACGAGTTCGCCTTCGCCTACTTTAATGCCAAGACGTTTTGATACTGAATCGCGTCCGTTTCTTGTCGAACCTTGACCTTTCTTATGTGCCATGAGATAGCCTCTTAACCTTGGATATCGAGAATTTTAACTTGTGAATAACGCTGACGATGACCGAATTTACGGTACTGGTTCTTGCGCTTTTTATACTTAAGGGCTTCAATTTTTGGACCTTTTGTCTCTTGAAGAAACTGGCCAATAACTTTAAACCCAGCTACGACAGGTGCACCAACTTTTATTTTGTCAGAACCGTCAGCCACGAGGAGAACCTCGCCAAACTCTACTGACTTGCCTGGCTCTGCATCTAAAAGATCAACCTGGATAATGTCATCTTTTTTGACTTTATACTGTTTGCTTCCGCTACGGATAATTGCGTACATAGGAATTCCCCATTAAT
>CAYWZU010000038.1:0-1474 GCA_964462925.1 uncultured bacterium
TTGACATGTTAAAAGGTTCTCCACTATTTAGTTTAGCGGAGAGGATAGCAGAATCCCCTGATTGCTGCAATTGAAATTAAAAGGACAAAGGACCGGAAGGACATAAAGGACCAAAACGACGAAAAGGACCTATGCAACTGTCCTTTAGGTGCTTTATGTCTTTTTGGTCCTCTTGTCCTTTTTCTCTCGACAATTACATTCGGCCTCATTTAGGATATCACTCATTATGACGAAAAAAACGTGTGTTCTAAAATTTGGTGGTGCATCGCTTGAAACACCACAGCAATTTGATGCAATTTCAAATTTAATCTTAAGAAAAACTCAAGAGTACCCGCGGATCTGTATAGTAGTGTCTGCTATGGGCAAAACAACAGATAGCCTTATTACCCTAGCTAAAGAGATTAACCCAGCCCCTCCGCAAAGAGAGATGGATATGCTGCTAAGCGTTGGCGAACGAATCAGCATGTCACTTCTTGCCATGTCCCTTGCTAAAAAGGGAAAGGAGGCAATTAGCTTTACAGGAAGCCAGTCCGGCATTATCACCTCATCTCGGCATGCTGAAGCTAAAATTATTGATGTTACCCCATCGAGGCTTTTAAAAAGCTTAGATCAAGAAAAAATTGTAATTGTCGCAGGTTTTCAGGGCGTAAGCCGCGAAAGTAAAGAAATTACAACACTTGGCCGCGGCGGCTCTGATACAACAGCTGTTGCTCTTGGGGTTGCCCTTGGTGCTGAGAAGGTTGAATTTTATAAGGATGTACCTGGTTTTTGCTCAGAAGACCCAAAGCAAAACCCACATGCCAGCCTTTTCTCACATCTTTCTTACGATGAAGCTATCGACATCGTTTCAAAAGGCGCAAAAATTCTCCACCATCGATCGCTTGAGCTTGCTAAGGAAAACCAAATGCCACTGCACATCCTCTCTTTTAAAGAAGAGTTTATGCAATTTGGCGGTACATGCATTAATGCATCTGGAATTAGGCCCAAAACACCTATTTATGAAATTGAACATGAGGAAGTGACCGTATGATTAAGACCCGCCACAGTACTTTATATGCAATCTCCGGCATTATCTGGCTTGGCATCGGAATGATGCTTCTCAATCTCGGCCTTGGCTTTTTGTGTGCATCTCAAGATGTAAACTATATACTTATAGCACTTGGCATTATCATTGGATTTGCAAAGGGACGCTTTGTCATGCAAAAGGCCGCGCTCCGCTCCCATGAGAGAATAGCAAAACTCGAAAATCCCACAACCATCTCTCAGCTCTATACAAGATCTAACATCCTCATCATCGCCTGCATGATGGGCCTTGGAATGCTTATGAAGATTCTTCAGCTACCAAATGATGTGCGCGGTTTTATCGACACTGCTGTCGGCTGCGCCCTGATGCAAGGGTCGCTTGCCTACTTCCGCCTTATGGCAGCTCCGGTTCCAAATAAATAAGAGAAGAGGAAAAGAGAGAGAAAGCGAA
>CAYWZU010000038.1:1574-22260 GCA_964462925.1 uncultured bacterium
AATTTTAAGATAGTGATATAAAAAAAGAATTTTGTTATAATCTTTTCTTATGTCTTTAGTATTTATTGCCCTATCAGCATTTTTTACGGCGCTTGGGAATTTTTTTATCAGAAGAGCGGTTACTCCTGATCAAGAAGGCGATCCCTTTATAAGGGCGCGCTTTTTTACTGCCGGACTTGTCTCTATCCCGATTATCTACCTGCAGCATAGCAGTTTGAACTTTGATCCTAAAATGGCTGTTGTTGCACTCTTTGCAGGAATTTTTCTTGGCCTTTTGCAATTTAGCATCGGCAAAAGCCTGCAGTCTGGCCCCTCTGGACTTACCTTTATTTTTGTCTCAAGCGTCTCTGTTTGGCCGCCGCTACTGATGTACTTTTTCTTCGGCGCGGAATTTGGCCATGACTATACATTGAATAATCTTGTAGGATCTCTCCTTGTACTTGCAGCTCTCGTTTGGATGGGGCAAGGTGAAGAAAAGGCTAATAAAAAATGGCTTGGCTGGATAGCTGTTGCCTACGCTTCCACTACACTCTATTTTCTTATCTTTCAATGGAGAGCGCTTTTACTTAAAGAGAGCCTTCCGGAATCTCCTCTTCTCCCATTTCATGTAAATGCAGAAGAGGGCGATCTTTTTATGGCAATCACATTCATTGTGGCAGCTCTTTCTCAGACTTTTATCCGGCAAAAAACAACAAGCACTGCACCGGGATTTTATACCTCAGGGATTACTGCCGGGTTACTTGCTGGCATTTCAACCTATCTTTTGCTGCTTGGGACAGAATATGCATCAAGTGCTACAGAAAATGCTCTTATATTTCCTCTACAGACAGTTTTACTGATCATTTTTTGCAATGCCTGGGCGGTAAAATACTATAAAGAAAAGGTAAACTGGCCTGCAAATGCACTCGCTGCTGCAGGTATTGCTATCGCTACATAAACTTTGCCTATTTATCTTTTAGGCGCCATTATGGATCTTAGTATCTAGGTAGCTGGCAAGCTCTTGATTTCGGGTCGAGAGCCAATCAATAAGCTCTTCAAGGCGCATCTTTTGCTCCTTTTGATCTACAGGTTGCCTTGTAAGTGTGCCTATATCAATATGGATTGCTCGATCTCGTAAAAAGCCTATATTATTTCTTAGGATTATCCCTGAATCTTTGTCGCAGCAGCAAAGGGCGGCATCTTCTTGAAAAAGTGCAATTACCTGGTCGATACGCCGTTTTGCCTCTTCATAATCATGCAGCTCTATAAGCTCTTCTAAGCAGCTAAGGACGGGTATTGCTTTTTGCTGCAACACAAAGGGGACCTCTTCTAAGGTAATTTTATGCTCCATACCTAGCTTATCGATGAGGATGATCTTTTCGTGTATAGTATCTTGTGGAGCAAGCTTGCTATAGAGAACAGCAGTTGTATGTTGAAACGGATGTGAAGCAAGCTCAAGTGATGTAAACATTGACTCAATGCGCTCTGCTCTTTGCGCTCTCCGCTCACTTGCATGCGGCAGATAGGCTGGAAGGTCTATACGCTGGCACTTAACAAATTTTAGGACATAATTACCGTCGGCACTTTCAAAAACAAAAAATTGCCTCCCCTTTCCGAGGTAGGTAAAGGGCTGTTTAAGTATCTCTTTTAAAGCGCCATCAGGATCTTCTGCTTTATAGTGCTTTTTTGGCCATGTTTGAAGATGTATAGAGCTTTCATAAAAGCTCTCATTAAATTTCTCATAGGCCCAAAAGCAGCATGCAGCAAGTGCTATGCTTACAAGAAAGTACTTACGCCTCATTCTTATAAAGAGCCTCTTGCTTTTCAAAATGTGCCGCAAGCGGTGGGTAGTGCCGGACAAGCCATCTATAGAGAGGTTTTAGCCTCTTAAGATCGGTAGCAAAGCGCTCCTTTGTCTTAATACTTTCCCTGTGAACAAAGCGCCCTGTATCTATGTAGATAGCTCTATTTTCGATGAAGCCAACATTATTTTTGCTTATGAGAGCACCATCTAGATCTAAGATCCCTCTCTCAGCTGTTTGCTTGAGAAGTGTAAAGAGCTGCTCAACACGCTCCTTGGCTTCATCTATCCTTCCCGCCTTCATAAGGGCTTTTATAGTAGGCTTAACAAACTCTGCTCGCTCTTGAAGCACAAATTCTGTACTATCGAGAGGAACAAGATACTCATCACCCTGCAGATCTACTAAAAAGGCATTTTTATGAAGATTTTCGGACTTGTTGAGGTGGACATAAATGAGGCCGCATTCTTCAGGAATCTCATTGTAGGCAATAAATAGTGAGTTAAAAAGCTCATCAACTCTCCGCTGCCTTTTCAGGCTCTTCTTGGCCTTAATGTCGCGAATGAGTGCGCAATCTGGAAACCAGTCATAGAGCACTGGGGGATGCAGCCTCTGATGCCTCATAAATTTAAGCACATAGCGGCCGTCGCTACTTTCAAAGGCATAAAACTGAAAGCCATGCCCAAGGTAGTAGTAGGGCTGGGAAAGAATCTGATTTACCTGAGCGAGCTTAGTAGCAGTAGGGGATATCTCCCACGCAGGGTTATTTGGAAGTTTTGACTGAATGCGATCGACAGAAAACCCATCATTTCTTCCCTTCCATAAAATGACACCTTCAAAAATCGCTACAGCAAGGAGACAAAGGAGGACTATCCGCCAAACTTTCATTTCACACCTCAAATATTGGCGTATAATATTACAGAATTTTCACATTCTCGACATCAACGTCTTTAAAGACAAAGCCAGCAGATAGCAATTTTTTGGGATATACTTTTGTACTTTTGAGCAGCATATCATCGGCAAGCTCTCCTAAAAAAAGCCTAAGAACCCAGGCAGGCATCCGTAAAAAGCAGGGCCTATTGAGTTTTTTCGCAAGCCATAAACTAAACTGTTTATTAGTTACAGGGTTAGGGGATACAGCATCTACCGGCCCCCTGACAGTTTCATTTTCGATCACAAAGAGAATGACGGAAAGGAGATCTTGCATACTTATCCAGCTCATCCACTGCTCGCCTGTTCCCAAAATAGCCCCAAGGCCTAAGCGAAACGGCATAAGCATCATCTTCAGCGCCCCGCCCTTAGGTGTTAGAACAACTCCTATTCTCAAAAGCACCTTTGGACATGCTGCCTTTTCTGCTTCAGCCTCCCAAGCTCTGCAAACCTTCGCCAAAAATCCACTGCCATAGTATCCAACGGCGGAAGCTGAGATAAAAAGTTTAGGGGGCTTTTTCATGCCCTCTACTAAACTCTTTGTCGTCTCTACTCTGCTTGTGTAAATTTTCTCCTTGCTGCCAAAAAGAGAAGACCCCGCTAAATTTATAACGACATCTATGTCCGCTAAGTCCGCATTTCTTCTTGGAAGAGAAACAACCTCATAGCCCTTCTCTTGCAAAAAGGGCACAAGCTCTTTACCTATCGTGCCATGAGATCCCGTGATGCCAACTTTCATTGCTTGCCGTTTTTCATCTCTTGAAGAGCTTCTAGTGCTCTCATATATCCAAATTTAAGGTCCACAATTGGCTTCATATAACCGCCTTCATGCACTTTGTCAAGGCTTGCATGTTTTAATTCAGGCACCCAGCGCTTTATGTAGAGGCCTTCGGGATCAAATTTCTTTCCCTGGATAAGTGGATTAAAAATGCGAAAATAGGGCGCTGCATCAGCTCCAGACCCTGCTACCCACTGCCATCCTAGGGTATTATTTGCAAGATCTGCATCAAAAAGCTTTTCCCAAAACCAGCTTGCGCCTTGTTTCCATGAGAGCAAGAGATGCTTTACTAAAAACGAGCCTACAATCATGCGGACACGATTATGCATCCAGCCTGTTGCAAGAAGCTCCCTCATTCCAGCATCTATAATGGGATATCCGGTCTTTCCCTCCTGCCAAAAGCCAAGCTGTTCTGGATCCAGCCTCCAGGGAAAGTTAAGAAATTCTTTCTTGAGCGGCTCATCGGCGGTATCTGGAAAGTAAAAAAGGAGATGTGCTGCAAACTCGCGCCAGATAAGCTCCCGATAAAAAGCTTCTGAAGCCTCACTACGCAGCTTTTTTACAATGGTTCTGACAGAAATTTCGCCAAATCGAAGATGCGGTGAAAGCCTTGAAGTTCCCTCTTGAGCAGGATAGTCTCTTGCTATTTTATACTCCTCTACTGGGCCGCTTAAAAATCGATCGAGGGCTTTAAGGGCGCCTTTTTCACCAGGCTCCCAGATGTCTAGGGGTGGATTTCTTGTCCTAAGCTGCAGCCCTGCTATAGACTCAGAAGTAATGTGGCCTTGATAGATTTTCAGGTTTTCTACAGTATCTACAGGCTCTTCCGGCTCTCTTTTTTGAATATTTCGATAAAAGGGTGTAAATACCTGGTAGGGCTTTCCCTCTTGAGTTGCGATTTCCCAAGGCTCAAAGAGGAGATTGCCTGCACATGTGATGGCGCTGCAATTTGCCTCTGTAAGAGTATCGAGAATTTCCTTGTCTTTTGCCACTAAATGCGGCTCGTAGCACCTATTCCAGTATACTGTCCTCGCGCCTGTCTCCTTGATAAGCTGCAGCAGGACGTCAAGATACCTTCCCTTTCGGAGAATGAGCTTATTTTTAAGGCTTAAGGAAAACTCTTCCAAAGAGCAGTGAAGCCACGCCCTGCTAGCTCCACCAATCGGATAAGGCTCTTGATCTTCTTCAGACCAAATAAAGCATACAATAACAGGCATACCTGTTTTAGATGCAGCAAGAAGAGCTGGATTGTCATGCAGCCGCAGATCATTTCTCACCCAAACAATGCAAGGAGTTTCCACATATACCTCATCAAAAAAGACAATTCTGCACGAGAGCCAATTTTGCTGAAAGGACGAAAAGGGTGCCTAGTTTAGTTGCCCTTCAATTTAATTATCCATATAATGACATGCGTAATAATAAGGAGTAATTATGCAAATTGGTAAATTCAAAATTAAAGCTGAAATATCAAGCAATTTCCCGATACCAGTTATTCGAGATTCAGTTGCAAGTCGAACCCGTTCAAAAGTGGTCGCTCAAAATATTTCAAGCATTTCAGTGGCAGCTGGCTTTCTTAAAAAAGTAGCGGTGATTGATAGAGAGTACCCAAGCATCGTAGAAGTAAAAAAAGATGTAATTAAAGTACAGATCTCCACAGTAGAAATCTGGGCAGCTAGAGCATCTGCCATTTTATCTCTCTACCTTCTCGCACGAGGCTACATCTAAAAACTTGCTTCTTTCACCCTTTGGTGCTACACCAAGCGATAACTCCTAAAGGGTGAAAAGGTGAAATTTTTTACTCGCTCTTTTCAAATTTGCTATGCAGCTTTCCAAGGCTTTATTGAAGATAACGGCTTCGATAAAGCATCCACTTTGACATACTACACACTTCTTGCTCTTGTTCCGATGGTTGCCATAATCTTTGGCATCGCGCAAAAGCTTGGGTTCTATGATACAGCACTCGGCTGGATACAAAACGAATTTTCAAGCCAGCCAGTTATTGCAGAAAAGCTTACAGAGTTTGCTAACGCCGCCCTCACTAACACAAAAGGCGGCCTCATAGCAGGATTTGGAATTGCCATTCTCCTATGGACTGTAGTTACTGCCTTTAGAGAAATTGAATTCTTTTTCGATCAAATATGGCATGTTAAAAACTCCCGTACGCTCCTCCAGCAAATCGCAATTTATGCTCCAATTATCTTTTTTCTTCCTATTTTTTTTGCAATTTCAGGAACAGCTCTCTCTTACGTGAGAAATTTTCTAGGCCCTCTGCTCGGAGGTATTATGACGTTGATTTCATACCTTATTAGCTGGATTATACTTACTCTTTTCTACAAATATATACCTAATACCAGTGTCAGATGGACAGCTGCAGCAACTGCCTCATTTCTTATTGGAATACTCTACTCCATTTGGCAGTGGATCTATGTAACATTTCAAGTTGGCGCATCAAGTTACGGCGCAATATATGGCAGCTTTGCGGCCCTTCCCCTTTTTCTCATTTGGCTCTACTACAGCTGGCTCATCCTTATTTTTGGATCAGAGCTTAGCTACCACATCCAAAAAAATAAGTCATGATTTTGAGAGTTCAATGGTTTGAAACGAAATGAGTGGAGCATCTGGATGGTTAATGCCTTCGCAGTAGCGACCAGCTTTTTCCCAATCCTCTTTAGATGCAAGATTCTGGACCCACCAAGGAAATGTTTTACACTGCTCTGGACGTACCGGATAGATACTGCACTTTGTCCCGTCTAAAAAGACACAGGCGTATGTTGTAACATGTTCTTTTAAGGCAAAGTCCCCATTGACTTGTCTTAAATAGCGATCTGCAAATTCATCTATTGATATGTTAAGAAATTGTGCTATCTCTTCAATTTCTTCAACAGTCACCCAGACATAGCCTGGCGATCCTGTACAGCACTTGCCGCAGCCTGTGCATTGAAATCGAAGTCCATCCTTATACCAAGCTTTTTCTTTTGTCATTTACTATCCATTCAAATTGGTTGATGAAGTTCATATCCATATGATGTTCAGAATCTCGTGCATAGACGATAGCGAGTACAGTATCTCCACAGAATAGCACATGGGCTTTGTATTGAAAAAAGTTTGTGAAAAAACAGGTAAACCCCTGTCTTTCAGTCTCTATTTGCTGAATTTCTAAAATAGGCAATGGAGTAGTTAACCCTGTCCTTAATACCTTCCCCAAAGCTTCTTTTGCAGTCCAAAGCATACATGCAAAAAGGCTCCTATCCATACCATACTGCAATAGGGACCTCTCATGCATAGTTAGGTGAGGGATTATATTTTCAGCAGTTTCTTCATCTATCACTTCCAAATCGATTCCCATTGGATATGCTTCCGGGAACACTAAAGCAGCTGAAATAGACCCGCTATGTGCCAAAGAAATCTGCAATTTATTTTTTAGACCATACACAACAGGAAAGTTAAAAACTCCAGATCCAATAAAGACGCCATCAACTGTTTCGCTTCTGCACGCATCTTGCAAAGCAAGCTTTCCTGCAAAGCGGCCAAGAAGGTATGAATGCTGCCTTTTCTCATGTTGCAAATTTTTAAAAAATGCGAGCTCTTCAGCATGTAAATATTCTTCCTTCCTTTCTAGTAAAGTCTCTAAATGAGCCTTTACTACTGCAAGGCTTGCTTTAAAACAGCTCTCTTTTCTCGTAACATCAAACGTTTGGCAATATAAGGCTAGCATGTCTTGACGGCCGCCCGGCGATCTGACACGAGCGCGCAAATAATACCTGCAGTTAACAAAAGATAGGTCGTGAGCATTTCAGCTGTAATCTCCTCATGCAAATAATATGCTGAGGAGGCTATCCCTATTAAAGGAATTGCAAGCATCGCGAGAGAAGATGTTATTGCAGGAAGACGCCTGTTCAGTTCAATAATTGCCCAAAAGACAAATGCTGTTGCAATTATTCCTTCATACAATAAAAGAGCGAGCAAGGATCCGCTCCATGTAAAAACCGGCTCTTGTTCAAAAATAAGTGCTGAAACGAGCAAAAATAAGGTCCCAGTCCATAACTGCCACGGCAGTAATTCAAGTACTGAGCTTTGCCACTTACTATAGCGGGTAAATAATGTTGAAGCAGTCCAAATGACAGCCGCTAGCAATAATAATCCACTTCCGAGCAAAGCAGATTGGTTATTCCAATCAAAAGATACTGGATTAAACAAGAACAAAATACCCACTACACAAAAGAAAAAGCTCATCTTTTTTAAATTGGGAAATTTTTCCTTAAAAAAGAGAACTGCAACCGGAATCATCCAGATCGGAGTTGAAAAGACTAAAATAACTGATCGTCCAACAGAATTATAATGAAGACCTAAATTGACAAGCAAAACATAAGCCCCCATCTGAAGACAGCCAATAACTAAAATAGGGTATCTATCTTGTAGTGAAGGCCAGCGCAATCTTCCTTGCATCATCAAAAAAAGAGATAAACAGAGCGCCCCAATAGCCATTCGAATAGTTCCAAACCAGATGGGAGTTATTTCAATCATTGCAATCTTCATGAGAATCCAATTCATGCCCCAAATGAGTACAACCACTAAGAGTAAAGCAATTGTTCTCATGAACGATTTTGCCTATAAGAGTGATACTCTTTAAAATGATCTCTTAGCGCTGCATCAGAAATCATTTGCTGCTGGATCTGAGAGGTCCCTTCAATAATTTCTAGTACTTTGGCTTCTCTAAACAATTTTTCCACTACATAGTCAGGATGAAAGCCATTTGCTCCATGAACCTGCAGCGCATCGCCTGCTATCTCATTTGCAATTTTTGAGGCAAAATATTTTGCTGTCGTTGTCTTTAGAGTTGCATCAGGATGGTTTTGCTGGCGCATCAAGCCAGCTTCGATGCATAAAGAGCGAGCAGCTGCATATTTTGTTGCGCTATCACCAATCAAACCTTGGATTAGTTGAAAGTTAAACAGTTTTTTTCCAAACTGCTCTCTACTTCTTGCATAACTTACCATAGCATCGACTGCTTCATGGGCAATGGCAGCACCTCCCCAGGCGATACTATAGCGTCCGTGATCGAGTGCATAATTTACAATATAGGAAAATCCAGAGCCCTCTTGCAGCAGCAAGGCATCTCTTGGAATGTGCACATTATCAAAAGTAATCTCTGCAAGATATGTTCCGCGACCTGCCATGGTATGCGTTATCGGTTTTATGTTAATTCCTTTAAGTTTGCTGTCTATAATAAAGGCTGATACGAGAGGCCCTTTCTTTGCGACAACGAGATATAAATCGGCAATAGCGCCCATTGTGATCCACTTTTTACGACCATTAAGGACAAAGCTGTGCGATGTTTCCTCATAGGTTGTAGCAATAGATTTTGCATCACTTCCAAAGTCTGGCTCTGATAAAGCAAAGCAGGCAATTTTATTTCCTGTAGCTAAATCTGGTAGCCAACGGTTTTTTTGCATAGTATTGCCATATCGTAGAATAGTATGGCTTACTAAAGAACTATGGACCGTAATTAAAGAACGGGTAGCAGAACATGCTTTACCGATAACCTCAGTAAAAAATCCATAAACTAAAGGATTATATTCAAGGCCGCCATATTCTTTAGGGATGCATACACCTAAAAAGCCAAGCGCTCCCATTTTCTTAATGAGATCGCAAGATAAGCCATTCCCCTCCTCGATTTCAGCTGCTTTCGGTCTGATTTCAGTATCGACAAAATCACGAGCCTTATCTATAAAGGTTTTTTCTTCAGCTGTTAGGTACATGGCAACACTCCAATTCCAGCAATAATATCATAACTATGTCCATGACTTTTTTCCATCTTCAATAGCTTAAGGCCATTCTTAGTAAACATATCGAAGACATCGCTTTCAGATAATAGCTCTCGGTATCCAAGATTCAATTCTGGATAGAGCTCCCAATATACGCGACTTAGGCAAGAATCCATAGGGACTAAAATGATAACATGACCATCCGCTTTTAAGAAACGACGATGTATTTCTATAATATCTTTTTTATCTTTAAAGTGCTCAGCGAGACCAAAACTACATACAATATCGTACTCTTTTTCAGTCTGATGGGCAAAGATATCGCCTACTACATATTCGATGTCATAGTGTTCTTCACTTTTCAAAGCTTTAAAAGCATCATGCGATGAGTTATTGTTATCAATAAGGGTTGCCATTCCCCCATACTTTTCCAATAGCCAGCGAGACAAAAAACCGGTTCCTGCCCCAAGCTCCAAAATATTAGGATTTTTTTTAATCCCTACATTCTTTAACAAATTTCTTAAGAGATTAGTCAACACAAAGGTAATTCGTACCGGATCTTCCTTAATGTGACGCCTTGCCTTTGCTACAATTTCGTCGGCATTAAAATTAGACGGCAAACTTGGCGGATGCGGCGAAGCGAAATAGGTATGCCAATCAAAATCTTCCGCTTTTGGATCACGTAGAGGGGTTATGTACATATAATTAGCTACATTTTCTTTCGATGAGATTTACGATATTATCAACGCTGCTAAAGTTGACTAGGGACATATCCTGAGGCTCAACTGATGTATTAAACTCATTTTCAACAAAATTTAATAGCTTCATGGCAAATAAAGAATTGACAAAACCAAGTACAAATATATTGTCTGAGTCAGCTATTTGGACTTTATCATCGAAATCAACAAGATTTTTCTTTATAAAATCTCTTACTTTGGTACGCGCTTCCATTTTTATCTCCTTTTATGGGGCATGTATTTCAATATACTTAGGAAAGGCCTGGATATAACTCAGGTCATTTTTAAGCAGTAAAATGTCATCTTCACTTTTGCTAATCTCTTCAAAGTTGGCAAAGCGATAGGTAACATACATCATTTCATTACGGCCTGTTTTGCGAAAATCGGCGAGCAAGGTTTTTTTCCCCTCTTTTTTTGTCACCTGCATGATATAGGATAAAAGCACAGTGCCAATTCCTCGAGACATGACTCGGCAAGACATGAGAAGCAGGAGCAAATGATTATGATCAGGCTCGCAATTTACAAGTGACAATCCAATCTTTCCATACGAGCCAAATGTATCCTGAAGCTCGCAAACAAAAAGTTTATGAGACGGTGAATTCATAAAATACTTAAGTTCGTCATAATCATATGTCTTTCCGGTCGCATTTAGTTGATTAGTTCGAACTGTTAACTCTTCAGCCCTTTTTAAATCATATTCCTGAGCTTCAGAAATAATCAACTTCATACCTAAAGATGATAAAAATTCCTCTTTGGGTCCGACATAGTTACTCTCAAGATCATTTCTCGTAATGTCATCAAGATACATTTGACGACGTTTGAGGGAATCTTCGGTAATGAATCGAGGGTTAAACCGAGGGATCGTAAGAATGTTTAGATATTCATCACATTGAAGACACTGAACTTGAGGATGAGCACTTGCTACTTCATGCAGCTCAAACTGGTCATCATCAATAAAAACGATTGTATCCATTCCAATATTCAAACTCTTTTGAATTTGCGAAAGAGATGAAGATTTGGCATTCCAGCTAATTTGAGGATATAAAAAGTACTCCTTAATCCCAAATTTTTCAAGCATGCCCATGGCGTGATCATGATTGTTTTTACTCGCAATAGATTGCAAGATTCCCCTTTGGTCTAGCTCTTTGATTATATCTGCAATACCCGGTTTTAAAGCGAGCTCGTCAGATTCGAGCAGAACGCCATCCCACATTGTCCTATCTAAATCCCAAACTACACACTTAACTTCTGATTTGTGCTCCATACATCGCCTAATATTTATAAAATCCCTGTCCTGATTTTTGCCCAAGCTGACCTGCAGCTACCATTTTCTTAAGTAATGGGCAGCATCTAAATTTGCTATCTTGGAAACTATCAAAGAGAACTTGTAAAGAGTCAACCACAGTATCTACACCTATCAAATCACACGTCTCGAGCGGCCCCATCTTGTGGCCATATCCGATTTTGAACAATTTATCGATTTCGCTAGGTGTAGCGACACCTTCTTGCACAAGAAATGCAGCTTCATTCATATAAAGATGTGAAATTCGGTTAGAAACAAATCCTGGAGAATCATTAACTACAACAGCAATTTTATCTAACTTTTTAAGAAATGAAATGCCAGCTTCTATAGTTTCAGCTGTTGTATGATGTCCGCGTATAACTTCTACAAAGTTTTTGAGTGGAACAGGATTCATAAAATGCATGCCAATGACATTTTGAGGATAACGGCATACCCCTGCAATCTGAGTAATCGGCACGCAGCTTGTGTTTGCTGCTATGAGGGTATCTTTTGAGCAGTAAGGCTGAATGCTTTCATAGAGCGCCTTTTTGCTTTTCCAATCTTCGCGTATATTTTCGATAATGAAATTTGCACCTACAATGTCTTGCAAATTCGTAGTAAACTGGATATTTGCAAAGAGCTCTTCTTTTTTCGGAAGCTGGATCTCTTTTTTAAAGAATTGGAGCTTTCTATAATCGGCCAAAATCCGCTGTTTTGACTTTTCAAGAATCTCTTCATTCAAATCATAAAGAACAACTGAAAAAGCATGTATTGCAAGGTCGCAGGCTACTCCAGAACCCATAACACCTGCACCTAAAACAGCTACTTTATTTTCTTGTGTCATAAACTATTCCTTCAACAATATGCCTGTACGGCGTTTTTCTGCAATTTTCTTTTTCATCAAGGCCTTGCCTTTCGTTAAATTCACGTTTTCTTTAAGTACCGGGGCCTCTTCCTCATCACGATTTAGAAAATCTGAGAGAGCTTTTATGGTCGGATACTGAAAGAGAACAACAATTGGAATTTCCCTTTGGAGTTTATTTTTAAGCTTTACGCTTAGTTTAACAATTTTAATCGAATTTCCACCCAAATCAAAAAAGTTATCATAAATACTAATGTTTGTTCGATTTAATTCCTCTTCCCAAACTTCAAGAATAGCTTCTTCAAATGCTCCTTTTGGTTTAACTATTTGGATGGCTTGGTCAACTTGATTATTGCAGGGTTCAGGAAGAGCCTTAACGTCAATTTTACCATTTGCTGTGAGTGGAAATCTATCAATTTGCATCACATGGGCAGGTACCATATAAGGCGGAAGCTTTTGTTCTAATACCTGCTTGATGAAGCGGCAATCTCTTTTTTGTTCAGAAACATAGTATGCGCTTAAGTAGGCATTCTGGTCTCTATCTCGTTTAACAAAAACCCGCGCATCCAGCATCCCCTCGATTGCCAGTAGCGTACATTCAATTTCACTTTGTTCAATGCGGTATCCGCGAATTTTAACCTGAGTATCGCTTCGGCCTAAAAACTCCATTTCTCCATCTGCACACCAGCGGGCAAGATCCCCTGTATGATAAAGCCTCTCATGTGCAACGTAGGGATTTACGATAAATTTCTTAGAAGTAAGCTCCTCGTCACCAAAGTAGCAAGACGCTAGGCACTTGCCTCCAATATACAAATTACCAGCTACGTTCATCGGGACGGGCTGGAGCCTATCATCGAGCACGTAATACCTTGCATTTTGGATAGGTTTGCCATATGGAATGCTTTTCCACCTTGGCCCCACTTCTCCCACATGATAGTAATTGGACCAAATAGCAGCTTCTGTAGCACCACCCATTGCTACGATAGTTACCTCAGGAAAATAGGATTTGAGCTCTCGTGGCAAGCTCGTTGGTATCCAATCTCCACTCAGGAAAATATGGCGTAAAGAGGATCTATTCACAGAATGGGTATCAAGTAATACAGGCATAATTTGCTGCAAAGCAGCAGGCGCGGAATCCCAGAGCGTAATATCTTCTTCAAGTAAGAAAGAGACGAGTTTTGATGGCTCTTTTTGTTCATCTTCAGTAGGAATAAAGAGTGATCCACCTGCTGCAAGCATTCCAAAAATGTCATAGACAGAAAGATCAAAGCAAAGCGATGTAGTCCAAAGGACTCTGTCCTCTCGAGAGATGCCATGCGTTTTGTTAACCCAATCGATCAAGTTTACTGCAGGACGATGTGCAACAGCAACACCTTTAGGAACACCCGTAGTACCTGAAGTGAAGATAACATATGCTAGGCTTGAAGAATCAATCTCAATAGTAAGATTAGAATCTGGATAGTGCTCAAAATCTGAGCGGTCGCACCTTTTTTTCAGGGCATGGCTGCTCGCTTTTTTTTCACTAGTAAGTTTCAATAAAGCATCAAAGCGATACTTAGAGAGTTCATTTTCTATAGTATAGATTTTTCTGCTTATTTCAATAGATCCTATTCTAGATAAGTGATTTTGAAGATCGGTAACAAACTGGGAGTTTACGAATAGCTCTGAATCCCAATTGAGCTTTGCTTTTTCATTCTTAGAGTCAACAAGAGACTGTATAAACGAAGCTTTCAAATCTAAATCGAGCAGGTCTCCAAGGTAAATAACCGCATTTGGGTTTGCCAAATTAATGGCTTTTTTAAGCACCTGAAGTAAGTAATTATGACCATGAAAAGACTGGATAACGCTATTAAATATGATGACATCAAATCGTTCATCTTGTAATTTGTCGATTTCATGAGCTGCCAAATGATGCAAGCTAATGTTCTCTATTCCCCTCTGGGAAACTTTCGCCATATTCATTAAGATGATGTTTTCTGAAAGGTCAGTTCCCACATACTTGTCAACAAGGTCATGGATTTTGTACATCGATAAGCCTGAACCGATCCCTATCTCCAAAACCTTCTTTGTTTTGTCGCAGTAAGGAGCAATTTTTTCGTAAAAGTTACTTTGGAACTCTTCCATTTCCTTTTTACTAAAGGCCTCGCCCGTATAGCTTGATTTCCACCCTCCTTCACTGATTTCATCCTGGGAGCTTGCGCTGATGTAGTCCCATAGCTGGCTATTCATTTTTTCATTTTTTTCAAACTCTTCTTCGGATTCAAAATCATCGCTATCTATACAAAGCAGCGTTCGAAGAGAAGGAACCTCCCAATGTAAATTATTCATACTCTTGATAAATTTTTTCTCAGATATCAAGAGTGGAATCTTGCACGTGGTTAAAATTGTCTTAATACGATCATAGGGATAGGTAGGATCGATTGGCACATAGGCAAGGCCAGCTTTAAGAATACCTAAAAGTGAAGCTATGCAATCTATAGACTTTCGCATGTAAATGGCTATTAAAGAAGAAGCCTCAATCTGCTGATCTTTAATAAAGCAAGCTATTTTATTAGCTTTCTTATTCAAATCACGATAAGTTATAGAGCCATTTGCTAGGCAACAGGCTATCCTATCTGGGTTCATAGCTGCGGATTTTTCAAAAAGACTCAAAAGAGATGACTCTGAATCAAAATCTTTATCCGTAGCATTAAAATCATAGATAAGCTCTTGAAATTCCAAAGAATCCATGATGGCTAGATCTCTAATTACCTTATGGGGATCTTTGACAAGATCGGCGAGTAAATTGAGAAAATGTCTTGCCATTCTCTCAATGGATCCCAACTTGAAGAGGGCTTTAGTAAATTCGAATTCAAAGACCAAACTATTATTTTCTAGTAATGCATAAAGCGAGAGATCATGCTTCGCAGTTTGGTTATTATAGATGTTTTTAAAACTGATATCTGAATGATATTGATACCCCTCCATAAAATTTTGAAAGATATAGGCAACGTCAAAAACTGGATTTCTCGATACATTGCGCTCTACGTTCAACTCATTTACTAATAAATCAAAAGGATAATCCTGATTTTCAAAGGCAGCTACAGAAAATCTCTTAACCTCAGCTAAAAAATTTGCAAATTGCTCACCGGACTCCAGTTTTACACGAATTGGAAGCATATTGAGAAAATGGCCTACTATTTGCCCGGTTTCCTCCATTGTACGCCCTGATGTCGTGCAGCCTATAATTATGTCATCTTGTCCAGAATACTTATGTAAAAGGACTGAAAAAGCAGCCATAATATACATGGAGACTGTGCACTTAAGATCGCTCGCTTGCTTTATGATTTTTTCATATATATCCTTATCAAGGCCAAATCGATAAATTTCCCCTTCAAAATCCATCTGCAAAGGTCTTACATAATCTAACGGAAGCTGCAATGTAGGAAGCTCCCCTTCTAGTGCCTTCAACCAAAACTGCCTTTGTGAATCGAACTGATTTGTAGCAAGCATCCTATTTTGCCACTCTGAAAAGTCCCTATACTGATATTGTGGAATAGCTAATTCTTTACCTTCATAGAGTTCGCTAATCTCCTGTTCAACAGCAGCCATTGAAACTCCATCCATAATAATATGATGCGTATCGACGATGATGTACTGCTCGCCATTTGCTGAATCGACTAAAGCGGCTCTAAATAAAGGAGCATGAGAAAGGTCAAAAGGTGTAATAAAATCTGCAGCCACATCCTTTATCGGTTTATCTGTAGAAATACGAGCCAGATAAAAATCCACAGCATCATCTATTCTTTGTACAGGCACATCATCTTCAAAGCCAAAACTTGTCCTTAATGATTCATGTCTCTTTATTACTGTCCGTAGAACCGCCTCAAGCCTATCTCCATCTACTTTTGATTCGCATTGATATACCCTATATACATTGTATGTAGTGCCTACATTGCTAAAACTATTTAAGATAAATAATCGCTGCTGTGATGAAGAAACTGGATAAAACTTCCTGTACTCAGCTCTTGAAAGCTTTGCCTGAACCTTTAGCTCTCCTAAAGAGGTATTTCTAGCAAATTCGATAAGTGTTGGAAATTTAAAGAGGTCTGAGAGATTTACGCTGCAGCTAAAATGGCTATTAATGGCTGATACTGTTCGTACGGCATTAAGAGAGTTGCCTCCAATATCAAAAAAGTTATCGTGCAGCCCTATCGGCGATACATTCAACACTGTGCTCCAGATACCGGCGAGCTCTATTTCAGTAGGTGTTGAAGGTGCAACGAAATTCTCGGACGTTTCTTTCTGAAAAAGATTGGGAAGTGGGAGCTTCTGAACATCAATTTTTCCATTTGATGTGAGAGGCATCTCATCAAGCACGACAAAGTAGCCAGGAATCATATAGTCGGGAAGCTTTTCTACAAGAGAGCGTCTAACATTCGCTACTGTCATTCCCTCATTCAAAATAACATAGGCGCATAAAAATGGGGTGCCTAAACTATCTTCTTTTAAAAGAACATATGCAGCAGTTACGTTCTCGATTGTTAATAACTGAGACTCAATTTCGGCAAGCTCAATACGATATCCTCGTAGCTTTACTTGATGGTCTAAACGATTGATATATTCCATCTCATAGCATTCATTAATGCTTACTTCATCGCCTGTACGATAAATCCGCTCAGATGCGATGTAGGGATGCGAAATAAACCGCTCATTCGTTAGCTCTTCTTTATTCAAATACCGAAGCGCAAGGCCTTCCCCCGCAATATATAATTCGCCTTTTACATGCATAGGCACAGGTTTTTGATACTCATCAAATACATAGCAGCGATTTGTTGGCAGTGCTACACCGATATTTGAATGGCCATCAGCAATTTCTTTTTCTGTTATCTCCTTATAGGTAACGTGAATGGTGCCTTCAGTAATGCCGTACATATTAATAAGCTCGATAGCAGGATATTTTTCTTTAAACTCCTTAAGTCGAACGACATTAAGCGCCTCTCCGCCAAATATTACTGAACGCAGTGCATGAAGTTCATTTTGCTTCATTAATTTAGGTAATAAATTGTAAAAGGCAGTAGGAGTTTGGTTAAGAATTGTTACCCTTTCCTCGATGAGAAGTGAACTAAAGAGTTCGGGATCACGAGCAACAGCTTTTGGTACAATAACTAATTTACCACCATATAAAAGAGCCCCAAAAATCTCCCAGCCAGAGAAATCAAAACATTGGGAATGGAATAAACACCAAACATCTGAAGAGAGGTAATGAAATGGGGATGTACTATTGAAAAAAAGCCGAACTAGGTTTCTATGGGTGATGACGACGCCCTTAGGATGGCCGGTCGTTCCCGAGGTATATATAATATACGAAATTGCATCTGGATTGATCTGAACGCGTTCACACGCTCCATCTGCATCAATATCTTCGATATTCACTCTCTTAGCAATTTCCAGGTTTTGCAAAAGAGCATCATGGTTGCACACTAGGACCTTCGCTTGTGAATCATTTAGAATATATTTTGTTCTTTCAAGCGGATGATCAAGGTCTAAGGGAAGGTATATGGCGCCCAATTTCAAGATACCAAAAATTGTAGCAATCAAATCAATAGAGCGTGGAAGAAGTATTGCCACAATATCTTGAGGCTGTACTCCATTTTCTCTAAGAGCATGAGCAATCTGGCTTGCCCTCCTATCAAGTTCTTTGTAGGTAATATGCTCACCCTCACAAGCTGCTGCAATATTGTCCGGGTATTTACAAACATTTTCATGAAGAAGATCTGTGATAGAACATTCTGGATACTCTGCTTGATTTGGATTTATATTCAAAAAGAGCTCATGTCGCTCTAGGCTGTCGATCATATCAACATCACGTAAACTGATATTGGAATTGTTCGTAACAGCTTGAACTACATTCGAAAAATGAGAGATAAACCGCGAGATAAACTCTCTAGAAAAATAGCGTACATTATAGGTAAAGTGTACTTCAAAATGAGTCTGGAAAGTCTTTAGTAAAAAGTTAATGTCAAACTTTCCAAGTCCCTGATTCTGCTCAATTCTTTCAAATGAAAGATCTTGGCAGCTTTTGGGATTATCTGCTTGCTCATAATGGAAAAGGATATCGCACAAGGCAAGTGTGCTCATATCTTTTTCAGGATTTAAAAGCTTTACCAGCTTATCAAATGGCATCTGGCCATATTTTTTGGCCTCTTCCATTGTTTTTTGCACATGGGATAAAAATTCCCTAAAACTACGTTCAGGAGTTACTGTGGACTTCAAAACGACAAGATTATTTACAGGGCCAAAGATTCCCTTTAATTTTTCATCTTGAAGTCGATCAAAATAGCAGCCCAAAACAATTTCTTTCTGTGCCGTATACTTGCTTAGAACAAATGTAAATACGCTTAAGAAAAAGGTCTCTACAGGTACATCTAGTTCTTTACAGAGAAGCTTGATAGCGTTCGAAAATTTGGCATCCAGCTCTTTAGATGTTACCGCGTCTTCATAGACATGTATGAGCGGACGAGCATCAGGAGTTGGCAGGAGCACACGAGGAGGTGAGCTTGTAATCTTTCGATTCCAATAGGTCAAAAGCTTCTTCTCAGTTTCTGGTTGGATGCTATTTTGCCAATTGGAGAATTGAAAAAATTCAATTGAGGGTTTGTCTAGGGGCTGCTCAGGATCTTGATAGCAAGCAATAAGTTCGTTATAAAGTAAAGAAAGGGTCGCCCTGTCGCAAACTGCATGATGTAGTACTAACTGAAAATAATGTGCGAGAGGTGTGCTGATTGTACAAGCACGAGCTAAAGCCGTGCCCACAAAAGCAAATGGACGCTTTAGCTCCTTAAGGAGCATGTCTCTAACATCTCCCTCTTGTGCACTACAAACAGCATGCTCTAATGAAAGAGGCTCGCCAATGCACTGAAAGGGTACGTCGTTTTCAGAACGAAAAATGGTGCTGAATATCGAATGACTAGATAGTACTTTGTAGACAGCATTTTTCCACCGCTCGAGATCCAGCTTCCCTTGAATTTTGATGAGAAGAGGAATATTGTGATAGATAGGGGCATGAGGATAAATATACCCATCTTCAAACCTATCAACAAACCACATTTTCTGCTGGTGAGGGGATGTATCTACTCTTTTATGCATATGTCCTCAAATTCAAGGGATTCAATAGTAACAACTTCTTCGATGGAAAGATCCAGGTTTTCCATCATGGTATCAAGAACCTCGAGATAGGCATCTGCTATAAAGCGAGCCGTATCGGCATTGAATAGCTCCTCGTTATATTCTAAGAGCAGCTGATAGCCTTCTGGTTTTTGATAAATATAAAAAATTAAATCAGTCTTCGTATAGGAAGAGTGCGTTTTATAGGGTATAATAGAAAGCTCTGAAAGAGAATCCGGCACTTTGAAATGCTCTTCATGAAGCATATCAATCATGACTGTAAAGAGTTTTCCGGCTTTTGCAGTTTCCAAGAGTGCATCAAGTGGAAAATCTTTATGCTCCAATACCTCTAAGATTGTTGCATGAAGGCTCTTTAGTAATGATTGGACAGTATCTGTTTTCTTAAAAGCAAGCCTGAGCGGCAGTGTATTTAAAAAGCATCCAAGCTCGGATGCAACGTCAAGTCTATCCCTCAAACTTACAGGAAACCCAACCACAATATCTTCTCGACCTGTTAACTTATAAAGTGTAATGAAGAGAGCGAGGCTATAGATGGTAAATGGAGTGACAGATGTATACGCTTTTGATGGCAGTGGAGAAGAAATGCCAGCTCCATAGCCTCGAGTTTTGCTTAAGGAGGCATCGTATGGCAAATTCAGAGGCGGAGGAAGCTTTAAGAGATACTTTTGCCAAAATTGGCTGCTTTCTTCATCTTGCAGCAGCAGGGCTCTATTTGAAGAAATTCTACCACTTCCTATCCCCAAATACCTTGAGAACAATTCAGTAAAAAATAAGACAAGAGAATCAGCATCGGCAATAATATGGTGGATATTGAAAATGAGGTAGCATTCGCTCTCTGATTTTGGAAGAATTGTAATTCTAAAAAGAGGCCCCTTTTCAAGATCAAAAACAAAATCTGTTTCAGCAGCTATACACTGATCAAGAGAGAGTGAAGTGGTGTAAAAGAAATACGTTGAAGGATCATGTGGACTAAACACCTGCCGCTTTACTTCATTTTTTTCAGAGACAAAGCCGCATCTCAGGATGGGGTATTCTCTAACCATTTCTTCGGCCATTTTTTTAAGCCGCTCTCTATTGACAGCTTTAAGTTCAAAAGCAGACAAAATAGTATAGGCCTTGGAAACAGCTGGATTTTGACAATCCATCCATATTCGCTTTTCAATACTTGAAGCTTGGCAGATATCTGCTTGCAAAAGAGCTCTCTCGGCTGGTTTTTCAGCATCACGTAACTGCTCGGCAAGCAAAGAAATGGTTGGATTTCCAGCAAGTAGAGAAAATGTACAGTTTTTGCCAAGCTCCTCTTTAATTTTGTAGAGTAGCTTCAGGGCTTTCAAACTGTTGCCGCCAACTTCAAAGAAGTTATCAGTTGTAGTAAACCGCCTATGGCCGA
>CAYWZU010000039.1:0-21574 GCA_964462925.1 uncultured bacterium
AGATTCAAGGGATTTTCTCTATTCCGGAAGCATGTCTGGAAATGCTTTAAACGATGGCGCCCTTGCTACTGACATATTGGCAAGCGGCCTGGCCCAGCAAATTGCTTCTCCATATCTTAATGACTTTGGACAAGAGCTTAAAACAAGGCACGATCGTGAAAAACGCTATAAACCCTATGCCCATCCGCGAGCTCCCTTTTTGTCCTCAGAGCAGATCTGGACCTATTATGCGCCAGATGTAAAAGCAAATTACGATCTTCTTGTGAATGCTGAGAGTCCTAAGAGCCAAGAAGGTTTTGATGCTCGTGTCAAGCTTTATGTGGCAGAGCGCAATTTCCCATCGCCTTACCTCAGACAGTTTTTGCGTTATCAAGAAGCCTCCCATAAGTGGCTCCCGCAAGATCCAAACCTTATGCATCAAGATCTTGCACTATTTGGCTATCATGGAGCGCAAGATTGGTTCGGCCGTCAGTTTGTCGAGCTTGCTGCACAATTTATTATTAACAGTGCAAAAGTCGCCGAGCAAAAAGGCTTTACCATTACACAAGATGAGGCTGTAGCTTCTCTTTATAAAAATGCAGATGCGGCTTACAGAGAAATAAAAGCTCAAGGGCTTCAAGGGCCAGCTAGCATGGCAGACTTTTTCCATGAGCAGCTTCGCCGCCTCGGAATGGATCAGTCAAGAGCCGCAAAAGTTTGGAAAGATGTGCTTCTTTTTAGAACACTCTTCTTTGAAAATGCAGATAGCGTACTTGTTGATCCAGCAAGCTATAAGGACTACTTCCACCATCTTAATGAGTATGTAGATGTAGATCTCTACCAACTTCCAAAGTACCTTCGCTTTGCATCTTTAGAGGATCTGGAAGAGTTCCAGCTCTACCTTAACGCTGTGCGTCCAGCAGTAGAAGGATCAAAGCAAAACCCACTTTCTATCCCTCTTGCATTTGCAAATCCGCTTGCAGTAAAGAAGGTATATCCTGAACTCGTTGAGCGTTCGTTCCATCTGCGCGTGAAAGAAGCAAACAAAGAATCTCTCCAAACCAAAATAGGTGTGAGAGGCACCTGGGAATGGCAAATCTCAGATAAGAACTGGAATGAGTTAAAAGCGAAATTTCCTGAGCTTGCTAAAAAAGAGGCAGCTACTCAAGACGATCGCCTAAAGCTTCTTGATAGTCTAGATCCTGCAAAGAGAGCTCTTGTAGATAATCATTCTAGAAAGCAAATTGTGGAAGAGCACCCAGAATGGCTTGCTGATGCACTTAAAAATGCACCTGTTCGAGAAGAGACCATAGTCATACGAGAGCAGGGAGGAGATGCTCCTTTTACAGGGTTTAAAAACACAGCTGAACTACTTACACTCCTTGACAAAGCCCCGCTTAATGAACTCTCCCCAGAGCTTTCAGCATTTTCTCAAGATGGTGTACACTATCTTCAGCTTGAAGTTCTTGATCGCTCATCTCCAGAACGGGTACTTTCCTTTGCTGAAGCAAAAGAAGATGGCACAATGGAAAAAATCTTAACGAAGGTTTTGGAGTCTAGCTATCCAAGGATTCGCAGCAAGCAGCCATCCTTATTTTTAAAAGAAAATGGCGACTGGAAGCCTCTTAAAGAGGTAAAGAGCAATGTAGCCCTCTATCACTTTGAAGAACTCTTTCGCTTCTTAGAACAGGAAATTGCACTTTATAAAGGAAAGTTTCCTCAATATACGGATTGGTCTTCAAAAGATAATGCATATCTTGCCGTAGCCCTCCTTCCTTACATGCAGGAAGAAAAGCAACAGGTAGTAAATCAGCTCGCAAAATCTGAAGAGTGGAATGAAGCTTCAGAATCAGAAAGAGCAAGCGGTCCACGTCAATTTGCTATTGTTAAGACTCGTGATCGTATCGTACGCTCGAGTCCATCTTACGCAGTAAATCCAGAGCTTGCCTTTAACATCGAAATGGAAAATATGTCGCCGCTTACATCCTATCAAAATAGCGGGCCTATGTTCTTTTCAGTTGTTGGAAAGGGCTATATGCCCTCTATTGAAGAGGTAAGAAATAAAGTGTTTGATGAGCGTGAGATGATTGGCCGAGAAGCTATTAGAAAGGTAGCATCAGATATTCTCGCTGGTATGCAAAAGAAGGGTGCTATAGACATCCAGCTTGTAAGCCAGGAAAGCTAATGAGTGCTGAAGACAGCATTGAAGGCAAAGCATCCCCAGACCTCTTTTTTTCAAAAGAGGTCGATTTATTTAGGGCAGATGGCGAGCTTGCAAAAAAGCATCTTCTACCCCCGCTTGGGGCCATTTTTGGAGAAGAGTGTTTTGCTAAAGTTTATATGGGATGGAAGATAGATAGCCTCCTTTTTCGTTTTGTAGTGCAAAAAGAGGGACAACCTGCAGTCTTTTATCCGGACTTTCGCCAGGGTGATTCGATTGAAATTTTCATTGACACTCGCCATATTGCAGAAGCGAAGACTACTCATCGCTTTTATCACCATTTTTATTTCCTGCCTGAAAGTTTTGAAGGCCATATGAAAGGCGAATGCACGCGCTTTCGTACAGAAGATAGCCATCCTCTTTGTCCCGATGATTTACTTGAATATACAGTTAAGCAGGATCGAAACGGCTACACAGCTTCTATCGAAATACCCAAAGAGTGCCTTGTAGGCTTTGATCCTGCAGAGTCAAAATCCATAGGATTTACGTACCGAATAAACAGGGCAAATGGTCCTAGCCAGCATTTTGCAATGAGCTTAGAGCATTCACGTATTGATACGATGCCAAGCCTTTTTGCTCATCTTAGATTAATACAATAGCGTAGGGACTTTTGTGAAAGAATATACAAAAACTCATGAATGGTTTGAAAAAGCAGATGGCATAGCGACAGTTGGTATTACGTATGCTGCACTCGAAGAAATTGGCGAAATAGTCTATGTAGAGCTTCCCAAGATCGGAAAGGAAGTAAAAGAGGGCGAAGATGCTACTGTTTTAGAATCGACAAAAGCAGCTGTAGATATCTCATCACCAGTTTCAGGTCAAATAATTGCAATTAACGATTCTTTGAAAACCAATATAGTGCCCCTCAATAAAGATCCCGAAAACAGTGGCTGGCTTTTTAAAGTGAAATTGCCAATTTCTTAGATTGGCACTTGTTAGACGCCTACTCGCGGGCCTGTTGCTTAGATGTGATTTCCAAAGTAAAAAAAAAGCCAATCTCCAGAGGGAGATTGGCTTTTTTTGTAAGAGACTTGCTAGGACTAACCAGGTGTTCCTACAGTGCCTTGTGGCTGATCTTTCGATGCATAGACACTTGAATGTCTGATTGAGAATGCACCAAGAGCAAATTCTGCAATAGCAAGTACAATAGATGCCTTTTGGCCGGTAGCTACCTTTGCAGCTTCGATAGCAGTTGATGCAAAGAGTACAGCACCTGTTCCAAAGAAAAAGTTTCTGTAGACGTTGTCTGGAAGAAGACGTGCGTTTTCTTCTGTTGCGCTTTCGTTAAGTACATGAGCAATGCCGTAAACAACAAGAGCTGCTACGTTAAGTTGTAGCGGCAAAAAGAGCCAAGCTGCAGCAAATGGTGAGCTGTAGACGACCATTTGAACAACACGTGCAGCTACAGGCGGCAATACTTTTTCTGTAAGCTGTTCAAAGCTTCTTCCACAGTAGCTTACCTTGCCTTCTACAAAATTATATGAGTTTGTAGCTAGGTTTTGGACAGCATTTTGAACTGATGAGATAAGGCTAGACATATATTTTCCTCCATCAAGGTTTTTAACTTTTCATCTGATAAGATACCACTCTTTCATTAACGATCTATAAAGATCAGATTAAAAATTCGTGAGTAATCCTGATCCTACACTAGAACTTTTCTTTAACGCAAGAGTATTCCTTACTCCCTAAACTTTACATGAGGCCAAAGTATTGAAGATGCTACAACGTAGATGATGGAGCTAAGACGAAATTCAGTGATATCTATAATTGCCCGAATGGAGGATGCTATAAATGCTCCTCTAAAGAACGTCTCGTAATGTCCATCCTCCATAGGCCCTACAAAAAGGTCTATGGCATAGAGGCCTACGCCTACATAAAGTTGGAGGCTTAACGGTACATGATAAAGAATGAATGCTACGGGAAGCGAAAAGCTAATCCGTTGCGCAACTCTATTCCAAGGCTGAGGGAGATATTTATCTGTATAATGGGTGATTTCACGTGAAAGTATGCGAGAGTGCTCCTGCATTCGTCCGTATGCTCTCGAGCATGGCTGTATGATCCAAGTATTAAGTTCAGCTATCATGCATTTTTGATAACAGATTAGTCAATTTTCTGCACGCATGAGGCAAAAAAGTGTAATCTCTTTTGGAATATAGGCTTCTATAACGCGGCAAGCGTTCATGGCAGTAGTTCCTGTTGTAATCACGTCGTCGATAAGCATAACGCTCATGTTTTTGAGGACTTTTGGTCCTTTATAGCGAAAACTTGTACTAGGAAGCGCTTTTCGGGCTTCCTTTGTCAAAAGAGATTGACTCATGAAAAAATCAGGGCGCGAAAGGAGAGGGACGCAGTCTATTGCAAGTAATTTGGCAACTTCTTCAGCAAGCAGCTTGCTCTGATTGTATCCTCGCAAGCTTGTTCGCATAAAATGTGCAGGTATATAGGTAATGATGCTTGGCAAACTCCAGCCGAGTTTCTCAAACTGTATAATCATAAAACTTGCTAAAGACTTTGCAAGATAGGGTTTGTCTCCATATTTAAAGGCGTGAAGGAGGCTTTTTTGAGGGCCTTCATACTCAAAGCAGTAGGCCATTTTATTATAGGGGAGTGGGCCTTCTTTTTTACAGCAGCAGACCTCTTTAAAGCAGGCCTCGCATCGCTCGCTTGGATCTACGAGGTCAACAAGATCTAAGCAGTCTTGGCAAAGGAGGTTTAGCTCCTCCTGCAGCTCACTTTTACAGTGCAGGCATCTTGGTGGAAAGAGCAGGCTTTTAAATGAATCCCAAAGAGCAGTCATTTTTTTCTAGCTTTTTTAAAAAAATACATTTATTGATCTAAAAAAAGAGGACACTGGAGGATTTTAATGGTCCACGAAAGTTTTTCACAGGAAAAAATTACCTCGCTTGAATTTTTAGCGAATGAAGACTTTGCAACATTAGATCCGGAAGTGTATCCAGTACAAGATGTGGTAGAAAAGCGAAAAAGCCGAGAAGAGCTGATAAAAAAGTATGTCGATGTCAAAAAGCTGGCTATGGTAGCCTCAGGCCTCGGCGAGCAGGGCTACAGCACGCTCTAAACCTTTAGTAGCCACAAGACTATAGAGTACATAGAGAGTAGTTGAGATAGAGGGATTTTTTCATGTTTTCTCAATCTTCTCAGCGATCTCTCTACTGTCTCTGTGGTAATTTACGTGTAAGATTACCCTTGCACTTGAAGCGAGCGCTTCACCATCTGGATCTGCTTTCTCAAGGTCTCGTTTTCGCTTACTTCTTTTTCCACGCTTTTACATGCATGAAGCACTGTGGAATGGGTTCTTCCAAAAAATTCGCCAATCATGACGAGTGATTCATTGATAAGCTCTTTGGCTAAAAACATAGCTACTTGCCTTGGCAGAGCAATCTCTTTCGTGCGCGCTAGGCTTTTTAGATCAGAGGCTTTTACTTGAAAAACGCAAGCGACAGTTTTGAGGATATTTTCTATAGAGATTTTTTCTCGAGGGGCAAGCTGAAACATATCTCGCAGCGTATTTTCTACGAGTTCTTCAGTAATTGCGATGTTAAGGAGCCTTGCATGGGCGCTGAGTTTATTGAGAGCGCCTTCTAGCTGGCGTATGTTATGGTGGATATGTTCTGCAATGTGGAAGGCAATATGGCTTGGGATATGCAGGCCTCGTTGCTCTGCTTTATGCAAAAGGATAGCAACGCGTGTTTCTAAATCCGGCATTCCGACGTGGGCAACAAGGCCCCATTCCATGCGGGCAATCATGCGCTCTGAGAGCTTTAGCTGTGAAGGCGGCTTATCGCATGTAATCACAATTTGCTTGCTTGAGTTAATGAGTGTCTCAAAGGTGTTGCAAAATTCTTCTTCGAAGTTTTGCCTGTTTTGCAAAAACTGGATATCGTCGACAAGTAAAACATCGATATTTGAGCGGTAAAACCGCTTCATTCTATCGACTGATTTAGATCTGAGGGCATCTACAAGCTGGTTAATAAAACCTTCAGTAGTGATGCACTGCACTTTTAGCTTTTTGTTATGCTCTTTGATGTAGTGGCCGATGCTATGAAGAAGGTGGGTTTTTCCAAGTCCTACGCCGCCATGGATAAAGAGGGGGTTGTAGGATGCTCCTGGACGGCAGGCAACACCAAATGCTGCAGACTTTACAAACTGATTTGCTGGCCCTTCAATAAATGTCTGAAATCTATAAGCCTCGTTAAGCTTCACTTCAAACGAGGAAAAGTCTTCTTCTTGCTTATGCTTTTCTTTGGGCTCTTCATGAGCTGGGCGTGTATGTACAGCAACAGGTCGCGGCTTTTTTTCCTGCTTTTCGATTACAAACTCGATATTTGGCTCCCCAGTGGCTTTAAGGGGAAGAAAGAGCGTGAGTTCTTTTCTGAAGTTTGTAAGGAGGTATTCCTTGAAGAAAATATTTGGGATTCTGAGTGTAAGCAAATCGCTCGTTGCAGAGACAACTTCAATTGGCTCGAGCCAGTTGCCATATGCTGTGATTGAGCAGCGTGATTTAATATATTCTAAAAACTGTGGCCAAGGTGCATCGTGATCAATTTCTTGTTCACCTGTCATTGGTTGGCATGTCATCATAATTTATTTGTCCTCAAGCGAATATCCCATTTGGATTCAAAACAGCCAAACTCTAGCAAGCTAAATCGCAAGGTCGCAAGGTTTTTGGTGTCAAAACTCATATTTAAAACTCAAAGCGTTGAAAATCAACAGATCGCTCAAGATGTTTAAAAGAATTCATTAATCCTCTTTTGTCAAAATGTGCTACTTGTTTCAGATTCAACGGTTTAAGCTATTCCATTATTTTATTGGCCCTTATCAAGGGCCTGATTTTCAGCATCTTATGTTGTGGATGTAAGAGAAGATAAAATTCTTCTCTGCTGCTCCTATATGAGATCCTCGCTTGCAACATACAAAAGTTTGCTGAATGAGCCAAATGGACGGACGGCTCGCACATCCTTGAGAAGGCAAAAAGAGCCGTTTGCAACTTGAGCGGCTTCTTGATCAAGATCAAGTGAAAAGCCCTCATCAAGGGGCAAAAGGTTCACATTCTCTAGCAAGCGCTGCATCTTTTGCAAAAGCTCGATTCTGATATCTCCAAAAGCTCTAGAAAATTCTGAAACGAGGAGTAGTTGGATATTTGGCAAAGTCTCTATAAGCGTTATAATGCCAAAAAAGCCAAGTGAGTTCTTTTCGAGGCAGACCTGTTCAAAATCTTCAATCGAGGTGCTTCCTATTCCTGCAACAAGCAGGGTGCATGGCTTAAAAAAATCAGAAAGCTCACGAGTGTAGCCTCCATGAGAGATAAAGCCAATATGGCGAGCCCTTTTTGGAATAGATAACCGAATAGCCAGGGAGCCTGTTTCAAGGCTCAAGAAAGCAAGCTCAATATCAGTTGAAAGTGAAATGGATTCCTCTTTTTCGGAAAATGTCTCGAGTAAAAAAAGGCTTTCACGCTCTTTTTTAAATGAAGGACGAAAACTTGATACGACAGGACCGAATGTATCTCTGTGGAGGAAATAGCAGATGATGTGCGCATCTTCGCCATGTTCGATCAACTTTTGGTTAGACTTCTGGCTAACCTCTTGTATTTCAATAACTTGATTTGTAATTACCTGATCGGAGTATGTGACGATGATAGCGTCAATATCTTGAAGGCTATAGCCCTTTTGACAAAAGGAAGAAAGAAAGTCTTTACCCGGATTTATAACAATGCCTTGACCATTGAGTTCTAAAAAATAGCCGCCTTCTTGCAGGTCGTGCTCATTTTCCATGAAAAGCTGCTGGTATATGTCGTAGTGCTTATCTTTTTTGAAAGCTTGCCATTTTGTAAAACTTGTAAGCGCATAGTCTTTTACCCCTTTTTGCTGGCTTATATAGCTTGCAAAAAGTTCTCTTTTTGCCTTTGCATGTTCTTTTAGCCTTTTTTCAAAAAGGATATCATGATCGAGCTCTGTTTGCATATTTTTCTCCCCCTTAAACATCGCACATAGTATCGTGTTTCCTCAGAGATTTTATCTAGGGGTTTTACATGCAGCAAAAGAACTTTCTTCCCTATGCGAGGCAATCAATTGACAAATCTGATATTGAAGCTGTTGCCGAGTCACTAAAAGGTGATCTTATAACAAGAGGAAAAAAGGTCTCAGAATTTGAAGAGCAAATTGCTGGACGCTTTCAGGCAAAATATGCTGTTACCTTTACTTCTGCAACGACGGGACTCTATGCAGCTATGCAAGCGGCTGATGTTTCTGCCTTTGATCGATTTGTTACTACCCCAAATAGCTTTATTGCAACTGTGGCAAGCGGCATGCGCCTTGGTGCTCGCCCAATATTTGTCGACATCGATCAAGAAAATGGCTGCATGAATAGCGAAAAACTTGGCGAGGTTGTATCGCAGCCAATGTCTAGAGGCCGTCTTGTTATCGCACCGGTTCACTTCTCCGGCATCACTCAAGATATGGAGCGCCTTGGCCGCCAGATAAAAAGCCCTAATGCAATCATCATCGAAGATGCAGCCCATGCAATAGGCTCAGCCTATAAAGATGGATCTCTTGTTGGCTCTTGCAGCTACTCCGACATGACAGTCTTTAGCTTTCATGCAATAAAGACGATGACTACAGGTGAGGGGGGATGCGTCACGACAAACGATGAAAAGCTTTATAAAAGGCTTCAGAGAATCAGAAATAGCGGCATGGAGCGAGCAAAAGAGCCATGGCTATATTCGATCGAAGAGATTAGCGGAAATTATCATATGACAGAGATGCAGGCAGCACTTGGATTATCGCAGCTTGCAAGACTAGAGAGTTTTATTGAAAAACGAAAAAAAATTGTCTCCTGGTACCGGTCCAAGCTTTCAAATGCACCTCATATCCGCTTCTTTAACCCCTCATATGACGAAAGAAGCTGCTATCATCTGATGTGTCTTCAGATCGATTTTGAAGCTATCGGCAAGACAAGATCCGAGGTAATGCAGGAGCTTCACGATAAGGGCATCGGCTCGCAATATCACTATATTCCGCTCTATCGCCATCCGGCAGTAGCAAAAGTTGTATCTATCGATCCTGAAGCCTATCCAGTGATGGAAAAGTACTACAAGCAGGGACTCTCAATTCCACTCTACTACGACCTTGAAGAAAAGGACGTAGACCATATTGCAAAAGAGCTCCTACTTATATGTGATAAGAAGCTAAAGTAAGGATCTCATGTCTTTTTGCAGGGTATTTTTATTCATTTTGGCACTTATTGCCTTGCCAAGTAATGTTTTTTCGTTAGAGCGGAATATTGAATCTTTAAACCAGTATGCCACGGCAACAAATCGTAATTTTAAAGTATATTTCGATGATAGGCCGATTTTTTTACGATTAGGGAGAGAAAATCCAGAGGAAATAGGAATAGATAGAGAGGTTGAGGTAAAATTTTATTCCATAGCAGAAAAACTTGGTATCGCACCTGAGTTACTGGCTTATGAAACTAATAATGGCTTGCTGCTATCATCATTTATAGAAGGGGCAGCGCTCTCTGAAAACGAAATTCATGACCTTGCAACTATTGAAAAAGTTATAGATAACTTTCATCTCCTCCATAGGTATTCTGCAGAAGAACAAAGCCTTGAAATATCCACGATTTTTTCTCGTAATGATCACTTGATTGCTCAGGTCAAACATTTTGAGAGCTATGGGGAGATAAAAGCATATATCGATTTGTGGCTTTTGGTGAGGGGTGAATTCCAAAATCAGCACTATCAAAGCATTCCTCTAGGGGTATGCCATGGAGATCTTTTTCGCGGAAATATCATGCAAGACAGGTTTGGCAAAATCTATTTTATTGACTGGGAATATTCCTTTTATGGATACGTCCTTGATGACTTAGGTAAATTTTGTGCAAGCAACTGGTTGAAGAAAGAAGAAATTGAATTTGTGTCTGCAAAGTACTGGAATGTTTACGATACTATACTGCTAACGAAACTTTATCAGAATATTTTTATGCAGCAATTTAACTTTTTTCTCTGGTGTCACATACAAGCTGACAAAAATTCGCAAAATTCGCACGTTTACTACCAATTCAGAGATGCAGCAGCCAAGCATATGCAGTCGCTCATAGAGCAAAATGCCATTTCTTCTTCGCTTCCATTATAGTAAGGTTTGCTACTCTAAAGTTCCTGCTGCCTGCAATTAATAAATAAACTATAGACTTTTAATATTTTTCTTGTTATAATTTATCCTTTAAAAGGGGTTTTTATGCAAAGTATTAGAGATGCAATTATAAGTGCGAAGGATCCCTGGCCAGGTGATAAGATTGATCGTAAAATTGCAGGGCCTCAAGTGAATCAAGTTCTAGGCGGTCTTTACTTAGGCAATGACGGAAAATTTGTGGAAATTGTGCCTGTTACGCTTACAAAAAAAGGCTCTCCTATAGATACAACGAATCCGCATAAGTTTGAATGTGCGCTCTCTGTTTGCTCTTATACTCGCATGGTTCGTGCAATACCAGATCTTGGCAATTATCCTGCAGAAACGATTGATAGACTGCTAAAGGAGAAAAAAATTGAATGGGTTCAGATGGGTCGAGCTATACCAGATGATAAAATGGCATGGACAGATCTTGTGTTCAACGCAACATTTCCAGATTCAGAGCTTGCTCAAAAAGAAATAGAAATTCCAAGAGATAGTCAAGAACCAGAGCATGTGGCGTTGCGTATGGAAAAAAGAGCTATTGTTAAAAAAACGCCCGTAGCGAAATGGTTTGAGCGCGCCTTTGAAATTTTAGATCAAGCAGTGCTTGGCAATAGAAAAACCTTGGTAAACTGCCACTGGGGGGCATCGCGTACGGGAGCACTTGTAGCTGCCTATCTCATTAACCGCTACGACGTGACTCCAGAGCAAGCAATAGCTTTTTTACGTACAAAGAGAAATTGCATAAATCCAAAGTGTATAGACGATTTGCAAAACTATGCTCGAGCTCTGAAGGGCTAGAGACCAATGGTGTCAACTTAAGACCCGGTTCTAAATTCCAAGAGGCCGGGCCTAGTCTCACTTTTACTCATATGTCATAAGGAGAGCTGAAGCAGTTCCTGCAATAAAAGGATTGGGGTCATTTTGGAGCACCTTTGCGAGGCGTATGCCGTCGGCCCTTTTACCTGACATAAAAAAGGCTTTTGTAAGATTAAGCAAAGTAGGGGAGTGATCAGCCTCTAACTGGAGGGCGCGATCGAGGTATTTTATAGCTTTATCTGGCTGGTTGACCTCTACATAGAGGGCACCGAGTGCTTGGGCATCGTAGGCGCTCTCAGGATTTAGGATGACTAGGGCTTCAAAGAAGGGAAGCGCTATGGAATATTTGCCCTGGCGTATATAGGAGTAGCCTGCGTTTCTGATTTCTTCGAGATGTTCCTCTGTCCAGCCAAGACGCTTTTGCCAATTAATTCGACCCATTGGATTATCCTTGTAAGAACTGGCCTATTCGGCCGCCAATATAGCGAAGAAGCGAGTTGATTTCTTCAATTTGTTTAAAGCAGGCACGCAAAACCTTGCGCTCTCGCTCCTCTTCCTGAGTGCGGCACTCTGTTTCCTCGATGATTTCTTCATCCTTTTTCTGCTCCTCCTCTCCTTGCTCTCTCTCTCCCATGAAGGGAATGATTCTATGAAAGGAAAAGGGGGATCTTCGCTGTGAGGAGTAGCTTCTTGGGGCATAAAAATAGGCCCACGGCTGAGAAAGGGTTGCAATTCCAAGTAAAAGATCAAGTTCAGCAAGTTTTGGGTAAAGGTCTACAATGAGCGCCTGAGCGGGAACTGCTCCTGCCTCTCGCATGTGGTACTGGGCCATCACCTGCTCTATGAGCTGTGTGCGGCGAGCGTATTGGATATATATCCCAATATCAAATTTATCTATGGTTACAGCTGGCATTTTACTTTCCTACTTGATTTTTCTTATACAATCCTAGTATTATTGTAGCACTATTTTTTTTATTTTTATACCACGTGCATATATCTGTTTTACAAGAACCTATTTTAGCTCTCTTTCGCGAAAAGAAGCTTAACTCTTTCATTGATGCCACCTTAGGTGCCTGCGGTCACACGATGGCTATTTTGCAAGAACATCCTGAAATCAGCACCCTTATCGGCTTTGATAGAGATGAGTCTTGCATAAATCGAGCAAAGCTTATCTTGCCAAAGGCAACTCTCATACACAGAAACTTCAGCTATCTCAAAGAGTACACGAACGGTCCAATAGATGGCATCCTTTTTGATTTTGGGGTCTCTTCCATGCAGCTCGATCAAAAAGAGCGCGGTTTCAGCTTCATGCATGATGGCCCTCTTGACATGCGGATGGATCTATCCCAGTCTCTTACAGCAGAAGATGTAGTAAATAGCTACCAAGAAGTTGAACTTGCAAACATCATCTACAATTACGGCGAAGAACATGCCTCAAGGCGAATAGCAAAAGCTATCGTTCAAAGAAGACGAAAAGATCGCATTATCACTACAGCAGATCTTGCATCCATAGTAGAATCAGTACTCCCACGACGCGGCAAAATTCACCCAGCAACAAAAACCTTCCAGGCAATCCGCATGGAAGTAAATAAAGAACTAGAATCTATAGAAAGCGCACTTGATCAGGCTCTAGAGCTTTTATCACCTGGTGGAATTCTTGCTGTGATCTCTTTTCACAGTCTCGAAGACAGGATCGTGAAGCAAAAATTTAAAGTGCTTCCAAAGGATGCGTTTGAAATCCTCACAAAAAAACCAATTGTAGCCACAGATGAAGAGTGCAGGCAAAACCCTCGCTCAAGATCTGCAAAACTGCGCGCACTCACAAAGATTATCTCATGATGTCATCTCAATGGTAAGAACGATATCGATAAAATTTTGCTTTTGCGTTTAGCTGTTAAAGCCTACAGTTTCTATCTTTCAAGGCCTTGGCTTTGTCGCTTTGTGTTTAATATTTATCGTGATAGACTTTGAAGCATTATGGAGTTTTTGGTTCGGCTTTTTTGCTGTATTTTTATACTTGGAATTTCTCTTTTTGCGTATGTAAGTAAACATAACGTGCTTACAGAAAGGCGCATTCTTGTCCCACAGCTTGCTAAAGAGCTTGAGAGGCAAGAAGAAGAGAATGTGCGCATACAGTTTGCAATTGAGAAGTTTGAAAACCCGATTCATCTCATGGAGCTTGCAAGAAAGCCTGAGTTTTCCCACCTCAAACATCCATCAGTGAATGACATCATTATTATCGAGAAGAAAGAGGAAGTAGATGAAACTCGATAATCCAAAATTTCGCGGCCTCTTTTTAGCCCTGAGCCTCTTTTTTTGTTTTTCAATTCTCGTTATTGTATTCTTTCGCATACAAGTTGTTGATAGGAACCACTGGAAGAAAAAGGCAGCTCAGCAGCACTACTTTGTCATTCAAGAACCTGCAAAAAGGGGAACCTTCTGGTCCAATAGCTCTCTAAAGCCAGGACATCCTGAAAAGCCGCAAAAACTGGCTCTCGATATACGAAAGTACCACCTTCATATAGATCCAAATGCCCTTCCAATAGAGCAAAAACAAGAAATTGCCCAAAATTTACTTGCACTCTCCGGCCCAACTGAGCAGGAAATGAGGCGTTTTATGCAGCAGTTCACTAAAAAAAGCCGCTCTAGAAAGCTTGTAAGCTGGATGGATGAGGAGAGAAGGCAAAAAATTCTCGACTGGTGGTATCCATATGCGAAGCAGTATAAGATTGCATCAAATGCTGTCTATTTTGTGCCAGATCACCTTCGCTCGCATCCTTTTGGAAAATTACTTGGCCAGGTACTGCACACAGTCCAGATGCAAAAGGATGAAAAAACGGCAAAGCTCCTTCCAACAGGAGGCCTAGAATCATCCTGCAACAAATACATAAGCGGTCAAGCTGGAAAAAGAAGGCTCATGAGATCCCCAAGACATCATCTTGAGCTTTTAAAACCTATTGTCGAGCCCATAGATGGTGCAGATGTCTATCTGACAATAAATCATGTTTTGCAGGCAATAGCAGAAGAGGAGATCGAAAAAGGGGTAAAGATGGCTAGAGCAAAGGCAGGCTGGGCTGCTGTCATGAATCCCTACAACGGCGAAATTTATGCAATGGCAGAGTATCCCTTCTTTTATCCCGATCAATACCCGCTCTACTATGCAAATAAAGATCTGATGCGCCATGCAAAAGTAAAGGCAATTACAGATGCGAATGAACCTGGCTCAATCATAAAGCCAATTACCATAGCAATAGCGCTCAAGGCAAATGAGGAAAGAAGGAAGGCTGGCCTTCCTCCAATTTTTGATCCGCTTGAAAAAATTGACACTTCAAATGGCAATTTTCCTGGCCGCGGAAGAAAGCCCATTAAGGATACTCACTTTCACCACTACCTCAACATGGATCTTGCGATTCAAAAATCGTCCAATATCTACTGCGCCGTCCTTGTGCAACGGATCTGTCAGACCCTCGGTGAAGAGTGGTATCGTAATGAGCTAGAAAAAACTTTTGGCTTTGGAAAGAAAACAGGCATCGAACTTCCCGGCGAAAGTAGCGGAGTGCTGCCATCGCCAAACAAAAAACATCCTAACGGAAGGCCGGAGTGGTCAACGCCTACTCCTTATTCGCTTGCCTTCGGATATAATCTGCAAACAAATAGTATGCAGGCACTTCGCGCACATGCAGTGATTGCAAATGGCGGCTATTTAGTAACACCGACACTTATTAAACGAGTAGTAAAGAAACATTCTGATGGCACGAGCGAAATTTTACTTGATCATACAAGCCCTGAGCGAGTAGCCTCTTTTCCTAAAGTGCTAGATGAGTCGATTACTAAAGAGGTGAAACGGGCAATGCGCTTTGTGACAAAGCCGGGCGGTGCAGCAACTGGCGCCGAGGTTTGGGGATATACTGAGTGCGGAAAAACTGGAACGACCATGAAGCTTACAAATGGGCACTACACAGAAGATGGGCACGTCTCAAGCTTTGTTGGCTATGCACCCGTGGCAAATCCTGCCTTTGTCGTTGTGATATGCCTCGATGAGCCTTATGTTGGCTATATTCCTGGCAGAGGGCTGAACCACAGAGGAAGCACCTGCTCAGCGCCAATTTTTAGCGAGATTGCAAGAAGGTCGCTTGAATATTTAGGAGTGCCTCAAGATGATCCGGGAGGCTATCCCAAAAAAGATCCGCGCCATGATCCGCTAAGGGCAGATGCTCTGGTAGAGGCTCAGAAATTAAAGGCGCTCTATGAACAATGGAATGGAAAAAAGAACTAATGAAACTAAAAGTATTACTAAAAGACCTTCCTGAAGTGCAGCTAAAGGGATCTAAAGAGCAAGAAATCACTGGAATTACTTCAAATTCAAAGCTCGTAAGCCCAGGCTGTCTCTTCGTGGCAAAAAAAGGACGTCAAGTTGATGGCTCAACCTTTATTCCTGAAGCCATCTCAAGCGGAGCTAGTGCTATTTTGACTGACATCTATGATCCATCTTTAAAAGATGTATGCCAGCTCATTCATCCTGATGTCGTTACATATGAAGCAAAGCTTGCTGCAAGCTACTATGAACATCCCTCAAAAGAGCTTTGGACAGTAGGTGTTACAGGAACAAATGGAAAGACGACTACGACATTTGCAATAAAGCATCTATTAGATGCAAGCCTTGTTCCAACTGGCCTTATAGGCACAATTGAGTATGTCGTGGGACCTCGCCGCTATATTGCGAGCAGAACCACACCAGATGTCTGTGCAAACCATAAACTCCTTCGAGAGATGGTGACAGGTGGATGTAGGGCATGTGTTATGGAAGTTACTTCCCATGCGCTAGATCAGGGAAGGGTTGCAGAGATTGAGTTTGACGTTGCGGTTTTTGCAAACTTCAGCCACGAACACCTTGACTACCATAAAACGATGGATGAGTACTTTAAGGCAAAGGCAAAGCTTTTTCAAAATCTCAAAAGCAGGAGCGTTTCCCTTTTAAATGCCGACGATCCATGGGTTATGCAGTGTAAGCATCTTACAGCATCGTCAGTGATGACTTTTGGCATTGAAGAGCATGCAGACCTTATGGCAAAAGACATCCGATTCGATCCTACAGGAACGCACTTTACTATCGAATATGCACAGCAAGAAATGGCATTTTACTGGCCTCTCGTAGGACGCTTTAACGTCTATAATGCACTCTCTGCAATCGGTGTCGGTATCATCAAAGGCTACCGCCTTGATGAAATAGCGACGCGGCTTGCATCTTTTCGATCAGCTCCCGGAAGGCTAGAATCTATAGCAAATCCTCTTGGCCTGCAGATTTATGTAGATTATGCACATAAGCCAGAAGCCCTCAGGAATGTGCTAGAAACATTAAAAGAGCTAGCGCCGCGCCGCATCATTACCGTTTTTGGCTGTGGAGGAGATCGCGACCGCGATAAAAGGGCGCTTATGGCAGAAGTTTCTGAAGAATTTTCCGATCTTACGATCATAACAAGTGATAACCCAAGAAGTGAAGATCCTTTAGCAATTATCAAGGCGATAGAATCTGGCTTCACAAATGGCGATAAATACCTTGTAGAGCCAGACCGTAAAAAAGCAATCAGCCTTGCTATCAATAAAGCTGAGCCAAATGACATCATCTTGATTGCAGGAAAAGGTCATGAGGCGCAGCAGATCTTTGCATCGCATAGCATAGATTTTGATGACAGGATTGTTGCAAAAGAGTGTATTGAACAGCTTTATTTAAGCACGACAAGGTAGAAGATGTGTAGGCTTATTGCAATACTTCTTCTTATACTTTCAAGCTCTTGCGCAAGGCCTAAGAAGGAGTCCTTTTCACGCACTGCAATAAAGCCAAAGGCACTTCCGCTTGTCATTTTAGATCCAGGACATGGCGGCGCAAATGACGGCACAAAGATGTGCATTGCGCCCTATACCCCAGAAAAAAAGCTCGCTCTTGAAACAGCGTTGAAAGTACGAGATATCCTTGAGCAATGGGGGTATCGTGTAAAAATGACAAGAACGAGAGATGTCTTTATTCCGCTTCATGATCGCGTAAGCTTTGCAAAGCAAAATAAAGGATATATCTTCGTAAGTATCCATTACAACCACGCGCCAAATAAGAATGCCCAAGGGATAGAAGTTTTTTACTGCGATAAATCCCGCCACGCTGCGCGAGCAAAACAGCTTGGAACATCGATACTGGACTCAATGTGCAAAAAGCTTAAAGCGACAAATCGGGGCGTACATGCCCAAAGTTTTCACGTTGTTCGCGAAAATGATATGATGCCTGCCGTGCTCATTGAAGGCGGGTTTTTCTCAAACATTCAGGAGGCAAGAAAGCTTTCTGATCCGCAGTATGTACGGCTTCTTTCGTACTCCATTGCGCAAGGAATCGATGACTTTATAGAACGAGAGCGTGCCCTATGAAATGCTTTTTACTTCTTGTATTTGCAGCAAGCGCACTGTTTGCCGAATCTAAGTATCCTGTAGATGTTTCCTACATGGTAGCAGACATCAAGTATAGCAAAGAGCATGGTGTAAAAATCTGCGAGGTGCAGCATGGGATTATGTCTACTTTCTATGGGGATGTCTTTTTGCATCCAAATAGGGGGGTAATCTCTGATAGAGTGGCATCGGTTTTTGCAGAATTTCCTATGACAAAATGGATGGCAGCATCAAATGTTGCCTTCGCTACGCTTAGATCTGCATTTGAACGCTCTGGAAATTGGAAGAGTAGAGCCTCATTTACTGCGATTAAAAGTAATAGCGAGTTTATCGAAGCTGCTCGAAATCGGCCAGAAAATCCAAATCTTATCTCATCATATAGCGGTATGCTTTTCATGAACCCAAGTGATGAGTTTTCTCAAGAGGCTTATCCGGGAATTATTTTACTTGATGCGGCAACACATCCTTACTGGTCAGACAAGTATAAGATGAGCGAGCTCTTTAGAACAGATAGCACACTTTGCAAGATTAAGCCAGAATGGAATCTCTATCCAAAAGCATACAGTCCGGATCTCGCTAGAACAATTATTCAAGAGCTTGGTGGAGATGCCTTTGTCATTAAACCTAGGGGCGCTTTTTTAGGAAATGGCGTCATCATCACGAGCAAAGATGAGCTAGATAGCGTACTTTCTGAGATTTTACAAAATTCCGAGAGCCTTAAATTTCATAAAGATAAATCCTATAATCACTGGTCAAGAGATACCTTCGATAGCTTCATAGTAGAAAGGTACTATCCTTCAGATCCTATCATGCATGATGACAAACTCTACGAGCCCTCGATGCGCCTTGCTTTTGTCTGCATCTATGACAACAAAACAATCGATTTTCACTTCCTCGGCGGCTACTGGATGCTTCCAACAAAGGCGCTTGATGAAGCAGGCAGCCTAAATGAGTGCAAAAAAGCTTACTGCAAGGTTCCCTATTTTGTGGATGCCTCAAGTGACGATCTTTCTGAAATCGAAAAGCAGCTTGCTGAGGCCATACCTCTTCTCTATGAAGCCATGCTTTCTGATCCCGGTATTACAAGATAGTCTTAAGTTCTGCTCTGATCGTCGCTAAATGCCTTGCTTTTATTGCATTTGGATTACTACTTTGCCCTTTATCTCTCCTGTATGAAGCTTCTGATAGGCAGAAGGTGCATCCTTAAGGGATATGACACAAGGTTTGGGGGCTTCAATATTGCCCTCCACGATAAGAGGAAGTATTTTCATGATCATGTCTCGAGATTCCTCAGAGCTTAATTGCAAGGTGTCGATACCGATGATTTTTGCCCTATGGCGATAGAAATCTATCAGATTAAAGGAGACATTTTGTTCAGTGGAGGCAATAACAATATGGCGCCCGCCATTTGCAAGAGAGCGGATGCAAGGACTAAAAAGCTCTCCGCCAACAGTATCTAAAATGACATCTACGCCTTGGTTGTCTGTAGCTTTCATACACGCTTCATAGAGATCCTCATTCTCAAGATCGATCAGTACATCTATCGCCTTTGAATTGATAGATTTGCGAACAGCTCCAAGAACGCGGGCGCCTCTATATTTTGCAAGTGCTGAGGCTATAGTGCCAACAGAACCTCCAGCACCCGTGATAAGAACAGTATCTCCAGGTTTTACATCCCCATTTTCCATAATAGCCGCCCATGCAGTAATGTAGGGAATGCCAATAGCACTTGCTGCTTCAAATGAAAGATCTTTAGGCTTTGGGATAATGCAATTTTTAGGGACTGAGGCAAATTCCGCTTGGACACCATCTGATGAGAGGCCAACAGGGCAGGAGCCAAAAACTTCTGCGCCGCTTTCTACGATAATACCAGCAAAATCGCGGCCAGGAGTTCTTGGAAGGGTGGTTCTTCCTTTCATAAGTCCAAGCACATTTTTAATGTCGGCAGGATTTATGCTAGCTGCCTTTACGGCGACTAGTACTTCTCCTTCTTTAGGCACTGGCATAGCCATCTCTTCGATCCGTAACTCTTGTAAATCGCCTGTTTTATGAAATCTGAGTGCTTTCATTCTATCACCATTTTTTTCATTTTTAGCAGATGGATGCTATAAAATGGCATTAAATAAGCTGTAGACGAATAAATAAAAGACGCCTTCATGAGGCGTCTTTATGAGGGCACTGGACAGTTATGTCCAATTGGTGTGGATGAACTCGCCGCGAGGACGATCGAGTCTTTCATAGGTGTGTGCACCAAAGAAATCTCTCTGGGCTTGAAGCAGGTTTGCTGGTAGCCGCATGCTTCTATAGCCATCAAAGAAGGCAAGGGCAGTGCTTATGCATGGAGTAGGAATGCCGCTTTCTGCTGCAAGGGCGGCTACTTTTCTCCAGCCAGATTCTGCAGCTTTTAGCTCTTCTACAAAGTATGGAGCAAGAATAAGGGACTGAAGATTTGGATTTTGCTCATAGGCCTCTTTGATTTTTCCTAAAAAGGCAGAGCGTATGATGCAGCCGCCTCTCCACATAAGGGCGATTGCGCCAAAGTTTAGCTTCCAGCCATATTCTTTTGCAGCTTCGCGCATGAGCAAAAAGCCTTGCGCATAGCTGATGATTTTTGATGCGTAAAGAGCCTGTTCGAGTGCTTTAATAACGTCATCTTTATTGATTGTGATAGGCTTTATAGGGCTTGTAAAGAGTTTGCTTGCCTCTTTTCGCTCTTCAACCATTGAGCTTAGGCAGCGTGCAAAAACGGCCTCTCCAATAAGGGTGAGGGGCATTCCCATGTTGAGTGCATCGATTGCAGTCCACTTACCAGTTCCTTTTTGTCCTGCAGCATCTAAGATTTTATCCACAAGGGGAGTGCCATCTGTATCTTTTACCTTAAAGATAAGACTTGTAATTTCGATTAGGTAGCTATCGAGTTTGCCCTTATTCCATGTTCCAAAAATCTTTTCGAGATCCTCGGCACTCGTCTTGAGGCCTCTTTTCAGAAGGTCATAGCTTTCAGAAATAAGCTGCATGTCGCCATATTCGATGCCATTGTGGACCATCTTTACATAGTGTCCAGCGCCGTCATCGCCAACCCAGTCGCAGCAGGGCTCGCCATTTACTTTTGCAGCAATAGCCTGAAAGATTGGCTTAACAGCAGGCCATGCCTCTACACTTCCTCCAGGCATAATGGAAGGACCATGTCTTGCACCCTCTTCACCGCCAGATATGCCTACGCCCAAGAAGTAAAAGCCTTTATCTTTGAGCTCTTTTGTGCGTCTATTGGTATCGACAAAATTGGAGTTGCCGCCATCGATGATGATGTCGCCTGGTTCTAAGTAAGGGAGGCACTGCTCGATGAGATCATCTACAGGGGCTCCTGCCTTTACCATAAACATCACTCTTCGTGGACGTTTAAGCGTCTTAAAAAACTCTTGCATGCTATGTGTGCCGATAATCGACTTTCCTTTTGCAGGTCCTTCGATAAAGTCATCTACTTTTGATGTGGTACGATTAAAAACGGCTACAGTAAAGCCATGATCTGCCATGTTAAGAACAAGATTCTGTCCCATAACAGCGAGGCCAACTAGTCCAATATCAGCTTGTGGTTGCATAGTATATTTTCTCCAAAATCAGCTCTACAGAATACTGGAAACAGACGACTTTCGCAAGAGAGAAAAATTTTTACCGCAGAGAAGAAAAAGAGAAAAAATTTACCGCAGAGGCGCAGAGATCGCAGAGAAAAAAAACAGAAAAATTTTCACCACAGAGACACAGAGACGCAGAGAAGAGAAAAGAGAAAAACAAAAATAAAAAATTCATACAACTTCTTTAAAGCAGGATGTAACTTCTTTTTTCTCTCTGTGTTCTCTGTGTTTCAAAATTTTAGAAAGGTCGTTCCCGGCGCGAATCGAACGCGCGACCTGACGCTTAGGAGGCGTCCGCTCTA
>CAYWZU010000040.1:0-20360 GCA_964462925.1 uncultured bacterium
TATAAATGTCCTGTCCACCATTGCCTCGGAGCATGACATGGTAACAGAAGCCTGATAGGATACATCGTTTTTTGCGCGCCATTTTCATTCACTCCTCTAGAACGGTTTTACACAAATAAAAACTCTACCAATCTAGCGCGCTTCCTTGCAATGCCTAATGCAGGCCCGGCCCCCGATGCCGAAGAATCGCACATCGCAGCCCCGGCTCTTTTCACATTTTCTCAGATAAATAAAAGCTTGATGCCTAGGTAGACGAGGGCGGAGCCCATGATGCGGTCTATTGCAGTGCGGAAGCGGAGCAGGTGCTCTTGTATTTTTTTGCTTGTGATAATCCACGAGAGGAGAAGGAACCAGCAGAGCACGATACACCAGTTGAGAAGGCCGTAGCCGATTTTTATTTCTAGCGGTGTTGTCGGGGAGATGAATTGGGAAAAAAGGCTAATGTAGAACAGGGCGCACTTGGGGTTAAGGACGTTTGTTAAAAAGCCTTGGAAGAAGGCGTTTTTTGGCGATAGCGTATCTCTACTTTGTGAATAGGTTGTATTCGCAGCAGTTGATTTGGAAAAAATTCCTCTGCAGCCGATGTAGAGCAGATAAAGTGCGCCTGCCTTTGTTAAGAGCGAGTAGAGGAAGGGGCTTTCTGTAATGAGAATGCCAATACCGATTAGCGTATAGGCAAGGTGGATGATGAGTGCCATGGCAATGCCCACAGCAGTCATCATGCCTGCTTTTCGTGAATAGACGAGGCTATTTCTCATGACGATGAAAAAATCAGGGCCTGGGCTTGCTGCTGCAAGAAGTGATACGAGTGCTATTGTATACATAATCTATAAAAGTTCGTGTCTAAGAGGCATTTTTCAAAGGTTTTTGGAAGCGCATTGTCTTGAATGGGCATAAAATAGTGCTTCTCATAGAAGGATTTGGCTTCTGTAAGGACATCCACAGTGCCAAGCCAAATCGTGCTAAATCCATGCTTTTTTGCAGCTTTTAGAAGAGTTTGTAAAAGCATCTTTGCTACGCCCTTTCCTCGATACTCTTTTTTGACAAAAAGCTTCTTTAGCTCGCCATTTTGTTTATCGATCATTTTAAGTCCTATGCAGCCAGCGAGATCGCCTTCTTCAGTAACAGCATACCAGAAGTTGTAGGAGTTGTTATAGTAAAAAGCCTCTTCTGCACGAAGTATGCAGCTGTTTATCTCTTTAGTGACAGGAATCTGAAATTCATTTTTTTGGATAGCTTCTACCATGCTGATAATTTGCTTTCGAAGTGTGCGAGAGGTGGAAAGCGTGAGGATTTTATACTTTTTTTGACGGCTTTGCTCAAGGGCTTGTGCATATTTTTCAATTGCTTGAATAATGTCACTTTGCTCCTTTTCTGTAAGTTCACCAAAAGCTCCCTCGATTTTTTGTTTAGAAAAGGTGTCAATTCGTTCTAATTCTTCAGTTCCAAGCGCTGTAAGCATGAGCGCCTTTTCTCGTTTATCAACTGCTTTTTGGATGGATACAAATCCATTTGCAATGAGCCTTTGCACAAGGCGAGTGGCTTGGGAGGGGGATAGGAGAAGAAGGCTTCCTAATTCCTTTACGGTAACGCCGGGCTTTTGGGCGATTTCAACAATAGCATGGCAATGCTCTACAGTTCGGCCTGCAAGGCTTTTATCAAGTTGCAGGATGCCAAGCTCCCGGACAAGTTTTCTTGATGATTGTCTAAGCAGTGCTATCCGATCCATGCAAAATATCTCCTATTTGCATCTAGTATAACAAAAACACTTGCAATTTGCAATCATTTTTGTTAACATTAGGTGACTAAAATGAGGAGTTTATGAAAACTATACCGCTCTATTTCGAAGATACTGCCTGTTTTCGCGCACAGGCAACTATTCATGCTACAGGCAGAGATGAAAGGGGCTCTTTTATAGTGCTAGATAGAACCATATTTTACCCTCAGGGCGGGGGCCAGCCTTGTGATGTTGGAACAATAGAGGGAGCTGAGATTAAGGCAGTTCGATCAGTAGAGGATGAAATCCGGCACTATCTTGCGCAAGATTCTTCATTTTTGCCAGATCAAACGGTAGAGCTTGCAATTGATGGTCAAAGGCGGCTTGTCAATAGCGAATACCATAGCGCAGGCCATCTTCTCAGTCATATTGTAGAAAAGCACTACCCTCATCTCAAGGGCATTAAAGGCCATCACTATCTCGATGGCGCCTATGTGGAATTTGCAATGGAGGGTCAAAACCCTGTAGACCTTATTCTTATTAACGAAGAAATCGTAAAAGCAATAGAAAGTGAGTATGAAATACGTTCCTGGATAGAATCAAATAGGCGCTATGTCCAAATCGGCCCATTTGCACCCTACGCTTGCGGAGGCACACACGTACGCTCTTTGAAAGAACTTGCAAAGGCCATAGCTACAAAGCAAAAACAAAATCAGGGAAATCTCCGTATTAGCTACGAACTATGAGAAATGGCATCGAACAAATTTAAATAAAGAATATGATATAATGGGTAGTGAGAGGAGCGTAAGTATGGATCCTATCAAATTTGCCCACGATGCAGAATTATATGTCTATCAGCCTCAAAATGTGAAGCCGGTCCATGGACCGGCTCCAAAAAAGCCATTTGAAATCAATACACCCGAAAAGTCAAATAAAGCCAAAAAAGACAAAGATGCTAAAAACGAAAAGGGTAAAACTGGCTAAAGACTTGAAACCTGCATTGTAATGAGGTTAGTCGAGCAGGCTAACACAAATAACTATTTATTTTAATTCAAAAATTAGCATTATGGGGGTTACCTACTATATAAGGGATATCTATGGCCTCTTCAACTACGAAAACTGCTCAAAAATTTGTGTATCTATTTGGAGATCAACTTCCTACGCCGCCTTTATCATCTGAGCTTCTTGGCGGTAAGGGCAAGGGCTGCGCGGAAATGGCATCAATCGGCATGCCTGTTCCACCTGGATTTATCATTACGACAGAGGCTTGTAATAACTATAGACATCATGGAAGGGCTTTTCCAAAAGGTCTTGAAGAGGAGATTGCAAGCTCTATGCAGTCGCTTGAAGAGGTGACAAACAAGCAGTTTGGAAGTCCAAAGAATCCGCTTCTTGTTTCTGTTAGATCAGGAGCGAGGGTTTCTATGCCTGGAATGATGGATACTGTACTTAACCTCGGACTTAATGATGTAACGGTACAAGGCTTTAGTAATGAAAGGCTCGCCTATGATAGCTATAGGCGCTTTATCATGATGTTTTCAGATATTGTCTATGGTGTTGACAGGAGGATTTTTGAAAAAGCCTTTGATGTCCTCAAAATACAGGAAAATGTAGGGGAGGAGGGTGAGCTGAGTATTAGCTCTCTTAAAGAAGCTTGTACTATCTTTAAAACTCTTTTTGAGCAAAATACTGGCCGAACATTTCCACAAAATGCTAAAGAGCAGCTCCATCTTGCAGTATCGGCTGTCTTTAATAGCTGGGAAAGTGAGCGTGCAACGCTCTATCGCGAGCTCAACCATATTCCAGATGACTGGGGAACAGCCGTAATTGTGCAGACAATGGTCTTTGGCAATAGAAACAATCAATCTGCGACGGGTGTTTGCTTTACAAGAGATCCCGCAACGGGAGAAAATCACTTCTACGGCGAGTTTCTTATCAATGCACAAGGCGAAGAGGTAGTTGCCGGTATCAGAACTCCACATCCAATAAACCGCTACCAAAAAGAGCTTACAAAGTCAGAGCTTGATAGCCTTGAAGAGTTAATGCCTACAGTCTATAACCAGCTGCTTTCCATAGTAAAGAGGCTTGAAAAGCACTACAAAGACATGCAAGACATCGAATTTACAATCGATGACAATACTCTTTATATGCTTCAGACAAGATCTGGTAAACGTACAGGCTTTGCAGCCGTTCGAATAGCTGTAGAGATGCTCGAAGAAGGTTTGATCGATGAAAAAGAGGCTTTAAAACATGTTGAGCCGAATCAGCTTGTACAGCTTCTTGCCCCCGTTTTTGATGCAAAAGCAAAAAAGGCTGCCGCCAAAAGTTTTGTGGCAAAAGGGCTTAATGCAGGACCAGGAGCTGCTTCAGGAAAAGCAGCATTCAGCTCAGAAAAAGCAGTTGAATACAAAAGCAGCGGAATCAAATGCATACTTGTACGCGACGAGGCAAATCCAAGCGATTTTCCCGGAATGGTTGCAGCTGAGGGCATTTTAACAACTAGAGGCGGAGCTACAAGTCATGCCGCAGTTGTTGCTCGAGGAATGGGAAAGCCCTGTGTTGTTGGCTGCGGCGCTCTTTATTTTAATGACTCAGCGAAAACTGTCACAGTCGATGAGAGAGTGCTTCATGAAGGCGATGATATTTCAATAGATGGAATGACAGGGGAGGTCTTTTTTTCTAGCCTTCCAACAAGTCCTTCTGAAGTAATTCAAGTTGTAATCGATAAAACAAAAAAGGGTGAAGATAGCCTAATCTTTCGCCAATTTGATACGCTCATGAAGCTCTCTGACAAATTTCGTGTGCTTGAAGTTCGTGCAAATGCCGACACTCCAGAAGATGCCAAGGTTTCACGCTCATTTGGGGCGGTAGGAATTGGCCTTTGCAGGACAGAGCATATGTTTATGGATCCAATACGCTTGCATGATGTTCGCGCAATGTTTTTTAGCACCCAAAATGAAGAGCGGTCAAGAAGCATACAACGCCTTATGCAGCATCAAAAAGAAGATTTTGTGGGAATATTTCGCGCTATGGGAGGGCTTCCTGTAACAATTCGGCTTCTGGATCCTCCGCTGCATGAATTTATGCCGCATAGCGATGAAGAGCTTGCTATGCTTGCAGATACCCTGCATCTCTCCGTTCAGGAACTTGCGAAGATACGGGTAAGCTTACTTGAGCAAAACCCTATGCTTGGCCATAGGGGATGTAGGTTAGGGATTAGCTTTCCAGAGCTTAGCCAAATGCAGACAAGAGCAATTTTAGAGGCAGCTATTGAAGTGCAGCAAGAAGGAATAGAGGTGCATCCTGAAATCATGGTTCCACTTGTTGGCATTGAGGGAGAGCTTATTCACCAAAAAAGAGTTATCGACTCCACAGCTGAAGCAATCTTCAATGAAAAAGGCTCTAGGATTCATTATACGGTAGGTACAATGATAGAGCTTCCCCGTGCCGCACTTTTGGCTGATGAAATTGCAAAAGAAGCTTCATTTTTTAGCTTCGGCACTAACGACCTTACCCAGACAACTTTTGGAATAAGTAGAGATGATAGCGCAAAATTTGTTCCTCTCTACGTAAAGGGACTTAAAGATCCTCTAGAATCTGGTGATCAGATCCATATACTGACAGATGACCCATTTCAAGTATTAGATACAAAAGGTGTTGGCCAGCTGATGAAGCTTGCTGTACTACTTGGTAGAAAGGTTAGGCCAGATCTTGTCACAGGCATATGCGGCGAACATGGTGGAGAGCCGGCATCAATTGGCTTTTGCCATACTCTTGGTTTAAATTACGTCTCTTGCTCGCCCTACCGCGTGCCAATTGCTCGCTTAGCAGCAGCAATAGCCGCAATAAAAAACCCCCAATAGGCAGCTATCAGGGGTTGTAAGAAAAAGATTCTTACCAGCTTGATGATGATGAGCAGCTGCAGCCACAATCATCGCAACCTGAGCTCGAGCTTGATGAGCTTGAGCATGAATCGCGATGATGTCTTGAGTTTCTTGCTCTATCATTTTTGCCTTTAGCTTTTTCTGTCTTCTTAGCTGGCTTGCCTGCCATAAGGCCATTTACGCTTGAAAGAGCAACGACTGCACCGAGTACTGCTACGAATAGGTGTTTCATATGTAATCTCCAAATTTAGAGAGTTTAAAAAATGACCATCCGGTCAACAGAATTAGTATCATACCTGTGCCATAAAATAAAACATAAATTTGCGCTATCGGTTGAGGTCGTAGGAGATTTTGTTTCCATGCGATGCCAGGATCACATGCATAGAGGCGCTGCATGTACATTTGTCAAGCATTCCTATAGCTTCTTTTATGTCTGTAGCTTCTTCTAAAATCTGACGAAAAAAGAGCTGATTTGGTGTGCCATCTTTAGATTGAACAACAATACTTGATGCTGCAAGGATAAGGCCATGCTTGTTGATGCCAAAGTAGGTGCCAATGAGTCCAAGCCAGCCAATGCATACAAAAGTTTCATGTACAAAAAGACGTGTAAATGGCGCAAGAAGAGACATTGGAACGTCGATGTGATGCTCAAAAATTTCATCGCAGTCTTTTTCAAGAAGCCAGCTGAGATCAAAGCTTTTGTAGAGACGATCTGGAGCATTATGAGATGCGAAAGCGTAGTAAAGCCTCTTTTTCTTTCCATCAAATTTTACGGCGCATATGGTCTCTTGCGTACTTTTGTCTTTGGATCCTCCAAAGAGCGGCATGCGATCAAAAAGGCAATTTGCAAAAGCAACTTCTTCAAAGCCAGTGCCTGTAAGGGCTGCAACTGTTTTCATCTCCTCAACATAGCGCGGCAAAAAATAGGGCATATGAATCTGTTTGCCAAAAATTTTTGCATAAACCGGCACTAACTTTTTGATCATGAAGGATGCAAGCTTGCTGTCTTCTTTTGAATAGTTGTAAACAGGAGCTAAGCTTTTTGCAAAAAACATTCTATCGATAATGGCCACACACATTCCAAGAACTGGAAGGACTTCTAAAAAGGCAATAGCAAAGTGTATGCGCTCCTCATGTTTTGTAAGATAGTCAGATCCAGTTTTTTTGCGGATGATGCGGTTGTTAAAATAGGCGATGAGATGCCTAGAGCTATAACGAAAAGGCATATCCAAATAAAGGAGATAACGCGATGATCGAGGGAGCGTATAGTCTAATACAATCATATCAGTAGCTCATGGTGTCAAGCTCTACCTTTCCTTTAAATACCCTATAGGCATAGCTAAGATAAAAAAGAAAGAGAGGAACACCGGCACATGCCATGCCAAGAAGTATCTTAAGGGTAAACGCAGATGAGGAAGAGTTATAAATTGTAAGGCTGTAGGCATCATTTAGGCTTGATCTGACAAGATTTGGATATGTCCCTAGTGCATAAAGAAGGACAAGGGAAAGAATGATCACAATAGAGGAGAGAAAGGCGTAGCCATCTCTTCCGTTTTTAAGGCATTTCCATAAAGAAATGATTCCGACTACTCCTATGAAGGCAAATGGGTAGAAGGCAGGTTTTGCCTGCATAAATTTTGTCACCTGTTCTTCGTATATAGGAGTAAGTCCGTTTACAATTGTAAAGGCTAAAACAAAGATGATGAATATACGCATATTCCAGCGCTTTAGTCTTTGATGCAAAGGGCCCACTGTCTTTAGCGTGAGATAAAGAGAGCCATGAAGCATAAAGAGCAAAACGACAAAAAACCCTACAGAGAGTGCATAGGGGCTAAAAAGCACTCCTAGGTCTTTCACAAACTCGCCCTTTTCATTAATGGGGAGGCCTTCAATAAGGTTTGCTGTGACGATGCCAAGTCCAAAAGCCATCCCAAAGCTTGCTACACTAAAGATAACATCCCAAAGTGATCGCCATTTTGGGGAGGCTATCTTGCTTCTAAACTCAATGGCAACTGCTCGATAGGTAAAACAAAAGATCAAAAGCATCATCGGTATATAAAGAGCAGATAAAAGCTCGCTAAATGCAGGCGGAAATCCTGCAAGAAGGGCACCTCCAGTAATTACTACCCAGAGAGAATTTGAGTCCCAGACGGGCCCGATAGCATTCATAAAGATCCGGCGATCTCTATCATTATTGGCAAAAAGATGCAGGCACCCGACTCCTAGATCAAAACCATCTAGTGCCGCATAGGCAAATATCGCGGTTATAAAGATGACATACCAAAGAAGCTGAAGGGTAGAAAGTTCCATGAGTTATGCCGTTTTGTAAATGTCTCTGTAAGGAGATTCTTCTGGGAGATCGGTGGGGCCATGTTTAATCTTATGGTCTAGCAAAAAGCAAAAGAGGGCAAAGAGGCTGACGTAGATAAATATATAGAGGCAGAGGGTAAAGAGTGCTTCATTTGCGGTAACGGTGGGAGAGTAGGCATCTTTTGTTTTGAGGAGTTTATGAACTGCCCAAGGCTGCCTGCCAAGACATGTAGAGTACCACCCTGCCATATTGCCTATCTGTGGAAATGCAACAGAGATAACAAAGTATTTAAGTATGCGAGGATGCTCGAGCCACCTCTTTTTTCTCCAGATCCATATCCCAAAGACGCAGGCGATAAACATAAAGACCCAGCTAAGTACCATGATGTGATAGACCTGAAAGACAGCCTGCACAGATGGCCAAAGATCTTTTGGTGCTTGATCGAGGCCTGCAACGGGAGTTGTAGTATCCTTATGGACTAAAAAGCTAAGGCCTCCAGGAATGGCAATGCCATGGACCTCTTCTTTTTCGACATCTACATAGCCAAGAGCATAGACAGGTGTTGATTCTTCCGTTTTAAAAACACCCTCAAAGGCTGCGAATTTCACAGGATTATATTTTGCGATGAGGCTTGCTAAATGATCTGCAGAGACCATCTGCAAGATAGTGCTTACTATCGCAATCGTAAGACCTACTTTTATGGAGCGGATCGAAAAATCAATATAGCGCTTTTTAAGCAGGTAGTAGCTTGCAATGCTTATGAGTAGGAATGCACCGGCAAGCCAGCAGCCTAAAATAACATGGGTAAGGTGCGAAAGTGCTGATGGGTTAAAGGCCATCTGCCACCAGTCAGTGACGGCTGCATATTCGATGCCATTTGCATTTTTTTTGATAACGTAGCCAGCTGGTGTCTGCATCCAGGAGTTTACATTTGTGATCCATACTCCGCTAAAATGTGCGCCAACTGCTACACCGCATGTGGCAAGAAAATGCATCTTTTTGGAGACTCTATTCCAGCCAAAGAGGAGGATGCCAAGAGATCCCGCTTCCATTGTAAAGGCAAAGAGCCCTTCAGCTGCAAGTACCGAGCCGAGTACATCTCCCACATAGAGCGACCACCTTGACCAGTTTGTACCAAAGCCAAAAACAAGTGGAACACCAGTTGCAACGCCAAGTGCAAAGGTCAGTGCAAAGACGCGAATCCAAAATTTGGTAACACCTTCCCAAACGGCATCTTTTGTTTTCAGATAGAGCCATTCAAAAATAATGAGGGCTACAGAAAGTCCAATGCTAAGCGGTGGATAAATGTAGTGAAAGGTAAGATTTAGGCCAAATTGCGCCCTGTGTAAAATTTCAGCTTCCATAGAGCCTGCTTGTATAGCAACTTGACTAATTTCCGGAAAGAAGAATATAAAATTCTTATACATTAAGGAAGGTAGCTATGAAAGTATTTTGTGCCCTCTTAGTCCTCGTCCTTCAAACTTCAACACTTGTTAGTGATAATCTCCCATGGTATGACTCATTAGATGCTTTTGAGCATTATGACTCAGGCCGCTCTCATCTTTTTCCTGATGCAAAATTTGCAGGATCTTTTAGGGGAAATAACCAAGTTATTACCTATTCGTCTACGACGCTCTATCCATCTGGATATAACATGTGTTATGAGGGTTGTAAGAATGTCTTTATTTACGGCGGAGGCTATGGTGATGAGCCGGGATCTATAGGCGCGTTTGTTGCAAAAGTTGATCCCTGCACATTAGAGCCTATCTGGTATAACCAGCTTATAAATACGAGTGAAAATGGCGAGTGGGACTATCCCGGTTCCATGGCAATTCTAAGAGATGGCTATATCTATGTCATCTATGGCTACCGCCTTTCAAAAATAGATCCTAAAACAGGCATTACTGTAAAGACGCTTACTTTGCCAACAGGTGGAGGACTGCCTAAAAATACGTGCTATAATGGCTTTAATGCGGCTCCAGATGGCACACTTATTATGAAATCGCTCTATCGTCAAGAAGGATGCTCGCTTCAAGGTCCAGATGCTCTTCTTGACTGCCCGGATCCAACGGATGTTCCTCCTTCGCTACTTGTTTCAGTCGATCCAGAAAAGATGAAGGTAATCCATTCAATTACGCTTCCAGCTCCAGTTGCTGCCCGTCCAACAATCGGAGAGCATAAAAAGCATACATACGTCTATTTAGTAGAGGCTGACACGGTAATACGCTACCGAGTAAAAAAGGGAAGATTTATTCCTGATCCTTCTTGGAATCCGGGTACTGTTACATTATCTGGTCAGACCACGGCAACTTCATATGTTGTAATGAATGACTGGATCGTCGGCCAGGTCAATACGCTTCCGTCTGCTACAGCATTAAGCGTTATTGCGATAAACCAGTCAGATGCATCTCGTCAATTTTCCATACAGCCCTTTTTAGGTGATCCTATCCCTCCGCTTGTAGCTGCAGCATTTTCTACAGCAGCTAAGGGCGATCAGGCAATTAGCTGGGCGCCAGCTTCAGTATCTGCAGATGCAGAGAATAATTTGATTTTTGCGACAGATTCTCTACCAGGCAAAATCGCTGCAATCAAGTTAACAGATTCAGGCCTAGAGGTTGCTTGGAAAGTAGATCAGACAACAACAGAATTTACAGCTTTAATTGGATCAAAAGATAAGCGTATAGTTGTAGGCACAGATATTCCAGGACCAGAAATTCCCGGAAATAATCATAACGACTACGCTGTCTGGAGAAATGCGCTAACAGGTGAAGAAATCGCTCGCTCTCCACTTCTTCCAGCAATGACTCAAGGCACAATGATCCAGCCTTACTATAAGGGTGACATGTTCTATGAAGGCGAGCTTGGCCGCCTAATCAAACTAAAACCCAAAAAGCAATGAAGTACAAAATGATCTAAGGGACTAGTGAGTGTCCTTTAGATCATTAAACTCAGCCATTTTTATTTGTATCCTAAAGCAGAAGCTATTTTTTTAGTTACTGTTATATATTCATGTGCAAAGCGTTTGTAAAAACGTCAATTTAATACCTGTAGTACAGGCCAAAACGAAGCCAGAAGAAATTACTTCTTCGATCGCATTCACATCTAGAGTTATCTTGAGCTAAAGATTCTAATAATTTTGTTTAGGCATGAAAGGAGCGCACAGCGCCTTTTTTTGCTTTTTGGAGGCTCAGCAGAATGGTTTCGCAGCTCATCTAGGAACGTGCAGGCATCTGCTTCTTCTTTTTCCAGAAATTCCATGTCAATACGCATGTCTTGGATAGTTTTTTCGCCAGATTGAATTTTATCAAATAGCTGAGTGTGTTCAGGGCTTCCTTTTATCAATTTTGCAAGCTCGCTTTTGCATTGTTGCAGGAGCTCTTCTCCCTCTATGAATAGAAGGGAAAGTGCGGCTGAATCTACTTCATGATTTGTAACATGCATAACTAAAAACTATAAGTAAGGTTAGGAACAGTTTTTTGCATTTCAAGGTAGGTGGGACCTGCCTTTTCGATAATGGCGCCGCCAAGGCAGATGTTTCCTGAGTAAAAAACTATCGATTGCTGTGGAGTGATTGCTCTTTGGGGCAGCTTAAAGCGAACAAAGAGCTTTCCATCTTCGATTTTTTCCAAAATGCATGGCTGATCAGGCTGCCTATAGCGCACCTTTGCTGTAAGCTCTAGAGGAAGCGGGCCTGGCGGGATTTTTTGCACCCAGGATGCACTATGGGCAGTGAGTGTATCAGTATAAAGGGCAGGATGCTCTGATCCTTGCACAACCCAGACGATATTTTGCTCCACATCCTTTCCTACAACAAACCAGGCATCGCCTGGCCCCCCAATACCTAGGCCCTTTCTTTGGCCGATTGTGTAGTAGGCAATGCCTTGATGCTTGCCTACAACCTTGCCCTCTAAGGTTCGAAAAGTGCCCGGGCTATAGCCAAGATGCTCCGAAAGAAATTTTCGAAAATTCCGCTCTCCAATAAAGCAGATGCCAGTAGAGTCCTTCTTTTCTGCCACAGCTAGGCTATGCTCTTTTGCAATCTTTCGTACAATGCCTTTTGGAAGGTCTCCGATTGGAAAAAGCACCTCTTTGAGGATGTCATTATTGAGCGTATAGATAAAGTAGGTCTGATCCTTTGCTGTATCGACACTTTTGGCAAGATAATGGCTTCCACCTTGTACGATATTCTGGGCATAGTGGCCAGTTGCTAAGTGCTCTGCGCCTAGCTTTTTTGCCATGTCCAGGAGAAGTTTAAACTTGATTTCCCTGTTGCAGAGGATGTCAGGGTTTGGGGTGTTTCCTTTTTTAAGTTCAGCGAGGAAGTCCGTAAAGACTTCTTCTTTGTATTCCTTTGAGAAGTTTACTGCGTAGAAGGGGATGCCTATGTGGCTTGCAACCTTTACAACATCTTGATAATCCTCTGTTGCAGGGCATACGCCGTCAATCTCTTCTTCCCAGTTTTTCATGAACATGCCGATAACATCATAGCCCTGCTCCTTCAAAAGAAGCGCTGTAACGCTTGAATCGACACCCCCGGACATGCCTACGACTACAGTTTTCTTGCTCATATGCTACATAGTATCCCAAAGTTATGATTCCAGCGATTCCAGGTTTCTTCAAAGTGTGGAAGATCTGGGAGTGATTTTTGCTGCCGTAATAAGTCCTTGACAATAGGATCTGCGCCTGGTTTCGTCCTTTTTTGAGCTTGTGGAAACTGCCCTTTAAACTGCTCAAAAGCAACCTGAAATTCATCATCTGAAATAGTGTGTAACAGGAGCTTAAGAAGTGGATGATGGTTTTCCCAGGAGTGAAATTTCACTACATGTTCGCGAACGCATTCACCAAGAGATTTGTAGGCTTTTTTTTCGAGTTTGCGATCTTCAGATTTCGGGATAAGGTCACAGTCGCAGAGTGCAAGCTGAAAAAGCTTTATCCCGCCAATATTTTGAAGAATAAGGCCTATGTTTTTGCTGTGAATGTCACTCAATCCAAAAAGTGCAGAAGCTACCATAACCCTTGCTACACTTAAGCGTTCAATCGAGATAGCTTCAGCAAAGGTTCCATCTTCTTTTCTTCCAAGATGGATTGTGAGGGTGTCAAAGTCTATAAAACAGGAAGGGTCAAAAAGATAGTCATTTAAATCTTTGTAGGTGTCTTTGCCAAGGTGTTTTGAAAAGAGGTAGTAATGGTTGCCAGAAGTTTGCATTTTTACTTTCGGCACAACTACTCCGCAATCCTTTGCGAGCGAAAAAAAGGCAAAGTCGAGCCCCTCGTCCACTGAACAGCGCTTGATAATAGTTGATTTTTCATTTTGTTTTGTCGCAACAATTCCAGGCTGAGCACCCTCAGGTTTTGATTTCCAGCTTGTATATTTTTGCATTATCTGAGGACAGTTTTCGCTTAGATCGTCTCCGCAGTCGTTATTGATGTCGCTTAAATAGAATTCTACATCAAATGGGGCTCTATGTATATAATTTGAAATGCTGCTGGAAGCTTTTGCAATCTCGTCCTTTGAAATAATAATTTTACAACCTTCTTTCGACGCGGCAACATTCTTTAGCATTACTCGCAAAAGATGGTCGATATACCAAGAGGTGACAGGCCCTTTATAGCCGATATCTAAAACAAGAGTATGTTTTGTGCTCGTCACTGTCGCATGTGGGCTTCCTAATGCTTTCTGTGCAAGGGCTTCTATCTCAGCAACTTTTGCATTAAATTCTTTAGTTGCCTTTGACTGAAACAGGGAAAAAAGTGACTGTGCGGCGGAACTTAGATAAATCATGCAAAAATGATACAGTCTAAAGTAATTAATTGCAATTTGAGCCTTCTTGTTCTATTCTAGAGCAATGCATCATTACCAAGATTTAATAGATTTATTTAATGGTTGTTTTTTTACCAAATACAACACAAAGCTCGTGCGCGGAGATAATGAGCCCCTCTATGTTCCCGCAGATGAAAATCAGCCTCATAGCTCGCTCATTTTTGCCCATGGCTACTTTGCAAGCGCTCTGCATGAATGTGCCCACTGGCTTATCGCCGGTGAGGAGAGGAGGAAATTAGTAGATTTTGGCTACTGGTATGTGCCAGATGGAAGATCAGAGGACCAGCAGACCCTTTTCCAAAGCGTTGAGGTAAAACCCCAGGCAATGGAATGGATCCTCTCAAAGGCAGCAAATAGTCCCTTTTTTGTGAGTGTTGATAATCTAAACGGCAAAGAAGCTGATACGCAAAGCTTCAAAGAGGCTGTCTATAACCAGGTTAAGGTATACTGTGAAAAAGGCCTTCCCGCAAGAGCAAAACTTTTTCGTGATGCTCTCTGCAGCTTTTACCAAACAAAGCCCGAATTAGAGTTTATTGATTTCCACATGTCAGCTCTTTAGCCTGCTTTTATTTCCTTTACTTACAGATTTTTGCGCCCATCAGTGTGTTTGATGTAGTGTCCATCTGAGAGGTCTCCATAAAGGTAGGTACCAAAATCTTTATGTACCTCCTCCCCCTCCTGATTAAGTCTCAGGGAATACATCTTCTGCATCGCTGTTTCCATAAAGCAGTGATCGCATTCAGGAAGGACAAAATTTTGATAATATTCTACAGAAGCAACATGGCACTGGTCAGACCAGCCAAAACAGCGAGTAAGGGGAACGTGAGAAATGCCTTCGATCTTCTCATCTACTATTCTATTCCACCATTTTGACTTTTTGTTTTTACCTCCCCAGAAATGAACATACTTTACATGGGGATTTGCAATCATGGTGGCGATGATGCCATTGAGATCGAAGCTTTTTTCAAGGACAAGATCATGCTGGTGCATGAATACAAATGGGGTCGTTACATGCTTCAGTGCCTCTTTGATAGCGCCGGAAAGGTGTCCCCATTCAGTGCATGAGAGTAGCTCGGTATTTTTGAAGTAATAATCGGTCTCTGTAAGTTCTTGGATATTTTTTTTATACCTTGTGTAGGCGGCCTCAAGATGTTTATTTGCCTCTGGAATAGCGTCAAATACAATGATTTTTTTTGCTTTTGCAAGGGCTGGAATTCTGTGAAGGCTTACCTGGGCAGGATAAATATGTGTTGTAGCAGGTATCGACAGTACTGGGCTTGTAGCTGTAATCACAGTGAGCAGCTGAGCTACCGTATCGTCAGTATAATAGTCTTTATCGTAGGGGATGTGGCTAGCAAAAATATGGCTTGAGATTATGGCTAGGGCAAAAGAAAGAGCTTTGATCATGGGATTTCCTGACTAAAAATAAAACAAGCCGGTATTGTGGACCGGCTTGTCATTTTTAGGCAATTAGGATCCAGAAATAATGCGTGCAGCTTCTCTGCCGATCACATCTGCGGTATAACTTGTGTTTCCTGTATTGATAACAGGAACAACAGAGTTACTTGCAACTCGAAGGCGCTTTACGCCAAAGACGTTGAGCTCCCCATCGACAACTCCATTTGCAACAGTTTTAGCCATTCGGCATGTGCCACAGGCGTGGTTGTTGATCTCGATGGTATTTAAAGCATCTGCAAAAAGGGCCGCGGGTCCTGCATCATAATCTGCCTGAGGTGGAAATAGGACAACCCCTCCAGCCTCTGACGCTATATCCTTAAGGAGTTCATAGAAAAGGACAGCCTTATTTGCATCAGAGCCAGGATCAGTTGGACCACCATCAGAGTAGATATCAAAATTGATAAGCGGCTGAATGAATGGATCTCGGCTTACAATAGCAACGGTGCCAGTGCTCTTTGGAGCTACATTTACGCCGCTTACGGTAATTCCATCCGTTATGCCAAGCGCTTGACGGATGCCTGCAGGAAAAAATGCAGCTGAATTCACCACTAAACTTTGATACTCGCGAGTGGTTGTATTTGGAGCAAATCCATAAAAGGCAAGGCCATAATTTGGAAGCTGGATTGAAGTTGTCGCATCTCCAATAAGTCCAAGTTGTCCCACGTGCGTTTGCATGTTTGCACCTACGTTGGAATTTGCAAAAATAACAGGTATTCCAAGGGATGAGAGAAGGCTCCTGTCGCCAATGCCGGAGCGCTGCAGTATGGCAGCATCTTCGAAGGTTCCAGAGCAAAGTATAACCTCTTTTTTCGCCTGTACAAAGCGTGCATCCCCCCGGGAATTTGCAAGAAAATACTCAACACCTTTTGCCTTTTTTGTTTTTGTGAAAATTACCCGATTTGCAGTGGCATTTGATACAATTTTGAGCTTCCTTCCATTAAGCCCGTTGCCATTTGCATCAACAATCGGCAAAGTCCCAACGCTAGGATCTCCTGTTAAGTAGGCATTTGCCGCAAAGGAGCGATGGCTATTTGGCCCAAGAAATGGCGGTGTTACATACTGCTGCGATGCAGAAACTGCAACATCTCCAAAGACAGGGTCATTGTAGTCGCTTGTAAATGGCGCGCCGGTAGCTGCAGATACTGCCTGCATGAACGAGTCGCCATCGACAGGATCTGTCTGTGTGATGAAAAGAGGGCCATTCAGGCCTCTTTGAGATGGATTTGCCACAGTAGCATCTGGGGTGTAGTGTTCCATCGGAATCATATCATTGCTTAGAAGCTGGTTATAGGACCATCTTGCATTCCCAGAGATGGCAGCCCAGGAATTATAGACGCTTGGTACGCCGCGGACAGTAAGCAGGTAGTTATGTGCAGCAGAGCCGCCCCAAGTTCTCCCTTCAGTGTAGGCAAACGTATCAAAAGTATCATTTTCTAAAAAATAGGTGAGGCTGACAGATGAGAGGAGGGGATTTCCAACATTTGCTATTGCTGCAAGAATGTTATTTGACAGCACAAGTGGGCTATTAGTGAGATTTTCACCTGCTTCAAGGACAAGAACAGAGTTTTTGTACTTTCCATGCCTATCAGGATCAGAGAGTTTTGCTGCAAGGGCAGCACCTGCTGTACCGCAGCCAACGATTACATAGTCCCAAGCTTCTTCTTTTGATGAGCTTGAGCTATGAGAGGACGCACGAGCAGCTGGCATGCTAAAAAACATTCCAAGCACACACGTAAGGGCAACAAGCGAAGTTTTACGCTTCATGAAAGTCTCCTATAATTAATTCATGCAGCTTTACGCTAAGGAGTTTTTGCTATTTTTACAAACTAAATAGTTAAAGTGGCAGATGAAAATGCCCGCTCACTGCACTTTTTGCACCGAGCGATTTCAATAAGAAGATATATGAGACTTAAGCTTTGCATGAAAAGCTCTTTGTTGCTATCAAGAAAAAAACTTAAGTCACGGGGTTGATATGCAAGATGAGCCTGACGTGTCCTCAAAAATTAGCATCTACAAACGAGAGCTAATAGGCCTTCGAGATATTACAAACTACCTCAATATGCAGTCTATAGCAACTAGGGGACTGTTTATACTGGCAATTCTCTACACGCTCTATTTTGCGGGAGAGCTGCTCATTCCCATCTTTTTTGCTTTTTGGTTCTATTTTCTGCTTAAACCTCTAGTAAATTATATGCATAGAAAATGGCATGTATCAAAGTATCTTGCTGCTGCTATTGTCCTCGTGCTGGGGCTTTTTGTTGTTGGTGCAACGATCTTTTTACTTTCTGCGCAGGCCCAGGGCTGGATGGAAGGAGCTCCACAAACCTTTGATAAATTTAATGCAAAGCTAGCTTCATTAACGGGATTTTTGCGAGATCCTATGGAGTTTTTTATTAAAATTAGCCAGAAGATCAAAGACTCGCTTCATCTACCGACTTCGCAAACAACACAAGCGAGCTGGGTAGGCCTTGTCTTTGCAAGTACGTGGGGCTTTTTGGTGCAATTTTCTATTTTTATCGTATTTCTTTTTTTCTTGCTCGCATCGGAAAAAAGCTTTCTAACAAAACTTGTCACGCTCTCTCTTCCTACAGAACATCGAAGTGAAGCCTATAAGGTAGTCGGCCAGATAGAGGGAAAAATCTGGGCCTATATATTTGCGAGGACAGCAATCAATGCTGTCTCAGCTATAGTTTTTGCTATTGTTTTTGCAATCCTTGGCCTTCCAAATCCCATTTTGTGGGCAGTTATCGTTGCTCTTTTAGAATATATTCCCTATCTTGGAGCAGCCATCTCGCTTGCTCTTATTATAGTTATCTCTGTTGTTTCATTTGATCCACTCTGGCAAATGCTTGCAGTTCCTTTAGTTTTCTTTGTGCTTATCAATGTCGAAGGCAATATTGTAGCCCCTTATGTTATGGGTAAAACATTTGTGCTAGATCCTATCGAAGTCGTCTTAGCAATCATATTTTTTGGCTGGATTTGGGGCGCAAGCGGAGCATTTTTATCCATACCCCTTATCATGAGTTTAAAGATTATTCTCGACACTGTAAGCGAAGATAACTTTATGAAAACTTTGTCAGAGTAATCTTGACAAATTTTAAACAACTGACAAGAATCGATTTTGTTTTATAACCATAAAAGGATGGCAAAAAATGAAGATGTTAAAATCAATTCTAGCACTAATTGCGGGCGTATTTTTGCTTGCAGCACCAAATCTGGACGCTTCATCATCATCATGTGACAAAGTAGATCCTCTCGTTGGCGTTTGGCTTCAAAATCAAACTCTTGATGCAGATCCAAGCTTTGTGCTAGCAGCGCAAGTTGTTGTCAATGCAGATCATACTCTTGTACGAAATATTGATGTTGATCTTCAAAGAGTCATCAATGACACTACAGTTTTTCCAGAAGGCACAGTCTTTTCAATCAGCGATGACTATTCAAACTGGAAAAGAATATCAAAGCATAGCTACAGATGTGTTGGTACACAGATTGTGCTTATAAAGCAAGAGGATGGCACTTTTGAGCCTCTAGCAAGAGCAAAGTGCGAGATTACCTTTACTGTCCATGGAAATACCATGACAGGGAAAGAAGTTATCTCCTTCTACGATTACTATGATTTAACACTCACAGTGCCATTCCAGCCGCTTCCACCACTATCATTTACTATTGAAGGTAAGAAGCTAAAGGGGTAATTTTTAATGTGTAAAGCGAGTAACTATGATGCCGTTATCGTGGGCTCCGGGCCAAATGGCCTCGCATCTGCAATAACACTCGCAAAACAGGGACTCTCAACGGTTGTTTTAGAGTCCAAAAGCACTATTGGCGGGGGTATGCGATCAGATGCGCTTACCCTGCCTGGGTTTATTCATGATGTCTGCTCAACCGTTCATCCTCTTGCAGTAAGTTCGCCCTTTTTTAACTCTCTTTCTCTCGATCTAAACTGGATCGAGCCTGAACATGCTCTTGCCCATCCCTTTATGGATGGCTCAGTAATCTCTTTGGCAAGATCTTTGCAAGAAAAGGAAAAGGCCTACATACACCTTGTCGAACCATTTGTTAAAAATTGGAATGCACTTGCAAAGGATGTGCTAGCACCGCTGCATTTTCCCAAAAATATTTGGCTTATGCTGCGCCTTGCCTACTATGGCCTTCCTTCTGCTGAATGGCTTGCATCAAGTCTTTTTGCTGATGAACAGACGAAGGCCCTATTTGCAGGTCTTGCCGCACACTCCATTCTTCCTTTAGATAAAATGCTCACATCGAGCTTTGGCATTATCATGGCTGCGACAGCGCATAGCGTAGGCTGGCCTATTCTTCAGGGTGGAACAAGTACATTATCGAATGCCTTAGCATCACACTATCTTTCCCTTGGCGGTGAAATCATCACAGACTGCAGGGTTCAAAGTCTAGATGGACTGCCAAAATACCGCTCTATTTTATTTGATGTTACGCCAAAAGAGCTTTTAGCTATCACTAAAGATCATTTTCCTGAAGATTATCGTAGAAAACTTGAGAAATTCCGTTATGGTCCGGGTGTATTTAAAATGGACTGGGCTTTAAGTGGTCCCATTCCGTGGACAAATAAAGAATGCCTAAAAGCGGCAACTATCCACCTTGGTGGTACCATGGAGGAAATTGCCCTATCTGAAAAACTTGTTTGGGAGGGAAAGGTTTCTAAAAAGCCATTCACAATTTTAGTTCAGCCTTCTCTCTTCGATCCTACACGCGCACCGCCTGGAAAGCACACTGCATGGGCCTATTGCCATGTGCCAAATAATTCATCACTTGATATGCAGGATGCGATAGAAAATCAAATTGAAGAGCTCGCTCCTGGTTTCAAGGACTGCATACTTGCACGCAGCACGAGGACTGCTCCTCAAATGGAGGCCTATAATGCAAATTATGTGGGAGGAGATATTAACGGCGGCTCAGCTGACATACTGCAGTTTTTTACAGGCCCTGGAGCACAAATACATCCCTACAAAACTCCTATTAAAGGGTTCTATATCTGTTCATCTTCTACTCCGCCAGGAGGCGGTGTTCATGGCATGTGCGGCTATTTTGCAGCTCAAGCTGCAATGAAGGATTGTTTTGGTGGGGGATAAATCCCCCGACTCGAGTTTGGACATTTGCGTGTGATGCCGAAGGCATCTTTGGAGTGCGGTAATT
>CAYWZU010000041.1:0-20017 GCA_964462925.1 uncultured bacterium
TTTCGATATAGTGAGGAACTTGATTTTCTTGATCATTGCGCGTTTTTTGCCAAGCGCTGCAGTATGCAAGCCAAAGGCTTCAGACTGACCCAGTTATGTTGCGTAACATTAGCTTTGCCATAGAACATTTGTCCGATGACCTCAGGAATTCTATAGATTTTATGAAACCGCTCATCAAGCAAAATGGCCTTCATCTGCAGCACGCAGGACCTCGTGTCAGAAGTGATGAAGCAACAGCTATTGAGGCTTTTAAACAAGATGCTAATGCGTTTCAATATATTGGTGATTCGGTAAAGAAGAGAGTTGTGTTTCTTCTATTTACAAACAAAATTTCCAATATTAAGAAGCAACAGCAAATCACTGCCGCTTCTTATGTGATTAACAATCAGGAAAGCTTTAGTGAGGAAGTTCGCCTAAAGGCAGCCGAGGCGCTGGAAAATACCTTTTGGGATGATAAATCCAGATTTAGATCTAGTAACAATGAATACAAAATCGAAATTAGCAGCGCTTTAGTAAAAAAGTATCCAGAAAATGTTCTAAAAAAATTATACAGCTGCTTTGATAAACATCCTGGTGCCGAACGGCTACGCCTCGTGCAGTTACATGATGCAACTCTGGAGCGTTTACCTGAAGTTATTGATCAAGCTGGCGTAACAAGAACATTTTTAACAGATCTTTTCCAGTCACTAAAAGAGCAGGCTGAATCTGACAACTACAACCTGTTACGATTCGAAAATACCGCCGGTGGCGCCCTTCCGATTGCATCACAAAAAACAAAAGAGGGCAGCTATAGAAGCATTCCGCCACACAAGGTGGCTTCGCTAACAGAGCCCAAGCTGCGTGAAGCTGTTGCATTAGCCTACCTAACCGAAGAGGATGCGCCTGATGAATTAAAAAATGCCGAAGGCGAGCTTGATCTAAACAAAGTGAAGGCTAAATTTGATCGAATTCAACGCGATATTGATTCTCTTTCGAACGAAGAAGAAAGACTCTATCAAATTATTGGAAAGCTCATGGGTTTATGCTATTCAAGTAATAATAGATACCTTATTGGTCAAATTTTCGATCCCTTACTATTTAACGTGCTACATGCTATTCCTACAAATGAACTTCATAAGGCCTACAAAAGATTAAATGAAAATACATTGCTCCATATGTATGACACTCTAAATCCCACTGAAAAGCGATTTTCTCATCTTAAAATAGTACATCCGCAACTGCTAACCGAGGATTTAGCACAAGAAGTTTTACTTTATGCATACCCCGATGAAGATGAGAGGCCGGATGCGCCCAAAGGAAATCCGTCCCTTGAAACAGTTCAGAGACACTTTGCGCACATTCAGAAAGACATAAGAGCTAATCTCTTAGAAGCGGCGAAACAAGATGCAACACTCAGAGCGATATTTGCCATCGGACAGGGGTATGCAAAGCATAATGAAGATGAAGAGCACTGGAGAGAGCTTGTGTGGTCTCCGCCGGCTATAATGCTAGAGCGTATACAGGGCCTTTTTTCTCCGGAATTAGTAAAAAATGCGATTCAATGTAGCAATTCTACAGTTAAAGATTACTTTATAAGATGGATCGATGAAAACTCAGGCGACATCAATAAACTACAAGATTTTTTATATGCAGTTACCGGGTCACGAGCTTTGGCAGTTGGCTCAAAGCTTAACATCGAAGAGAATTTGCAAAGCGAGCAGCACCTGCCGCAATTTCACACCTGTTTTCGTTCTGTGGACGTATTTAGATACAGGACTTACGTGATCTTTAAAGAAAAATTAGAAACTAGCATCAAAGAAAGCCTCGCTTCCGGCTTTCAGAGAATGTAAAATCCTAAATATCGCCTAGAGCCACCTCTTCCAAATGGAGTAATGATAAAGCAGGGGGCTGCCCTCAAAACTGCCGCAGGAAGGAATAGGAAGAACAAGCACTCCCTAAAAGTGTCAACTAAATCCGAAGTATTGAATTTCAATTACCTGAGAAAATCGGTGCAAAAGGTATAATCGGACAATTAAATAAAGGGAGCCTCTATGGCATCTGCTCTGCAACCACCTAGGGCAATAGGTTGGGGCGCATTTACAACCCCATTTGCTAGAGTATCTAATGAATTATTTGAAAGAATTTTTCTGCTGGTTGAAGAGGCTGACCTCGGACGCTCCAGAAGAGTCTGCGGGATTTGGAATAGGCTTATTCAAGATAATTTGAAATTATGTATTCGTCTTATTCCACAAGAATGTGCATACCGAGTACAGGACAATAATTTGGCCTTTCGTATTCAAGCGCTCTTTAATTTACCTGCTGCAAGAGAAGCCGCAAACCGAGCTAATAACAGCATGATTTGGTTTTTGCTGTTCAAGCAAGAGATTGCTGCTAACAACGTAGACGAGGCTCAAACACTCATTGAAAAGCTTGGCGAGTACAAAGACGAGGGATATGCAACGCTTGCTCGTGAATTAATTGCTGCTAATGATTTTGATGGTGCGATGGAGGTCGCTATAAAAATCAAAGATTATAGCATGCGATTTAGTACGTATCTTGAGATTGCAGAGTCCGATTCAAATAAGGACTATAGTTTTTTGGCAGAAAAGCTTGAAAATCGAAGGTATCAGAAGAAGCTCAAGCTCTCCGAGCTAGCAGCCTATCATGCACGTTGTGCAAAACTTTTTCCCCCTCACGATTTTAGTAGAGCAAAAGGCTACGCCAAACAAGCAAGCAGAGCAGAAAAAAATCCCTTTGGGTTTCAAAGTGTGATCCTCACCCAGGCAACCATTACTCTGAACGGAGCACTTGAGACGTTTCTTGAAGTTCCAGAGAAAGAGAGGTCTTTTATATTACGTCAGCTTGTAGTGTTTGCAGCTGAAAGGAATCTGGAATTTGCCCGTGAGCTCAGTAAATATGCCCAAAGTGACTATGAAAAACATGAGCTTGAAATGGAAATAGCTAAAAGAGCACCTGAAATTCCGCCTGATGTAGAGAAAGTAAGGTATAAGAGATTTAACTTGATTATCGATCGATTTCGATTGGGCTACAAAGACCCTGAACTTTTAGAAGAGGCAAAAAAAATTGCCTTAACTGGCTATGATATTGCCTTGATAGTAGAAATAGAAGCAAAAAGCGATGTCAGCAAAGCTGTCAAAACTATAGAAACTTCAAAAGAAAAACTCTGCCCATACAGTCTAGCTAGATGCTGGCTTAAAGTAGCAAAAAGCGTGCCTCTTTATATACCAGTAGCTCGAAAAGCGGTTTTTGCACTTAAGGACATGTCTGATCAAGTAGAAGAGCTTGCAAGAATAACAAGTGCCTTTTCCAAGCTTTCTCTGTAGCACTTATCTAAAATTAAGCTGAAATTGGGGGTGCTGAGCATGCTCAAGCAGCTTTTGCGACTTTTTGAAAAGGCGCTTCCAAGAGGGTTTTGACTTTCTTGACTCTTCTTCTAAAGCTATAAGGAAAGCCTGTGTGAAGTAGCCGCCGTAGTTTGAGCCAAACGAGGGCGTGCCTTTTATCGCACCGCTAGCAAGGATTTTCCCACGTCGTTTTCTAAAGAGCTTTTTTAGCCCCTTTTTCTTTGGAGCAAAATCAAATGATACTTTTGGCGGTCTGAGCGTTCGAGCTATTGCTCGTTCATATTCAGCTACAGGTCCAAATTTATTGCATGAGTCAGAAAATACAATTGTGAGGCGAGCCCTTTTTCGCATCAGCACTTCTTGGAGTCTCTCCATAGCAAGCGCTTCTTTGTTTGTGCGAAAAAAGAGATTGGGCCAAATGGTGTTTTGCTGCTGAAGGGCAAATCCGTGGCCGGTAAAGTAAAAGAAGAGGATGTCGTTTTTGCGGATATTTACCCGGCTGTACCAGCGCTCTAAATCTTCAATAGTGACGTGGCTACCAGAAAGGACTTTAAGTCTTAGTTTTGCGCCGGCTCCTCTTGCTACGCGCTTTAGGGCATGGCTCATCTTCTTTATATCTACGCTTGCAGAGTTATGAATGATTTTATCTGCAGTGTCGGCAATCACAATGGCGTGAAAATTGACACCGAAAAGTGCATGCGCAGGGAAAAGGAGTAAAAAAAGCCATTTCTTCATAACGAGTAGTATACAAGAAATGAATATATCGTATAGTGAATTTATTAGAGGTGCAAAGTGGAATTTTTAACAGAGCATGAGGTATTGTCGCAATGGCTTTTGCACTATGGCAGTTTTGCACTTTTCGCTCTTCTTGCTCTGGGCATCGTTGCACTTCCAATTCCAGATGAATCATTAATGGTGCTTACAGGCGTCTTAATGTTCAATGGATCGCTCCACATTCCCCAAACACTCGTTGCTGCATATGCAGGAAGTATTACAGGCATTACCCTGAGCTACATACTCGGTAGAACCCTTGGAAAATATGTCATAAGGCGGTTCGGCTCGTGGTTTGGCATTACAGGCGAAAGGGTGCATCAGGCACACGAGTGGTTTTCACATTTTGGAAGATGGGCTCTTTTCTTTGGCTACTTTATCCCGGGAGTTAGGCATCTTACAGGGATAATTGCAGGATCTATTGGGCTAGACTATCGCTACTTTGCCCTATTTGCTTACTTCGGCGCCATTCTTTGGACTTCCGTCTTCATATCAGTTGGCTATTTCTTTGGAAACTACTGGATTGATGTTTTGGAATGGGCAGAGATCTACATGGGCGAGATCGTGATAGTTGGCGTCGCGCTCTTTTTGCTCTACCTCATCTACACCAAAGAATAATAAAATAAACAGGATGGACAGGATCGCCTGCGAAGGGATCAACAACAAAATCACAAGCTGTTTGGTGGTAGCTTTGCAGCTGGTTTGAGTGGATCCTCTCGTGGTAATGAAAGCTCTACATTGGCATCGACAATATTGTTCATTTTGCAAAGATACAGGTAGAGGGTGCAATTTGCCTGGCTAATTTTCTGCTCAGTTACTACACTTTTTGTGTGATCCAAAATAAGGAAAGTCGCCTATGCAGCCAGTACAGTACTCCGCATCTGCAAAAAATCAGGCACAAGAAGATCTTGATTTTGACGCTTTAGAAAAGGCTGACAAGTTTTTGGAGCCTCCTGACGAAATCGTAGAGATATTTAGAAATAAAACTCATAATGATGCAGTTGCAGAAATTAATCGACTATCAGCAAAAGGGATTTTTATGCCTCTTGCGTTTGCACCGCTTTTTCTTGCGAAGATGTGCGATGAGCGATATGGCGAAATAGCTGCAGCGGAAAGAATCTTTGATTTAGTTAACGAAAAGTATGAAATTGACCCGCAGAATGATACACGTCAAAAAGTAAATGCTCTGTATGCCGAACTTATGTGGGTGTACATAAAAAGAAATAACCTTGTTTGGAATAAAGTCACTTCCTTAGCTACAGAGAGAAGCTGCGCGGAAACCCTTACCGCCCTAGCATCTTTTTATTTAAAGAAGAAGCGCCCTGATTTAACTCTTGAGCTCTACCGTGAATGGCCAGAAGCTATTAAGCCGATTGGCTCTACATTTCGATACCCTGCCTACGCTATGATCGATCTTAAGCAAAGCTTTGAGGAAAGAAGGCAAATATTCGTATCGGCAATTGAAAAATATCCAGAGCTTAGAGGTGATGCCTATTTTACAGCAGATTATATACGGCTTGCCATGATGAATGACTGCAACAGTCCAACTTCTGTTGAACTGGAAGCGATAGAGGAATTTTTTGCAAAAAACCCCCACTTGCGTCAACAGGATTGTACCGTACGTGAACTTATTAGAGCCTGTTTTAAAGCAAGTGAACTGGCAAAAGCACAACACTATTTTACACCATGCTTAGATCAAACTTGGCTTAGCAATAAAACGTTTATAACAATTGTTACTGAGACTGCTAGGCATGCCTTGCAAGATGCTATCAACATCTATGCAGCAAGGATTGATCCTTTTAGACGTGTGGATAAAAATCGGCCATGCTACACCCTGGATTTTCATAGTCGTGTTATTACAAGTCACGGTACGGAAGAAACTGATTCGCCAAATCTTCACTTTGTTGCTTTGCAGATTTGGCATCTCTATACCGAAATCCAAAAACTGGATCGCTCAGTTTTTGTAAAAGTGACGTTAATCACAGGAAAAGGCAAGAGTCGGAAACTCAAAAAATCAGTTCAAGCATTCTTAAAAAATACATTTGACTGGAATTATAAGGACCTAAACCCAGACTCTGGAGTTTTCGTATTCTCAGATCGAGTAAGCGCGCTTAGGAACAGCAAAGTGAGGATGCCAGAGGCTCTTACAAGCGAATTGCCATTTCTTAAAAAACCGGAGTAAGTCAAGGTCAAAAAGCTTGCATGAGAAAGCAGTTTTGCAAGCGATAATACGATTAAAAATGAATGTACTTTGACGAATCTAGTTACCTAGATTCAATTCCTGTTTATTGATACGAAATCCCTAATTCGCGCGGAAAGACAAGCACCCCAACCTGATTTCCCCTAGGGAAATCAGGTTGGGGTGCTTGTTTTTCCTATTCCTGATCCCTCTGGGCTACCCGACCGATGTGCGATTAACGCAGAATCGCACATCGCGGCCCCCGGCCCTTTTACCCTTCAATATTTACTAACTCACTAAAATGATTGGGATCACCCGTTACTTGTGTGTAGAAACCATTTACATCTAGAGAGAAGAGTTGGATTGCCCCGCCATTAATGCTATAGTTTGTACTGTTGTCTTTTGCATAATTGCCAAGATATCGTGATGTTAATAAGGCATTGCCATGCGAAAATCCAATGCTTGCATTATCTAGAGCGCTATTATCTTGAAGCAAAAAGTTCTCATTCGTGCCCGAGGCGTTTAAGTCAAAGCCATTGGCTAGATTATTCTTCGCAGAAGAGTTTATGATACTAATATCTTGGTTAAGGGGATTTGGATTAGCGGATGCATATACAACACCGGCGTAAACACCTGATCCGTTATTTGCATCTGTTTGGCAATTAATAAGCGAGCATCCGGATGTACCCGAAAATGCTATGCCAGCTGAGTTTTGTGTTGCTGAGTTGCCATTTGCCTGGCAATTTTCTATAATGCAATTTTCACATGCTCCGCTCTGTCCGCTTGTGGAGTCAAAATCACCAAACAAGGTAATGCCAAAGGCGAGGTTTTGGTTGTTGTTGTTATTGGCAGTGCTATTCCGAATAGTTGCATTGCGGCATGGATTGTCTATGCCCCCTTCTAGAACGATGCTTAGAAGAAGGTCTCCTCCGCTATTGCCATTGCAGGTGCAATCAGAAATTGTAACATCTGCTGCCTGCTCAACTAATATCCCTTCTACAAATTGAATAGGATCTGTCGAGATCATGCTATTATCATTAACTTGACAATGTTCGATAATAGTGCGATTTTCAAATCCAGGTGTTTCTGAAAACCCAAATATATACACGCAAATGAGATCTCCTTCAGTATCTGTTCTTCCAGCCCCGCCATCAACCACGACGTTGCCAGAAATTTGGCAGTGGCTTATTAAAGTATCATTTACAGGATGATCGCCAAAATAAGGAGTAACCCAAATAACAGGAACAAACGACGCGCCCGACAATACAGGTAGCATAGCGATTTTGTTATCGTTTATAGTAGACTCTTGAAATACCATATTACTTGAATCTAAAGAGGCGATAAGTGAAAAGTATAATATCGGTTGGGTACAGGCATTGGCATTTGATAGATGTCTAGTGACAGTACAATCTGAGCAGGCTCGAAATAGAAGCATATAATCTTCAGTATCTGAAGTTGCTAAGTTACCTGCAATATCGGTGTTATTACATGTGGAGCTATCGGTCAGCGTACAATTTTGGGACTGTATAAATGCTATTGCTGATGCAGTTCTCCAATGATTTGCTTGATCTGCAATAGCTGTGCTGTTGTTAAAAGTATTTGTGTTTACAAAGAGACGAGTAAAATTTACATTTGTCGCGCTGTTAACCGTGACGAAACTTGTACCTGAGGTAAATTCATTAGTAGTAGCAGTCGCTGTTTTGGTGCAATTTTGTACAGTAACATCATTGACTTCTATGGAATCAGAGCTATCAATTAAAATAAGTGCAGTGTATGTGCTTAAGCAATTATACACTTGTAAATTATTCATTTGAGAGTTTGAGCAGCTGACCATTTGCACAGCACTTTCTGTATTATATGCCTGTATGCCTTCAATAGTAGCGCCAGTGCAATTGCCTAGCTGTATGCAGATGCTGCTAGCATTTGTTACAGCGCCATTTTTGATGGTCACATCTTTTTGATTCATAGCTGATATTGCAAAAGGGGCGCGGTTGCCATTGATCAAATGGCCATTCAAATCTAATATGACGTTATCTGCAGCTATAACAATAGTTCCAACTATATTCTGAGTTACGCAGTAGCTGCCCGATTTAGCAATGACAGTAGAATGGGAAATAGTTATAGGGGCGCATGTTTTTCGGCAGCATTTTTTACTTTTTCCTGCTTTATGAGTCTTTTTCTGCGATTCCCTTTTTGTAGCAAAGGCAATCTCGGGCATTCCAAAAAGCATGGCGAGCATGGTCGAAAAGCCAATAATATAAGGGCGTATATTCATAAAAGATTCCTTTGGTTAGGTTTTTTAGGACATATCATTCTGGCTTTTTTTTTCAAAGTAAAAGCGCCGATTGTTTTCAAAATAGCCTGCTGTCCAGCAGTCCAGAAAAAACGGTTCTCTATGAGGTCACGAAAAAGCACAAAACGGGATAAGACCTCTCAGTATCACAGTTCACACTTGTTTTGAGTGCTTAAGCAAACTGGTGTTTTAAGTTCTGGAGATGGCCTGCAGTTTCTTGAAGCAAGTGAAAGCATGGATCTATCGTTTACTGCTGTGACGTTATCATATTTTAACCCTGAAACCGCGCCTGCTACTGGTTCTTTTATTTTGTTACTATTATGACTATTCGGATCATCTAAGATGCCGGTATGCTTCACGAAAACAGTAGCTGTAATTGGCCTTTTTGTTTCTTCGGGATTGAGTGGATTTTCTTGGAGAGTCCATAGGGTAACTTCTAAAATTAAGTATTATACTAATGTTTGAATATCTTTGAAAAGAATGAGATGTTACAGTTGAGTAGACTAGATAACTTGAGGAAAATATGAATCGTATTACACCAGTTACAGAACATAATGTCGAGCAGTCAGCACAGAATATGCTGCATCAGATCCAAAAAAGATTCGGGAGAGTACCAAAGATGTTTCAAAACATGGCAAATTCTCCGTCTACATTACAAGCATTCGCAAGCTTAAGTGAGTGCTGTGAAAAAACGTCTCTTTCCCCAAAACTTCGGCATGAAATTGGATTGCTTATGGCAGAGCTCAATCAATGCAACTACTGCATAGCCGCCCATTCTCAACTTGCCAAAGCAATGAAATTTCCAGAGAATGATATTTTGAAGGCGCGCCAGGGACTAACAGAAGATGCTAAGTCTCAGGCAATTTTAGATTTCTGTAAAGCTATTGTTGATGAGAGGGGTGGAGTTTCAGATCAGGAGGTTCAAAAGCTAAAAGGGCAGGGAGTTACCGACCAAGAGCTATGTGAGATAGTTCTTTTGGTAACATTCAATATGTTTACAAACTATTTTAACAAAGTGGCTGATACTGAGATCGACTTTCCTTTAGCTCCTACGTTATAGTTAGGTGGATATCGAAGCGTCAGTTAGTTTGATTTCAAAAACGAATTTTATTCTGGTTTTTTCTCTTCTGCTGTTTCGGTATTAGATTCTGTTACTTCTGGCAGAGGAGATATATGAAAAAGTTGGGAGATGCCTCCGCGCTTCTTAAGTATGGGATAGAGCTTCCAGAATAGCCAGAGAAGGCAGGCTATAAGGATGACAATCAGTGCGCAGGTGCATACGAAAAATATTTGAAAATCTTCTGAAGAGTTTTTTGCAACAATAACCCCAAAGCTTTCAACATATTCTTCAGGCGACTCCTCAATTAACATTGAAGGATTAATGGCAAATCTCGCCCGGTCGGAAATCACGTTTACGTTATCATATGAGAGCCCTGAAATAGCGCCAGAAACAAGCTGTTTAATTTTATAAGCAAGGTGCCTGTTTGGATCATCTAGGACTCCGGTATGTTTGACATATACAGATGCAGTTATTGGTGGTAGCTTTGCGGATGGATTGAGTGGATCTTCTTCTGGAAATGAAAGTTCCACATTGGCATCAACAATCCCATCCATTTTGCGGATCATATTAGCAATAGTATCAGCTAATCCTACCTGATAGCGAATCTTCTCTGCCGTATCTGAAGGTACAAGGCCAGAGGAGGAAAATAGATCAAGTAGATTTGGGCCATGAACCCGTGGAAGTCCATTTTCACTAAGTATTTCTGTAGCTCGCACGGCATTTTCTCTGCTAACCGCCACATCCCAAAGTACTATTTTCTGACCGGCTGCGGCGCCTGAGGTTTTTTGCTCTATCTTGCGAGCAGAAATATGTTTTTGAGCTAAAAGAACAAGTATTTCGTTGGCATCTCTTTCATCAAGTCCATTTACAATAGTCTTTGATGATTGGCAAGCTGTTATAAAGAGCAGTAACAGACAGAGAATGGTGCTTAATGATTTATTCTTCCACATTTTCTTGGACCTTTGGCTCTTGGGACTCTTGAGGAGGTTTTTCTTCCTTAGTTTCCTCAGGAAGCTTGTCTATTTTTTTTGCAGACTCATCGGGGATTGGCTTCAGGTAAAAAAGCACGCTTGGTCCGCCCGCCTTTTTGAGTATAGGGTATATCTTCCAGAAGAGCCAGACGATGGCTAACATAAGTACGCAAATAACAATAGAAAGGCATAGAAAAAGCATTTGAAAATAAAAAAGTGAGGACTTTGCAAGTACAAAGCCCCAAACTTCGAGGTACTCACGCGGCGACTCATGAGCAATTGAAGGAAGGGGAAGTGAAAGCATGGATCTATCGGTTACTACTGTAACATTATCATATTTTAACCCTGAAACCGCGCCTGCTACTAGTTCTTTTATTTTGTTACTAATATGACTATTCGGATCATCTAAGATGCCGGTATGCTTCACGAAAACAGTAGCTGTAATTGGCCCTTTTGTTTCTTCCGGATTGAGTGGATTTTCTTCGGGAAAAGAAATAATTACATTAGCATCTACCACGCCGTCTATTTTTCTGATCGTCGTAGCAAGTGATGCAGCAAGTCCAGCCTCATATCTTATTTTTTCTGCCATTTCAGACGGAACTAGTCCGCTTGCAGTAAAAAGGTCAAGAAGTGTCGGACTATAGGTTCGAGGAAGGCCATTGGCACTTAAAATGGCCATTGCCTGTACCTTATCTGCTGCCTGTACGGCAATGTCCCATAGAAGCAATTTTTGGGCTCCCGGACCACCTGCAGCTTTTGCAGCCATCTTATAGGTGGGGATATTTTCCTTTTCTAGCAGAACTACTATTTCATTTGCATCCTGTTCGCTCAAACCATGAACAATGCTGCTTTTGGACTCACACCCGCTCGTTAAAGCAATAATAAAACTGAGAACAAGAAGTCGCATAGAGCTCATTACTTTCTTCATAGAATGTCAAAAAACCTTTCTTAGGTCAATTTACCAATCTATAAAATATATTTAATTATTAGACAACACATACTCCCATGGTTTTTTTACAGGCTGAGATAAGTGGGAATATATATAGCGTATTAGTAGTTCAAATATCAGATTGTCAGTTACTTGCTGTGGCAAGGCCTTGTTGAAACCTGCAGTTGTTAACGAGATTCGATTTCTTGTTTTAGGTAGGCTGCAAGGTCTGGAGATTGCTTTTCTAGCCATTCGCGGAGGCGATTTGTGATCTTGTAGAGGTCTTGGATGTAGACTTCACGCTTTTTGGCTTCCGGATTTGCGTGAAAGCTGCCAAGGTCAATGAATACTGCCTGCGTGCCAATAAGTCCTGCGTTTTTATGAAGGTCGGGGTCTGAATCTTGGATGCCTTTTTTGCTTCTTTGTACTATCAAGTCGACAATTGATTGAAGGGCTTTTTTTGCAGAATCAAGATCACGAGTCGCAATCCAGTGCGAAAGCTTAGGGTAGATAAGGTCTGCTCGTTTTTGCAAGACAAAGCCATAATCACTTAGATTGAAGGTATGAGTTCTGCCTATCTTATCGGTAAGCAAAACTTCTTGATCGATGCCTTTTGTGGGCAAAATCTCAATGGAGATAAGTCCGCATTCTTCTTTTAAGTACTTTGCAGCAATCTTATAGCTTTCAAGAGTTGATGAAATTTTTTTATAGCGTTTGTCGAGCGCAATATCTCGGGATTTAGCAAAAAATTCCGGAAGGGGGAGTTTTTCTATCCAGCCTACAGGTTTTAGGTGATAACATTTAAAAAATTTAAGGACGTACTGTTTGTCTTCGCTAAGAAAGGCATAGGCTTGAGAGCCTTTGGCAAGGTAGTGAAAGGGCTGCTCGCATATAGTATGAAGCTGCTTTTGCTCTTTAGCAGAGGGGAGGGGAAGTTCCCATTCGCTCGTTACTGGAAATGTATTTTTAATTTTAGAGGTGCTAAAGCCATCGGTAAGCATGTAGTAGCTCGCGCGAAGGGCAATAACTGCTACTAAAATCCAAAGGAGATGTTTAACTCTAGGAAATGAGCGAATTTCATTTTTCATAGCATGAGTATAGCAAGACTTTGTAGATGAAAACAACACAATATGCCACAATCTGTAACTTCTCAGAACCTGACAAAACTAAGTTGTTATGAGAGACAAATTCATATTCGAGACCGTGTCCGAGACCGTGTCCGAGACCGATGTGGTAAAACCAAAAATCGGTCACGGTCTCGGTCACGGTCACGGTCTCGGAATCGTAAAATAAGGCAAATTCAATGAGCAATAAAATTCGAGTAGGTATTTTGTGTGGTGGAATTTCTCAAGAACATGAGGTCTCTCTTGTGTCTGCGCAGAACGTGCTCTCGAGTCTAAATCCTGAAAAATATGAAGCTGTAACTATCGTTATTGACAAAACAGGGCATTGGCATCATGTTGCACCCAAAGCCCTTCTTGCACATAAAGCTGAGGCTCTTTTAACAGGAAGTGCCCAGGTCAACTTGCCAGCCGTTACAAATGCCCCTGTGGCGCTGCCAGAAGGTCCGCTTGATGTGATATTTCCCGTGCTTCACGGTCCATATGGCGAAGATGGAACAGTGCAAGGGTTTCTGAAGCTTGCAAAAATTCCCTTTGTAGGAGCAGATGTGTGCGGCTCAGCAATTGGTATGGATAAGGATATCCAAAAAAGGCTGCTTCGAGATGCAGGAATTGCTGTTGCCAAATTTCGTACACTCTACAGACAGCATAAGGAATCTATAGATCTTGATGTCCTTATCGAGCAGCTCGGTCTGCCTCTTTTTGTAAAGCCTGCAAACCTTGGCTCATCTATTGCGGTGACTAAAGCAAAGACAAAGGAAGCACTTCTTGAGGCAATAGAAACTGCTTTTAAATATGACAAGAAAATTTTAGTTGAAGAGTTTGTGCAGGGACGAGAAATAGAATGTGCCGTACTTGGAAACGAAGATCCAATCGCATCCCTGCCAGGCGAAGTTATTACTTCATATGAATTTTACGATTTTGAAGCGAAGTATCTTGATGACAAGTTAAGGCTTGAAATCCCCGCTAATCTTTCTGCCAGCCAGATTCACCAGGTCCAAGAGCTTGCTATTTGCGCCTTTGAGGTGCTTGACTGTGCAGGCATGGCAAGAGTTGACTTTTTCCTCAGAAATGACGGCAAACTGCTCGTCAATGAAATCAACACAATACCCGGATTTACTAATACAAGTATGTATCCAAAGCTCTGGCAAGCATCAGGGATTGCCTATGGAGAGCTTGTGGACCGCCTCCTTCAACTTGCTATCGAAAAGCACGTAAAAACCTAATATGGTATAATGAAGCTGAGGGGAGAGCCCTCAAGGAGGTCGTTATGCTTAGGAATTATTTGCTAGGCGCCCTTTTCTTTGTTGGCATGCTTGCAGCTCCCTGCCAAGCGAATGTCTTTAACCCGCCCTCTGGAGGTGTAGTACAGCCTCCAAATCAGACAGTAAAACCATCGGTACCTATGCCACAGTCTCAGGGTACCTATACTCCTCAGCGTGGAATCCAACCAGGGCCTGCTCAACCTGGCCAAGATCAACCAGCTGGCAGTAGTACTTATAACTTTCAAGAAACCCCACAACTCCAGCAAACTCCACAACTCGGTCGCTAAGTTTCTGACTAGCAGGGCCATTCGGCCCTGCCTTTTTATGAATTAACGAAAAGCGTATGAGCATCCGATGCACTTTTCTGTTCTGCCATTGAGAATCAAAAAAACGCAGCGAACTGTAAGGGAAGTTACTTTGTCATGAAAAATTGATCCTTTTGGACCGCAATTTTTCCAGCTGTAGATGCCAGGTCCATCTTTTGACTGGTTAGAATCAGCAATGAGAACTAGTGCATCTTCGTTTCCTAAATATGGGGCAAGTTCAGGAAAGGCTGCGACTACAGAGTCTGTAATTGGTGAAGTAGTCGTAAAGACAATATCTCCTGAAATATATTGACTAAAGCATGATTTATCCTTCATGCGAAAGGTGTGGCGTGCGCTATCCGAAAAGAGTTCGGAGTGTACATAGCCAACATGTTTGCCATGCTCATCAAACAAAGGACAGTTAACTTCATTAGGAAGGTTAGGATCGGCAAAATTATCGCCGTTACCTTGCAAGAAAATTCCTCTGAAGGAATTGCTATCGTGAGATTTATCTTTTGCCCATGCTTGGCATGTTCCAATCAAGCCTAGTGCAAAAACAATTGAAAATAGGTGTTTGTAAAAGTTGTTCTTCATAGAAAGGACTCCTTATTTATCGGTCCTCGTCTTTGATAACTTCAATATTGTTTAAGAGCAAGAAATTCTTTTTGTTGTCGTATATCTTGTGCTTTCGCATAGTCACTGCTTATGTCGATTACGAAAGCAAGGGCCCTCAAATTTGTACTCATGCTGGGCTTTGTGAGCCTGTTTGCCGATATGACATACGAGGCATCAAGAAGCATCGTTGGTCCTTATCTTGCGCTTTTAGGGGCAAGTGGGGCTGTTGTTGGCATCGTATCTGGACTTGGGGAGTTTGTTGGCTACGGCTTTCGGCTTCTCTTTGGGTATTTAAGCGATAAAACAGCTCGCTACTGGCTCTTTACTTTTGCAGGCTATGCCATCAATCTTCTTGCTGTGCCGCTTCTTGCTTTTGCAGACAATTGGCACCTTGCAGCATCGCTCATCATCATGGAGCGCTTTGGAAAGGCGATACGATCTCCTGCAAAGGATGCCATGCTTTCTTATGCTACAAAAGAGATAGGGCATGGTTTTGGCTTTGGCATCCACGAAGCAATGGATCAGATCGGGGCGGTGATTGGCCCGCTTCTTGTTGCCGCAATTCTTTATTACAAACACTCCTATCCCTTGAGCTTTGCCTCTTTGCTTATCCCTGCAGTATGCGCACTTGGCATATTGCTTGTGTGCTGGCTCCTCTATCCGGCGCCTCAGGATCTTGAAAAAGAATCGCCGCATTTTGAATCGAGGGGAATACCGAGAATTTTTTGGCTCTATCTTGGGGGCGTTTCATGCTTTGCAGCAGGCTATGTTGATTTTCCGCTTATTGCCTACCACTTTAAAAAAACAGGCATTCTTTCCGATCCTGCAATTCCCATATTTTTTGCTGCTGCAATGGCTGCAGCGGGAATAGGGGCGCTTATTTTTGGCAGGCTTTTTGATAAAAGGGGGATTTTTGCTGTTATTTTGGCATCCCTTATTTCTGCTTTCTATGTACCTTTTGTGTTCTTAGACGGATTCTATGCGGCACTTTTTGGCACGATCCTTTGGGGGGTTGGGCTTGGTGCACAGGAGTCGCTTCTTAAAGCTATCGCGGCAACGCTTGTTTCAAAAAATAAGCGAGGCCTTGCATTTGGTATATTCAATGGGGTCTTTGGCCTTTTTTGGTTTGCAGGATCTGCATGCATTGGACTTTTATATGATGCATCGATCCCGCTCCTCATACTCTTTTCTCTTCTCCTGCAGCTTGCCGCGGTAGGAATCTTTTTAGTAATAGGTAAACATATAAAATAAGGATATTTATGACAGCATCTCTTGATAAAACTCACGCGCTCGTTGAAAAGCTTGCTCAGCTAGAAATAAGCTCTCAAGAATCATCGCAAGTATTAAAGGCTGTCGCTCGCATAGGCCGCTTTTCTGATAACGAATTTGAGCTTTTTGCAAAAGCTTGCACTCCATCGCAGCAGGTTCTCGTACAGAGACTCCGAGAGCAAGCAAAAGCCGCACTTTTAGCAGTAGCTGGTGGTAAAGAGGCACTTGATGCTGCAGATATTGCGAGACGCGCAAAAGAAGAGCAGCTTCTGCAAGAAGTGTGTGGAAGTGATCGATATATTGTCGAAAACCTCTCTTATGAAGAAAGAATCGATATCTTAACGCATGCAAAAAAAATTGTACCATTTTGCAGGACAAAAATGGCTAAACTGCACCTCGTCGAAGTAATCCGAAATATTACGAAAGTAGAGCGCGAGGCATCTTTAGTGCAATTTCCAAAAATGCTACAAATGGTACAAGATCAAGAAATTCTCCTTCTTACGCTAAAAACAGCAGTAAGTCAGGGATCAACTGGCGAGCTTGTTGCAACTCTTCTTACTATCCCTATGTCTGTTTGGGCGCAAGTTTTAAAACGAGAAAATATAAAGCAGTATCTCGCTGCGATCACAAGAGCTACTCCTATGATCGAAGTAATGAAACTTACCGATCAGTGGGATTTGCAAAGAATCTTTGATGAAGCTGACATGTATACAGAGGATGTTATCAAGGCCTCACTTCCTCTTTTACCCTATGGTAAAGCATCATCAATTTCTACTATCTTGCAGCATGTAGCTCATGCTCATCCTGACGATCGCGAAAGGCAAGTCGCTTTTTGTGTGGAACTTCTAAAACCTTTTACTGATAGGTGGTACCTCATTGAAGAGGGCTTTAAGATTTGCAGCTCGAATATTCAAACAAGATGCAGCCAGATTGTAGCGAAATTAAAGCCTGGAACTCCATGGAATGTGCTCATAGACATAAATAGAATGCTTACGAAACACAGTGAGCAGCTTGATCGAGTACAAGCTTCAATTGAATACCTGATAGAATCTCATACAGCTGAAGGGCTTATGGTGCCGCTTCACAACTTAGAAATTGACATTGCCTTGAATAGGGCTATGAGAAGTTTGCATGTTTAGACAAGTTGTTTGTACTGATGTGTGACGTAAGGTAGTGCAGTTTTCGTAAGAATTTGTGTAAGGTATGTAACCACAAAAGCCTTTTTGGAGGCAACTTCAGGCGCAATTTGGATCATTTTGTTATAGAGGTGAAGAGCAAGTGTTGGTGCTGCAAGTCCCAGGAGGTAGGGAACTGAAACCATTTTTCCTGGGCCTTTTGTGCTAAGATCGTAGACGACATAGGCGAGCGTTTTATAGAGATTATCCATTGTAAAGAGGGGGACTTCTCCTGCAACTTTTACTGTTTTTTCGACTGTTGTATGTGCAGGCTCTTCATATCGTTCAATAGAGGATTCAAATTCTCTATGTAGCTCAATATTTTGCGAGCTCATAATGATAGTTCTGAGTGTGGATATTTGCTCTTTTCTTTCCTTTGGTGAAAGTGCATCGAGCATTTGTACAGAGCTTAGCACATAGGCAGATATAGCCTCTCCAAGTTCCCTCTGCATAGCTTCTATTTTTGGCCTAAAGTTTTTATTGCAGGCATCTCGCGTGATTCCTTTGGGAATTGTCTCATCCGCATAGCGCGAAAATTCCTCAAGTACCTTGGCATAGTCTGCATCAGGATCTTGAAGCAGGTCTTGAGCTTTTACTTTTAGTTCATTTTCAAAAGCGTCAAGGCGTCTTTCTTCTACTGTGATATGGGGAAAGTTTATCTTTTCTAGAGTTTCGGTATTCTTATGTTTTTTTTCGCGAGAAGCTTTTACGTGAGCTTGTATAGCTTCTAAACGCTCTGCAAGGTTGTTGAGTTTAGATTCGATGTTTACTGCGTTGAAGTCTTTTTCTAGCTTGCTATAATCCTCGATACTAATGCTATTTGCCTGAGAAAAATAGTTTTGAATGGTAGCAAGGCTTTTTTCAATAGCGTAGTTTTCCTTAGAAAAGAGCCTTTTGAGCGTGTGCCATACCCTTGAGACGCCCTTAGGTTTTGCTTCGAAGAGGGCTTTTTCGCCGACTGTCTTTACAAAGATGTGCGTAAGATCGCCTCCCTCTTCTTTTTCAATTTTCTCTAATTGATCAGAGAGCGTGATAAGCTGCTTAATGCTGTCACTTGCAGATGAAATGGACATATTACGCTTCATATCAAAAAGTTTCTTTATTTATAATAGAAAATTTAGTTATTGGTTGGGTATGAAACTTCGATATGACTATCATACTATCGTGATTGGAGCGGGAGCCGCTGGAATTGTCGTAGCAAAAGGGCTTGCCAAGGCTGGAAAAAAGGTGCTTCTTGTAGAGAAGGGATCCTATGGGGGAGACTGTGCAAACTTTGGCTGTATTCCTTCAAAGGCCTTACTTGCATCTGCTAATGTTGCCCATGAAGTGTGGCGCTCAAGTATCTTCGGCATTGATATGGAAATGTATAACTTCCGATCGAGCCGTGTACTTGATAGAGTGCGGCAAGTTGTTGAAGAGGTGCGAAGCAAATATACCCCGCCAGTTCTCAAAGATCTTGGTATTGAGACAGTTACGGGCAATTCATCTTTCAAAGATCCCTATACTATTCAGATCGATGGAAGAGCAATAACGGCTCAAAATATTGTTATAGCTACGGGCACCCATCCTCACATTCCTCTAATAGCAGGACTTTCCGATGTCCCATATCATACAAGCCAGACGCTCTTTTCTATGAAGGAGATACCCTCTTCTATTGCAATAGTAGGCGGCGGACAAATAGGGTGTGAGCTTGCGCAAGGATTTAAAAGGCTAGGATCGAGCGTCGTTCTTATCGAAAAGGGTGATGTTTTACTAAAAAATGAAGAACCAGAAGCCTATAAAGCTATCCAATCAGTTCTAATCAAAGAAGGGGTAGAGATTTATCTGGCGCATGAGCTCTCATCTGTGCATCGCGACGGCGATAAAAACGTCTTAACTGTAAAAAATAGAGCTGGTGACAGGACGTATGAGTTTCGTGTTCAGGAACTTATGATCGCCTGCGGCAGGGAGCCAAATCTCAAAGAGCTTAATCTTGAAGAAGCTGGGATAACCTATAGCGAAAAAGGGATAGATCACGATGCATATGGGAGATGCTCAAGATCTCATATTTGGGTAGTAGGTGATGTATCGGGAGATTCTTTGTTTACCCACTCTGCAGCAAATAACGCTCGTAGAGTGCTTATGAACATTCTTTTGCCTGCTCTTTTTATGAGAAAAATGGATAGTAAGCAGGCGATACCCCGCACTATTTCTTGTGATCCAGAGGTTGCAAGTATTGGCCTTACCGAGAAGGAAGCCATCGAACAGTACGGAAATAAAAAGATCATCGCATACTATGTACCTCTATCTGAGGCAGATAGAGCAATTTGCGAGGCAAGGAGTGATGGTTTTGTGAAGATTGTGGCGAAACGACTATCTGGCAAAATACTCGGCGCAACCATCGTTTCTCCCATAGGAGCAGATATGGTACTTGAGATTTCTTGCGCCATGAGGGATGGTGCAAATCTTCGCAAAATTTCGGATTTAATTCATCCGTATCCAACATATAGTCAAATTATCCAAAAAGCCGCTGACATGTGGCTATCAGATACATTATTGCCACTCATTGGCAAGTGGTTTCGTTAGAATTTCGCAACTTTTTTCATTCCCCGCTTGCACAAAATTCCGCGCTTCTGTAAATTTGTGCCATTCTTCGTTAAAAACACGATGAAACTTACGCAAGACGTAAGACGGTCTTTGACAGTATAAGTGAATAGTGTACAAGCAAGTAGGTACTTATCA
>CAYWZU010000042.1:0-19949 GCA_964462925.1 uncultured bacterium
TGAAGAAGAAGCTCCCGCAAAAAGCTGGTGGGATCGCATGTTTAGCTCTGAAAAAGAAGAAGAGCAAGCATCCCAAGTTGTGGAGGCTGAAGAGCCAGCAATTGTCGAAGATGCCCAAATAGCTGAAGATGTGCAAAGCGTGAATGCTCCTGAGGCACTTCCAGAGAGCCCTAAAGAAGAATCTCTCCCTCAGCAAAGAGAGACGCTTCAAGATGCAGAAAAGCAAAATATTGCCGAAGTTCAGGAAGAAGTTTCCACTATAGAGGAAACAAAAGATTCTGAAGAGACTTCAAAATCCTGGTGGCAGGGAATATTTTCTCAAGATAAGCAAAAGCAGCAGGCTTCGAATGAGAGTCTGAGTGAAACACCGGCATTACCTGTTGAAAAGGAAGTTGTTTTTGAAACACCTGCGCAAACAGCGCCTGAGCTTGAGCAAGAAAACATTGTAGAGCAGCCAGAAAGTCAAGCTGAAGTAGCTATAGTTCAAGAGGAAACAGCTGATACTGCAGTCGAAAAAGCAGCTGAGGAATGGCCTCTGATCGATGATGAAGCAATTATTGAAGAGGAAGAAAATGTATCGCTTTCTCAGCAACAAGAGATAGATGAAGCTGCAAACTCCTGGTGGCAGCACTTGACATCCGATAAGCAAGCCGAGCAAGAGGCTCCAGGCGAAGATGTTCCTCCTCAAGAGAAAACAGTACAGCCTGTAGTGGATGCAGCCGAAGATGAGCAGCCAATAATCAATGACGAAGAAATTATCCAAGAGGAAGAAGCGTACGCTGAAGAGCCAGGTCAGCCTGCAACGACATGGTTGCAAGGAGTCTTTTCATCGGATAAGCAAACGGAGCAAGAAACTCCTTCACAAGACGTCACTCTTCAAGATGAAGTAGTTCAGCCTGCTGTCGATGTGCAAGAAGAAGTTCCAGCTGCTCACGATGAAGCAATTATCGAAGAGGAAGAAGCTTTTGCAGAAGAGCCTTCAAAGTCTTGGTGGCAAGGTCTTTTCTCATCAGATAAGAAAGAAGAAGATCCAGTACCTTCTGATGTAGCAATTCTAGAAGAAGAAGCTTCTGCAGTTGAAGCTCCTAGTGAAGCTAAAGAACCTACAAAGTCCTGGTGGCAAGGAATCTTTTCACAGGAGAAGCAAAATGAGCAAGCTTCACAAGATATGCCTTCTGAAGATGAAGCAAAAGAGCAGCAAGCTCCAGTAGAAGTAGTTGAAGAAGAATCAGCTGAGCGGGAAAAATCGTGGTGGCAAGGCCTGCTTTCCTCAGATAAGCACGAGGAGCAAGATGCCCCAGCACAAGTTGCTATAGCCGAAGAAGAAGCTCCAGCTGTTGAAGCAAGCCAAGTAGAAACAGATCAATCGCCAAAAGAGTCCTGGTGGCAAAAGATCTTTTCAAAAGATGCGCAAGAAGAGGCAGCTTCTCAGAATGAACCAGAAGTGCCTGTAGAGGTAGCTCAAGAGGAGCAAAATGAGCCTGCCAAATCCTGGTGGCAGAGTATCTTCACAAAAGAAGAGCAGCAGGAAGCTGAGTCGGATGCATCTTCCCAAATGCAAGAAGAGGTAGAAGTTATCGAAGAGCCTAAGGCTGTTGAATTTGAAGGAGAGCAAACTCAAGAAAAACCTTCCTGGTGGCAAAGTATCTTTTCATCAGATGAGGACTCCTCAAATCAAGAAGAGGAAGAGCTTTTTGAGACTGTTGAAGCAGGACCTACAGCACAGTCCGCATGGTGGGAAAATCTTTTCTCAACTGATGAAGAAGAAGAGGAAGAAAATGCCCTTCAGGATGAGCGCCGTGAAGTCCAGCGCGCTGTAGAAGAAGTCAAACAGGACCAAGTTCCTGATGCTGAACCTGCAGAGTCTTGGTGGAATAAAGTCTTTTCTTCAAAAGAAGAAACAGAGGAAAACAGCGATACGGCAATGAATGACGAAGAGCCTCTTATCTACGATGACGAAAACCAGCCGCTTCCAAATGTTTCTGTAGAACATGTGCAAATTGATACCGATGAAGCTATCGGCAAAGATGAAGAAGCGCACGATCCAGTCTTAAAGAGTCTTTATAGAGAACCACTTAGCTGGATGCAGACTCGTGCATCAAAAGAGCCAGCAGGAACTTTTGTAGATCCGCAAGAAGAAGTGATTGCTGACGAGGGTTCAGAATAACTCTTTTTACCGCAGAGTGAAGGAGCAAGAGTAATTTCTTTCTTTCACTCTGCTAAAGATTTATACAAGCCAGACAACGGTAAGGTTGCGGCCTGCAGTTTTATCCAGACGGTAGCTATAAAAGAGATCTGGGTTTGAATAGGTACACATGTTTGCAAATTCAATTTTTGTAACGCCTTCAGACTCTAGCTGCCACCTAGCAATTTCCCAGAGGTTAAAGTAATTCTCTCTATGCTGAAAGGGCCAAAAGCTTTCAGGAAGTTCTTGTTTGTAGTTTACAAATTCAGATTTTTCAGGGCCAAGGGATGGGCCAATGCAGCAGATAAGGTTTTCTCGCTTTGTCCCATACTGCCTAGCCATTTCATCGATAGTTTTTTTGTAGATATTTTGACAATTTCCTCTCCATCCAGCATGAACGCAGGCAACTGCATTATGCTCTGGATCAAAGAAAATAGCTGCTTGGCAGTCTGCATGCCTGATGCCGAGTGCAATATTTTGAACGTCTGTGATGAGGGCATCAGTATTTGCAATAGGCACACGCACGTCATGGCCCTCTTTTACCCTATAAATGCCATCCTTATGAACTTGATTGGCGAGGGCAACTGGCGTACTCTTAAGTAGTTTTGAGGCATCATCTGAGCGGCAAAGTATGGCGTGACGAACAGCAGGATATTCCTGCAGTCTTTCAAACTCGAGCCAGATTTGGCCATTTTGTTCTTTTTTTAACATAATGGTGCTAGAAAGAAAGTGGCTTTACTCAGTAGGATAGAGGAAATATGCGAGTTTGTCGAATGAAAAGAGCCCTACTGCACCTATTGCTCGTTTTTGCATGCACAGGATGTTTCTGGAGCAGCTCAGAGCGCCCTGTATATACAATCTTTCGATCAAACACGATCCAAGGCATAAACCTGCAAGGAAAAGAGACGAGCATTCAAGGCTTTACAGATGATGTACTCTTTGAAATTGCGCGCATGAAGGGAATTCGGCTTCAGATCAACACTGTTGAGCATGGCAAGACAGGCGAGATGATCGATATGCAAGGAGCTGACGGGGTAGTCGGAGTTGTTGATGCCAGCCTGCAAAATCGAAGGCAGTATCTCATTTCTGAGCCTCTCTTTACCTTTGGCCCTGTCGTAGTATTAAGGCGAAATGAAACCTACAAAGATATCGATTCATTAAAAAATAAGGTTGTAGGGTTTGATCGAGCGTACGCTGGCCTTATAGAGAACCGCGAGGATCTCTCCTTTATTCTAAAGCCCTACGATCAGATGACTTATGCTATGGAAGATCTTGTTCATGGAAAAATTGACGCCGTCATTCTCGATTCTATAAGAGCTTATCAGCTTGTCGGAAATTTCTACGCCAATACATTAAAAGTTGCAAGCAGCCCGCTTATTGTGACAAGCCTTTGCCTCATAGTCAAAGCTGGCACCTTTGATGAGTTAATTCCTCTCTTCAATGATGGCTTACTCAAGCTCAAAAAACAGGGCACCTATCAGAAGATGCTTGACTACTGGGGATTAGTTGACCCAAGTTATAGTAAGGAAAGCGGCGTACTTTCCAAATAGGCCTTCTGCACCCTATCAAAGAGCTGTGTATCGATGGGGCAGGCAGTTATATCCCAAATGTTTTTGCAGTATTCTAAAATCGAGCGGTCTGTAGAAAACATGCCCATCCCTGCAATATTGTGGATAGCATACTCTGCCCATTTAAGGGGCTGAGCATAGAGCTCATCTACTTTGTTTTGTGTTTCATAGTAGCTTTGAAGGTCTTTAAGGACAAAAAAGCGATCTGGCTGAGACCCGTAGCTTCCTTCTAAAAGTGTGTAGTAAAGCGAACTTAGTGATTGATGCTCTTGCTCATGTGAAGTGAGTGAGTGATCGCGCAGAGAATCTACGGCTTTCTTTATCTTAGGATCAGACTGGTAGATATCCCATGCCTTATAGCTCTGTTTTGCCTTCATATCAGCTATCTCTTCTGCAGAGCAGCCAAAGCGAAATGGCCACCAGGCATCTCCTACGCTTTGCCGCATTTCAATGTTTGCGCCATCTTCAGTACCTATTGTAAGGGCTCCGTTCATGGCAAACTTCATATTTCCGGTTCCTGAAGCTTCAAGGCCGGCAGTAGAAATCTGCTCAGAAAGATCTGTTGCTGGGATGATGATTTCAGCTTTAGAGACATTATAGTTTTCAATGTAGACAACGTTGAGAAACTGACTTGCAATTGGGTCTGAGTTAATTTTTTTGGCAAGGCAGCATATCAGGTGGATAATGGTTTTGGCGGTTTCATAGCTTGCTGCTGCTTTGCCTGCAAAAAGGCAAAGTCTTTTTACGCGCGGTTTAGTTGGGTTTTCTAAAATTTCATGATATCGAATGATCAGATTGAGGGCATTGAGAAGCTGCCTCTTATATTCATGTACACGCTTTACTTGAGAATCGATAAGAGCGCCAGGTCCCATGATAACATCAGATGGAATCTGCTTGCCGGTAGCATCTCGGGGTCTCCCTTCTTCATGGATAAAATCCAAAAGACGCTCTTTATTTTTGCGCTTTACTTCTAAAAAGGCCTTTTGCGATGCTTCATCAGATGCAAATTCTGAAAGTTTCTTAATTTGGCTAAAGTCGCAAATCCATCCCTTGCCTATGCGCTCTGTGATAAAGTCTGCAAGGTCTTTATCAGAGTTAAGGAGCCATCTTCTATGGGTGACTCCATTTGTGACATTGACGAACTTGTCAGGCCACATATCATGAAAATCCTTAAAGAGTGACTGCTTTAAAATTTCTGTGTGAAGCGCAGCTACACCATTTACTTTATGGCTTCCCACAACAGCGAGATTTGCCATTCGCACCATATTATTTTCTAATATGGACATCTTATGGATGCGGCCTTCATCGTTTGGAAACTGTTTGCGGACACTGTTGCAAAAATCCAGGTTTATTCTCTCGATTATCTTATACTGGCGAGGAAGCAGGTATCTGACAAGTCCCTGATCCCACTGCTCTAATGCTTCAGACAATATTGTGTGGTTGGTATAGCTTGTGCAGGTTTGGGTTATTTCCCACGCTTTATTCCAAGGAAGATCGTAGTGCGAGGTAAGCTGCCTCATAAGTTCTGCTATGAGAATGGCAGGGTGAGTGTCGTTAATCTGTATGCGCACTTTATCTTGGAACGCACTAATATCAGGATTGCTTATAAAATAGTAACGAAGGATATCTTTGACAGATGCCGAAACCATCAAGAATTCCTGCTTAAGCCTAATTCTCTTGCCTACTTCTGTGACATCGCTTGGGTAGAGAACATCTGTAAGTGTCGTATTTTCAGCAGCTTGATCAAGTCTTCCTGCGTTATATCGTTGTAGCTGAAAGTTTCTTGGCGATTCTTTCGTGGTCCAAAGCCTCATTGTGACGACAGCAAAATCATTTTTTTCGCTATATCCTACAATCGGGATGTCGTATGGAATTGCCCAGACTTCTTCAGGACTATCAAGGTCGTAGACGTCGTCGCCAATTGAATTTGTGCGCTTTACTGGATTTCCACAAAAATTTACGACCTGTCTTCTCTGGTCTCTTCTAAATTCCCATGGGTTTTCAGAGAGGAGCCAAAGGTCTGGTTTCTCGTACTGGACGCCGTCGAGCAGCTGCTGCTCGAACAGGCCATATTGATAGCGCAGTCCATAGCCTCTAGAGGGCATCTTTAGGGTAGCCAGTGAGTCTAAAAAGCAAGAAGCTAAGCGGCCAAGACCGCCATTGCCAAGGCCAGGGTCATATTCATAGGCGATAAGATCATGAAGGCTTCTGCCTGTTTTTTTGAGGACAAGCTTTACGACATCAAGGTTTTTGAGGTTCGTGAGGTTATTATTTAAAAATCTGCCAGGCAGGTATTCAAGCGACATATAAAAGACAATACGTGCATTTTTTTTATGCCACGTATCTGCCGTTGCCTGCCAATTTATCATGATTTGTTCGCGAATCGCATAGCAAAGCGCACGGTAAAATTCCTCGGGATTTGCCTCTTCAAGTACTCTTCCAATGGTTGTGATGAGATAATGCTTAATTTTTTGTATAAGAATGGCTGCCTGTTCTTCGACACTATAGTCAACCTTCGTGTAGCTCGTCATGAAGTAAAGCCCTTGATTGAGAATTCCCTAATACCGCATATATATACTCATTTAACTATTTGTGAAATGAAAACGCATCGACCGCTTACTTTTTTTCTTAAGACCCTTGCATGGACCATCACAATTTTCCTTTTAGGAATGATTTACTGGTCATCGCTAATCCAAGAGGAGAAGCTTGCTCAGATTAAGGAGCAAGTAGCTCTTTTGGAGAAAGAGCTTAAGACGCTTCCAGCGGAAAATAGCCAAAAAATTGAAACTAAAGAACATGCAAGGGCCCATATTGACCCAAAATATAAAAATATTTTGGAGGTAGATCCCTTTTTTACTGAGACCCTGCCTCGCCTCCTTGGCCCAAATTTTCAGCCAAGAGGCACTTTTCGCCTTGCGACTATTGGCAATCCAGAAAATCTCCACCCTTTTAGCCAGTGGGCCCAGGTAAGTGAGTGGCTCAGCTTTTGCGAGGGAACCCTTGGCACACAGAAATTTGGTTTCTATGAGCAGCTGGCCCAAGACTTTGCGATTAAAATCGAAGAGCGTGAAGATACTATGTTTTGGGTTCATCTTAGAGATGACCTATTCTGGCAGCCCTTAGAGGTAAGGCATTTTCCCAAAGAGCTCAATCTCTCCTCTCATTTTTTGCAAAAGCATCCTGTAACTGCCTATGACTTTGCTTTTTTCTGGGACGCTCTTTCAAATTCTCACGTAGATGTACCAAGCGCTGTGACGCTTCGCTTTTTACTTCGAGATCTAGAGGATATAGAAGTGATAGATGACCTCACTTTTATCATCAAATGCAAGCAAAAAAACTACTCACTTCCTTTTTATCTCGCTCAGCTTCGTCCCTTAGCCAGATTTGTTTATCAGTATAATCCTGATGGTACAAAAATGATCCCCGACGATGGCGAAAAGAACTTTTACAGGAAAAGCACAACATGGGCGCAAGGCTTTGCAAATCATTTTGCATCGCGAGTTATTGTCTCCTCTGGCCCTTGGATATTTGATGGCATCGATGATAAGCAGATCCGCTTTCGCAAAAATCCTGATTTCTACAGCAAAGTACATGCACTCTATGAAGCTCTCGACATCTATTTCTTAGAAACTACTGAAGCACTCTTTCGGGATTTTTTAGCCCAAAAGATTGATATGTGCGTAATCAACCCTCAAAGCCTTGTGGAGCTAGATCGCTATCTTGCTTCTGAAGAATATCTCAAGCAAAAAGAGAGTGGAAAAGAAGTAATGCGCCTGGACTTTCTTGCAAGGCAGTTTTCCTATATCGGCTGGAACGAAAAGAATCCCCTTTTTGCAAGCAAAAAAAATAGATCTGCTCTTACCATGGCAATTGATAGGGCGCGTCTTATAAGACAAAATCTTAATGGCCAGGCAGTAGAGATCACTGGGCCTTTCTTTTACGGCTCTAGCGAAAATGATTCAAGCATTCCTCCGCTTTCCTATGATCCGGAGCAGGCAAAGAGGCTTCTTGCCGGGGAGGGCTGGTATGATAGTGTTGGTGATGGCGTCTTGCATAAAGATGTCGATGGGAAAAAAATAGATTTTTCATTTTCACTTCTCTACTTTGTTAAAGACCCAATTGCCAAGATTAACTGTGAGTTAATTGCTCAAAATCTTAAGGAAATTGGCATTCAGTGCCAATTGATGGGAATGGATCTTGCAGATATTTCAAATGCCTTTGAGGATAAACATTTTGATGCGCTCTATCTCGGTTGGGCACTAGGAACTCCTCCCGATGATCCAAGACAGCTCTGGCATTCTGAAGGAGCAAATGTAAAGGGATCCTCAAACATGATAGGCTTTGAGAATGCTGCTGTAGATGCAATCATTGACGAGATTGAAGTAGAGTCTAATCCCTCTAAAAGAAATGAACTTTTCAGAAAGCTCCATGCAGTTCTTTACGAAGAGCAGCCCTACACATTTTTATTCACAAGCAAGGCTACGCTTTTATACTGGAATTGGATAGAGGGTATCTTTATTCCAAAAGATCGTCAGGATTTAATTCCTGGAGCTGTTGTGGAGCAGCCATCTTATATGTATTCCTGGAGAAGGTAGATGTTTTGGTATATTATCCACAGAGTGCTTCTCCTTCCGCTTACGCTCTTTGCGATAGTCTTAGTGAACTTTGTGATTATTAATTTAGCCCCCGGCGAGCCTGTATATGTGTCTGAAATAGGCGCTGGTGGTGAAGCCTCTCGTAGGGTAAGTAGCAACCTCGCATCTCCTGAGGATCGCTACCTGCAATTTAGGGAATTTTTTGGTCTTACCCTTCCTATACTGTACAATAATTGGCCATCCTATCCCTCTAGAAAAATTATGCAAGATTTAGAAGCGCTCCAGCATAAGGAAGAGCTTGGAGCAAAGCGCTATTCAGAACTTCGTATTGCACTAAGTGATAAGGCAAGATTTGTCATGCCAAAGCTCTTGGGGATTGCTAAAGATAAGAAAGTTTCATTTGAAACAAGAAGGCTTGCGTTTTACTTTTTTTTGCGTGGAGCTACTGGCTTTTTGAATATGGGATCGCATCTTTCAGAAGCTGAAAAGGAGGAAAATCAAAAGATTGTTAAAAACAATCTGTTTATTGATGAAATCCGCCAAAGAACTCCTAAAAATAGCCGAGAGCTGGATGCAGAGCTTGCCCTATTTTCAAACTGGGATTTATCCCAGAAGCATTCTGATTTTTATATCGCTTTCGTAGAGACGCGGCTTGCAAAGTATTTAAAGAGAACGCTCACTCTTGACTTTGGCGTCTTGAGAAATGATCCAAATCGCACTGTGATTAGCGAAGTCGCCTCAAGGCTTAAAATCTCCCTTACGCTTTCTGTTTTGCCTATGTTGGTTACATTTGTTCTCTGCCAGATTTTTGGGATGTTCATGGCGATCTATGCTAAAAGCTTCTTTGATCGAGGGATGAATGTGCTTTTTTTGATTCTTTGGGCAACGCCTGTGTTTGTCGTAGCTCCCTTTTTGATCGAAAAAGTGGCCCTCTATCACAATTACCCCTTTACGGACATTCCATTTCCTATCCGCGGCTTTTCTAGTCCAAGTGCTATCTATGAAAATCAAACTTCTTGGGAGAGACTTCTTGATATTCTCAGGCATATCACTTTGCCTCTCATTACCATATTTTTAGGAAGTATGGCAGTTCAGACAAGGCTGTCGAGGCAGGTTTTTTTGGACTCGCTTAGCCAAGACTATGTACGGACAGCATGGGCAAAGGGCGCAACGAAAGCATCTATCTACTGCAAGCACGTAGGAATGAATGCAGCTATCCCTATCATCACGTCAGTAGCTGGCTCTCTTGGCGTTATCATAGGAGGCTCTGTCATCATTGAAACCATATTCGAAATTCATGGGTTTGGAAAGTTCTTCTACGATGCCATCCTCAATCGAGACTACAATGTGATGATGTTTTCCTCCCTTATGGGGTCATTTTTAGCACTTATCGGCTATCTTGTAGCAGACATAAGCTATATGCTTTTAGATCCGAGGGTGCAGCTAGGGGCTGTAAAATGATAAAAACAATCGGAAGAAATTTTTTGCGAAGGCCGATAGGGATCGTGGGAATTGCCCTACTTGCCGTTTTTCTCTTTATGGCACTCTATGCCCCCTTTTTGGCATCAAGTAAGCCAATTGTAGTAGCATATAAGGGAAAGCTCTATTTTCCCCTCTTTCGCTACCTCCTGTCTACGGCATTTTTCACCAAAAAAATCGATATCTTCTTTAATCTGCTTGGCCTATTTTTCCCTTTTTTCTTTGAGAGGGGCTGCTTTAAATTTCTCTCTCTTCTCTTTGTAGTGCTCTTTGGCTACTTTGGCTTTTTTGCCGAAATCAATCCTGCCTCATCGCCCTACCTCAACCAGCAAAAAGAGGCGCTCATTTTGCAGCTTGACCGAGATAAAGATGAAACGATTTTGCCAAGTTGGGATATCGATCTTGAATATATGAATGACTATGCAAAATTGAACCTTGTTTTAGACGAGTATAACAAAAAAAAGACGAGTGATGCTGTTAAAAAAGCTTTAGGGCATGAAGGCTACACTCGATATTCAATAGACCTCGCTCACGAAAAAGAACTGATTGCAAAAGCTGAAAATGAGAGAGAGCGGGACTACATTATCGAAAGAAGAGCCTGGTTAAACCGAGAAGAGGGCCTTATTAGCTATGTGCTCTGGCCTCCATTTTCAAACCATCACTGGGAAGATGATGTCGGAGGCGAGCAGGCCCAAAATCTAAAGCTTCCCTTTACGCTTGACACGAGAATTAATAGAAAAGACCTCATGTCAGCGCTTATTTTTGGCTCCCGTATTTCCCTCTTTGTCGGCATCATATCGACTCTGCTTGCGCTTGGCATTGGAGTGCCCCTTGGCCTTGTTGCTGGATATTATGGAAGCAGGCTCGACATCATCCTTTGCCGCTTTGTAGAGGTTTGGGAGGCAATGCCTGTATTTTTTATGCTGCTTCTTGTCGTAAGTATTTTACAGACAAAATCGATCTTTGTTGTGATTTTGGTGATATCGATCTTTAGCTGGATGAGCGCCTTTCGCTTTGTACGGGCAGAAACCTTTCGCCAAAGAGAGCTCCTCTACGTCGATGCCTCAAAAGCTATTGGCTTTCCAGATAGCTTCATCCTCCTTCGCCATATCTTGCCAAATAGCATACTGGCAGTTTTGGCTCTTCTTCCCTTTGACATCATGGCAGCTGTAACACGAGAAGCCGGCCTTGCCTTCCTTGGCCTTGGCGAAGAAATCTCCTGCTCCTGGGGCGTCCTCATGGATGAGGGCAGAGTCGCCTTCCCAGCAGATGCGAGTCTTCTTTGGCCGCCAGCTATCATCCTTACAGTGCTTCTCATTGCGATAGCATTCGTTGGGCAGGCACTACATGCCGCCATGGACCCAAAATCGCAGGAATAATATACGATCACGCAGCTTGAAAATAAAAAGTGCGTTGATTTCAAGACCTTTGGAGATTGGGAAAAAGCCCAAATTGCATAACCACAGGGTCCAGCTCCTTTAATTGCTAGGGAAATAATTGACTTTAAAATAGTAATATGTTAAAATATTTTTATTATGATTTTAACATCCTTTGATAGAAGTAAGTTTTATGGAAATAAGGCCGATTTTGGTGAAAAGACGGCAAATCTTGGCCTAGGTTTATTACGCATTGGATTTGGAAAGACCGTGCGCATAGAGAATATATCTGGCAATCCAGATGCATTTGTTTTTACTGAGAAGACTTACTCTACATTTAGCAAAGTTGCTGCAGTAGCCCTCTTTATTTTTGCACTTCCAGTAACGCTCATTTTCGCAGGTGTAGGATCTCTTTGTCTGGCACTATCAAAGAGTAGGATAGACGTTCTGAATATCTATAACAACCGATGTCAAAAGCCTGAGCAACCTCTTAGCAATCAGAAAATTAAGGCACCATCATTTACTCCAGAGGAAATCCAGGCAGCCATCACTATCCAAAAACATATTAGAGGCCATCTCTCAAGAAAGGCTCATTTACCAAATGGCTTATATGCAAAATACAGCGCTCAATGCAAGATGGTAAAATCCGGAACCAAAATGCCCGAAGCTCAAACAGGAAATACACGCGTTTATCTTCCAGCAGAAATGCCAGATGTTGTTCTTAAGCTATCGGGAAGAAAAAAAGCCAAAACTCGCTTTCATCAAATGCAGCATGTGAGAAGCCTCTTGCGGTCAGAAAAAAGCTCACATTTAGTTATTCCAAGAGCAAACCTTTGCGAAGATTTTCTTGTTGAGCAAAGGCTTCCAATCACTGTAGACAAATTCTATAATATGGCCCTCTATCTTTCTGAGCCAAATCTCTTTGATGAAGCTGTGCGCGAATTAACAAGAGTATTTTCAAAAGTATATCTTAGTGATTTATTGCAAAGAGGTCGGTTACCCATTGGGGATATACCTGGAGTTAAAGATCATGTTCGCTACGATAATCTTCCGCTCTATGTTGAGGAGGAAAATGGCAAAAAGGTGGGAAAAATCGGACTCATTGACCTTGAGCATATGAGAGATAGTCCAGCTCCTGAAGGTCTCGAAACGCTTGCCAGAATTTTTCCTCTTCACGTAGATCTTATCCTTAACGAGGCAGCAAAGCTACAGATGGAAGTTGATAAAGATGCAGTGCTTGCTGCTGCTGAAAGAGGAAAAAAGTTCCTCCGTGTTGGATATAGCGATCATCTGGAATGGTTAAAGAAAAAGAATATTTCTGATGCTTCTTTCAAACCTTTCAAACTGAGCAAAGCAAGAAAAAATGAGCTCATTCACTCTATTAAAGAAGATCTCTTGAAGCAAAATAGCGGCATTAATGAACTCTATGTAAAAATGGAGTACGGTGGCGATCCGCCAAAAAACTTTTTCGGCAAAAATCCAGAGAAAAGTGCTGGCGTGCTTGCCAAAGGCATTCTGCCAATAGCACTGAAAAAAATAACATCAGCACTCGAAAAACATGGCAACAAACATTCAGGCAAAAAGTTGTCAGATACTGAGCTAGTAAATCTACGATCTCCACTAATAGAGTGGGATAAAATTTATAACGGAATTTTTCTTTTTATGATCGCTTACAAAAAAAAGGATACAGACTTTAGTAAAGTAGAGTTTGATACCCTCAGGCGCGTCGCGATTCAATCAGCTTTTGTTTTGTTGGAAGAATTAGCCAAAGGCGGGGAAATATGTAGTTTTGATCGTGGATATTGCACCTCGGGCACCGAATGTTGGATCCGTTACTGAAGCTCTCTTAAGCACGAGGCCTTAGTCAGCCAGTTCCAGGGTGAGGGTAAAAAATCCCCAAGAAAGTAGACGATACTCGAGCCCTCTAGACCAAACGCCAAGATAGGCCTAAAAAAGGCAGTAAGCAGATTGCTTACTGCCTTTAAAATTAGGGTAGCGACTTAGTTCGCTCCTAAAATATCGGCAGCTTCTAGTGCCATAGTAAATACACCAAAGGCTGTGTTGCCATCTGGAGTAACTGGAGCTGCTCCTAGATCGCATATCATGAGATTTTTCACTCCAAACACATGGAGTGTTCCATCAACAACGCCATCATTAATAGATGTTCCCATGCGGGTTGTGCCTGTTATATGTGCAGACACGGTGGCAAATGGGCTGTTGCTTGCTTGGTCAAACAAGGCTGCATCACTTGAATAATTTGGTGGTGCCAGCACAACAGATCCAAATTGTGTCGCGATATCCTTAGCAATTTTTAGCGCTGATACTACTAAGTTTGCATCAGTGCCAGGCTGGGTATATGGACCATCTGAGTACATATTTAAATTAATTAATGGATCTGTAAATGGATTGCGACTTACTATGTGAAGGTTGCCTCTGCTCTTTGGCTCTACCATAAACATAGTGAGTGCGATAACACCATTACCTTTTGCAGGAATGAACTGTAATCTACGTTGTCCATCATTTGGGAAATAAGGCGATGCATCAGTAAAGCCCATCGCAGCAACATTTACATTTCCTCTAATTATAGCGCGTGCTCCATAGTGATTTATGAGATTAGCGCCAACATTTTTATTGTCAACAAGTACAGGGATTCCGAGTGGTGTAAGTACACTTGAATCTCCAATTCCTGATCTTTCTAGTATTGCAGGCGTATGGACAGCACCGGCACATAAAATGATCTTCTTTTTCGCATAGGCTGTCAAAAATTCACCATTATCTGGTGAAAGTGCATACTCCACTCCAACGGCCTTCTTGCCTTTAAAGAGAAGCTTTGACACAAATGCGTTTGAAGTGATTTGCAATTTTCTTCCATGTCGTCCTTTGCCATCGTGTGTTACCACATCTCTAGGTAAAAAGGCATTGATAGAAAAGCTCCTGATGCTATTTGGCGAGCCAAATGGCGGGGTAACATATTGCTGCTGAGCAGAAAAGCCGATATTTCCCATCGGTGGAGCATTGTAATCATCAATAATCGATGTGCCTGTAGCGATTGCGCAGGCCTGAACGAATGGATCTGCATCTACTGGAGGAGCTTGCGACACATAGAGTGGCCCATTGGTGCCCCGTTCTGCATAGTCAACAGGAGTTGCATTTTGGGTGTATGTCTCAAGGCCTTTCATCGTAGGCAAAAGATTGTTGTATGTCCATCTGCTATCTCCGGAAGCTGTAGCCCATCCGTCATAAATACTCGGAGTTCCTCTTACAGCTTGAACATAGTTGTGGGCGCTGCCTCCTCCCCACATTCTTCCTTCTGTATATGTCGTAGTTTGAAGTAAGGTAGGAAGCGGGAGTGCATACGTGACAGCATATTTAGGGTTGTAGCTTAGGTCATTAAGAACACTAAACGCATTTGGATTTAATACGATAGGATCATCTGAGAGATTTTGTCCTGCTTCTAGTACTAAAACACTATGTTTTTTATTGTCTGAAAGTTTTCTTGCAAGCACGGCGCCTGCGGTACCATTTCCAACAATGATGTAATCATATTCATTGCCTTTCTGATGGAATGAAGAGCTGCTACTTGACGAGCTTGAGCAATGTTTTGCATCAAGATTTGAATTAAGAGGCGCAAAAAGTATCGAGAAGATACCTAGCGAGCCAAAAAAGTTTTTAAGTCTTTGGTTTTTCATCGAAAATCCTTATATAAAGTTCAACTGACACATTTGGTATAAAACAATTGATTCTTTACAGTCAATTTAAAATTAATTAAGAGTTTGTGAGTAAAAAAAGGCCTTTAAGTACTATTTAAAGGCCGAGAAAGTGATTAAGATTGTTGCTAGGAAGGGCTAGCGATATCTGTCGTAAGGCCCTCCATGCCTATAGTAGCCATGCTGCTGGTAGCCATCGTTATAATAGGGCTGGCCATGATGATAGCGATTATCGTAGCCTCCAGGATAATTTGGCCTTCCATACTGGTCGTATGGCCTATAACTTGGATCGGAAAAATAGTCATACTGCGGCCTGGCCGGTGTATATACCTCAGCACCTACGGGCGCTAGCATAGAAAAGAGAAATAGAGCTGAAAACAGGTATAAACTACCTTTCATGAAAACCTCCTTCCCCCTAAGCTTATTATATCATTTTTTTACTTTATAGTTTACTTTTGACCCACATTAGGGTAAGAGGGGGCTAAAACAGCTGGAGATGGATATGCGCTCAATTTGGAAAGGAGCTATTAGCTTTGGCCTTGTGAATATCCCTGTTAGGCTCTACACAGCAAGTAGAGCAAAAGAGCTCTCCTTTGTACTTTTGCACAAAAAAGACTTCTCTCAGATACGCTATGCTAGGATGTGCAAGGAAGAAGATAAGGAAGTGCCTTGGAATGAGATCGTGAAGGGGTATGAGTATGAGACGGGCGATTATGTCGTGCTCGATGATAAGGACTTTGAAAAAATGGCCGGCAAAAAGTCAAAAACTATTGAAATTGTCCAGTTTGCAGATGAAGATGAGATTGATTCGATCTACTATGTGAAGCCCTACTTTTTAGAATGTGAAAAAAACGGCGAAAAGGCCTACAGCTTGCTTCGCGATGCCCTCAAAAAATCTAAAAAGGTAGCGATCGCACGCTATGTCTTAAAAAATCATGAACACCTAGCTGTTGTAAAGTGCCATGGAGACATGCTTGTCCTCAATGAACTACGCTACCAGGCAGAGCTTGTAGAGCCAAAAGATTTAGAAATCCCAAAAACAAAGACAAGCGCAAAAGAGCTCGCTATGGCTATGCAGCTCATAGATCAGCTTACTGGCACATTTAGGCCAAAGGAATATAAGGATACCTACACAGAGCAGGTAAAAGCCCTTATCAAGCAAAAAGCAAAAGGCAAACCGATACATCCTAAGGAAGGCAAGGAGAAGGTTCAGCCTTCTAAGATACACGACATTATGTCCTTACTCCAAGAGAGCCTAGAGAAAAAGCCAAAGCGAAAGTCTGCCTAATGAAGCCAATGCTTGCAACGCTCATCGATGAGCCATTTGACAGCAAAGAGTGGCTCTTTGAAGTAAAGTGGGATGGATTTCGGGCGCTTGCACATCTTAATGGCAAGAAGGTGCAGCTAGTTTCAAGAAACAACCTGCTCTTTAATGAAAAATTTCCAAGTATTGTAAAAGAGCTGCAAGGCAGCCAAAAGGCGATCTTAGACGGCGAAATTGTAGTAGTAGATTCAAGGGGAAAATCGCACTTTCAGCTGCTTCAAAATTATAGCAATCTAACGGAAGGCGTCCTTTGCTACTACGTCTTCGATATTCTGTATAAAGAAGGAAAGGACCTTAGAGATCTGCCACTTATCGAGCGAAAGGAAATCGCAAAAAAAGTTGTAAAAGAGATAGCAAGCCCCTACATACGCTACAGCGACCATGTGATTGGAGAGGGAAAAAAGCTTTTTAAAGAAGCTCAGAAAGAGTCATTAGAAGGGATTATTGCAAAAAAGCTCTCAAGCCGCTACGAGTCAGCAAGAAGCAGAAGTTGGCTGAAGATAAAAACAAAACTTCGGCAGGAATTTATCATCACAGGCTTTACAGATCCTCAAGGGTCTAGAAAAAAATTTGGTGCGCTTATTTGTGCAGTATATGACGATCAAAAGAAGTTAGTATTTGTAGGACAAGTTGGGGGAGGTTTTTCAGAAGCGATGCTTGATGATGTCTATAAAAAATTAAAGCCTCTTCAGACAAAAAAATGTCCTTTTGAGATGCCGCCAAAGACCCGTGGCCATGTTACATGGGTCAAGCCAAAGCTTGTTTGCGAAGTCTCATTTAGTGAATGGACGAAGCAAAATAGCTTGAGGCATCCGGTTTTTCAAGGGCTTCGCGAAGATAAAAACCCAGCATCTATAAAAAAAGAAGTACCGATGAGGGTATTGTGAAAGCAATTGTGATACGAAAAAATGGCGGACCTGATGTGTTGCAGATTGAAAATCGCGAAGATCCTAAACCTGAAGCTGGAGAGGTGGTTGTCAAGGTGCATGCCGCAGGTGTAAACTTTGTGGATATCTATCATCGCTCAGGAACCTATGCAGCGCCAAGTGATATTCCGTTTGTGCCAGGATTAGAAGGTGCTGGAGTTGTAGAGGCAATAGGTCCCAAAGTCAATTTTGTTAAAGTAGGAGACAGAGTTGCCTATACAGGTCAAATCGGCTCCTATGCTGAAAAAAATCTTGTTCGGGCAGAAAAGTTAATTCCGATTCCAGAAACTTTTTCCTTTGAGCAGGCAGCAGCTTTTCCTCTTCAGGGGATGACTGCCCATTATCTTTTGCATGAATTTAGGAAAATCGAGAAAGGGACAAAGGTGCTTATCCATGCAGCTGCCGGTGGTATGGGACTTTTACTTACCCAGTGGGCAAAGCATTTAGGTGCCTATGTGATAGGAACGGTGTCAACAGAAGATAAGGCAAAAAGTGCACGTGCCGCCGGAGCAGATGAGGTGATCATCTATACAAAGCAAAACTTCGTACAAGAAGCGCTCCGTATAACAAGCGGGCATGGCCTAGATCTCATTATTGATGGAGTCGGTAATACTACGCTCGTCCGAGATTTTGAAGCCTTAGCTGTTCGCGGAGTGGTTGTTCTTTATGGCTATGCAAGCGGCATACCGGATCCCATAGATCCTCGGCTTTTAATGCCAAAATCACTTACCCTTGCATCGGGAAGTCTCAATAATTTTCTTCGCTCGCGAGAAGAGCTTCTCTCTAGATCAGAAGCTGTTATCAAGGCTATACAAGAAGGTTGGCTTAAACTTAAAATTGAACGCATATATACTCTTGAGCAGGCAAAAGAGGCTCATAGAGCACTAGAAGGGCGTAAAACATCGGGAAAGCTTATATTAAAAATTATTTGACAAATTAATCAAATAAGCGTTTAATAAGTATAGAAGAGTTGATCAAAAAGGGTTTTTCTTCCTAGGTTTATCCCTTAAAAAAGGTTGAACCTAGGGTTATTTTGGGCTTCTCATGTGCAATTTGTATGTGAGGAGCCCTCTTTTTTCTTCCCCACAAAATATATTCTTTAGTAAATCAAGCCTCATGCGCAGTTTATTTGCCAAAAAGTCACTTGAGACCATCTACCAGCAAGCAGGCCAGAAAAAGCTGACAAGGAGCCTTACAGCATTTAGCCTGATTATGCTTGGCATTGGGGCAATTATTGGAGCTGGCCTTTTTATTAGAACAGCAGCAGCTGCAGCTGATAATGCAGGCCCATCAGTTACGCTAAGCTATATTCTTGCAGCATTTGGCTGCACCTTTGCGGGTCTTTGCTATGCAGAATTTGCAAGCAGGATACCAATAGCTGGAAGCGCCTATACCTATTCCTATGCCATTATGGGAGAGCTTGTGGCATGGATTATTGGTTGGGACCTAATTTTGGAGTATGGTCTCGGAGCTGCCACTGTCAGTATTGCGTGGAGCGCATATCTTAGTAAGCTTTTAGCCTACATAGGCCTAGCTATTCCCTTCTCTTTAAATCACTGTCCCATGCAAGGCGGCTTCATGAATCTGCCTGCATGCCTTATTACGTGGGCTATGAGCGCGCTATTGATTAAAGGTATGACCACATCTGCTTTTTTCAATAACCTTATCGTGGGGCTTAAACTCATGATAGTGCTGCTCTTTATCTATATTGGATGGCAGTTCATCAATCCCGAAAACCTCACTCCCTATATACAAAAGCCATCCATTTATGTTGATAAAGAGGGTACCCAGCATCATTTTGGAGGTCTTGCAGGCATTATTGGCGGGGCAGGAGTGGTATTCTTTGCCTTTATTGGCTTTGATGCTGTCTCTACTGCTGCCCAGGAGACAATAAATCCAAAGAAAAGCATGCCAATTGGCATACTGGGATCGCTTGCCATCTGCACAGTGCTTTATGTGCTTTTTTCCTATGTGTTGACTGGAGTTGCACCAGTTGAAGTGCTTCGCACATCCGGCGCTACAGCCTCTGTTACCTATGCAGTGCAGAACTATATGCCAGGCTATGAGTGGCTTGCCTATTTTGTGACAGTGGCGATTTTATTTGGGCTTTCATCGGTATTGCTTGTTCTGTTGATGGCGCAATCTCGCATTTTTTATTCGATGAGCCAGGATAGGCTTTTGCCAAAGATCTTCTCAGAGCTTCATCCCAAATATAAAACCCCTTATAAATCAAATATTCTCTTTGCCTTTTTTGTGGGTCTTTTGGCCGCTTTTCTTCCCGCAGATTTAATAGGCAATATGACAAGTATCGGCACGCTTTTTGCCTTTGTTTTGGTCTGTATTGGCATCCTTATTTTACGAAAAAATGGCGAAGATAAGGACACGCTTTGTTTCAAGACTCCATGCGTTCCCCTTGTACCTATTTTGGGAATCATCACGTGCAGCATAATGATTTATGGCCTTGGCTATCTTAACTGGATCCGCCTTATTATCTGGGGAGTCATTGGTCTTCTTATCTATTTTACGTATAGCCGCAAAAAGCTAGCGAATTCACCTTCTTGACATCAATAATGCCCTATAATAGGTTTTAAGAGGCTTTTTTTGGAGTGACTTGCTTGCTCTTTATTGTGCGTTTTAATTATGATAACCCACCTTAGTTTTTAATAATTAACTCAAGGTGTGACTATGTCATATTTTTTAACCATTTTTAGCGCGGCCTTTTTATTTTTTGGTGCAAGTAGCCTTGAAGCCTGTTCAAAATGCAGGTCGCGCTCATCCTTTTCATTTGG
>CAYWZU010000043.1:0-19245 GCA_964462925.1 uncultured bacterium
TTACCGCACTCCAAAGATGCCTTCGGCATCACACGCAAATGTCCAAACTCGAGGGAAAAGGCCTTTTCGAAAGAAAAGGCCTTTTGTTAGGAGGTGATTACTTTACAGTAATCCGTATTGGTTTGGAAGGGATGCCGTTAGCAACCACTTCAAGTGTGCTCTTGCCCCAGTCTATATTTTCTGGAACATCAAAGTATGTATATACTTCTTTATCTGATGCAACACCCATATAGCTATGGTCATGTGTGCGGCAGTAGGTGACATATCCAGATTTGTTATTTGTGATGCGAACAAGCGGGTAGTTTGTTGCATTTTGGCTTTCATCACCGTAAGCTGAAGCTTGCGACATGCCATTAAAGCGAATGCCTGAGATTTTGTATGTCTTACCAGGTTCTACCTTGCTTGGACAATCTTTGATAACAGGTGCCCAATCTGGATTGTAGCTTCTGTCATCTGGTGTGTAGATTTGTACATCATTTGAGCCGTCAACTTCTAGTACTTGTCCAGTTGGAAGTACAAGCAAGCTCACATTCCATGATGCATCAGGTATTCCTACTGCTGTGTTTGGGATGACACTATTTGGAATATTTGGCTGCTCATAAAGCGATGTACCATCAAAGACAAAGAAGTGTACAGGAGGGCTAAAGAGTGGATCTATTGGGCTTGCGCCAAAGAGCACATTGCCATTTGGCAAAAGAGCTGCAGCGCCATCTTGCTGGCCAAGCTGTCCTTCATCACCTGGGCCTGAAGGAATTTGTGGACCAACTGACCATGTTTTTTTCTTATAGTCATAGATAGCTGTATAGCCGCTTGCACCGATCTGAAACACTGTACCATCTGGCCTGAGTATAGCAGCGCCAATTTCAGATCCAACAGGTTCTGTAAGTGTTACTATTGTGCTTCCTGCATCTTCCCATTCGCCGGTTTTAGGATCATAAATTTGTGATCCTGTGGGATTTTCAGGATAGGGATACATACTTGGGATAAAATGCGATTCAGTATAGCAGTTTACAGTGAGCACTTTGCCGTTTGGAAGCAGCGTCAAGCCCTCTTCATCATTCCAGCGTGGTGCTTTAGAATTTGTACCTGTCTCTTTCCATGTAAGCGTTTTATAGTCAAGAAGCGCAGCTTGAGTGCTCATCTTGTCTTGCTGCATGAAGGTGCCATCAGATAAAACGACATTTGCTGCATCGCCAATTGGGTTTGGCGCATATGATGCGCGTGGTCCATAAAGGTCTGTAAAGAAAAATGGTCCAGGAAATTGCTGCCAGCTTCCTTCCACCGGATCGTAGATTGCACAGTAGTTTGGAAGTAAAAATTTAAAATCCCAATCAATATATTCTGCGCCTGCGAGAAGAAGGCGTCCATCTGGCATTACAGCACCCGAAGTTGCTGTTGGTGTAAAAGGAATCGATGAAATTTGCGACCATGTGCCATTTACATAACTGCCATACTCATCTGGAGTAAGCACCCACATTTCAGGGGTTGCCCAGAAGCCATTATTTTGAACCACAACTCTTCCATCTGTAAGAAGCCTTGGCTCTTGTGCTCCGCCTGGTGCCTCTACTGGATTAAAGGGGTCTGTCAAATCATAGGAAACAAAATTTGGCTGGTTTGTAAGCGGCTGCCAAGTGCCATATGGGGAGCTAGGCTGATAGGATGAGCTAGACGACGATGCATCTAAAAGAGCGCATGTCGCAACGAGCAGGCTTGTAAATAGGTTCTGAAATTTCACGTTGGATACCTCCATTTTTTTGTGAAAGCACCAACTTAATTTATTTCTACTTATTTAACACTATTTTTTATTGAAAAATTGATGCCTAAGTGAAGTGAAGGATCAAATTTTCAATAGAGTCCCCTCTGAAGAGGTCATGAGGATCATGGTTTGAGTCATAGACGATTGTATCTTGGAGTCGATTTAGAATAGCTATTGCTTCTTCTTTGGTTATTGCTTCTGCTCGGATTCGGTCTTCTAGAAATGTCTTTAAATATACCATGCTCTCTTCGTTTACCGGCGAGAGCTGGTCTAAATTGAAGGCAAGTGGAAGCGATATCTCTTTAATTCTCACTTCCAATGTACCGATATCGCCCTGGTAAAAAAGTCTCCAGTGGCTTTTTTCTAGACTGGCGGTAATAGTAGTGCCTTCTGGAAGCATGTTTTGAGGTGTATGTTGCAAGAAAACTTCGCCATCTCCTGGATGAAATTCTTTGGCAATGTAGGTAAGAAGCCTGCGAGTCATAAGGCCGCAAATGGGAGCTGCATCTTCTCTCTCAATTTTCATTGTAAGTAGCTTCTGAATGCACTGCTTGCCATGTTCTTGTGTAATGTAGCCCTTCTCTACTGCGCGAGTTAATGCTTTAGAAAGACGCATTAAATCGGGGGCAGTCATAGCGCTTCGGTTGAGGAGGCTGCATTGAAAAAAGAGTCGCTCTCTTCCAAGGTGGATAGAAAGAAGCCCGGAGCTTCTTGAATTTCTGCCTCTCATCGGGCCGAGAATGCCGCCAGATGGATCTAGCAAAAAAAGGCATTCGGCAGGATGTGGGTGTCTTGATCTATGTTCTTTAAGCCTTTCTGCCTCTCTTGCAACATCTTCTAGCTTTCGGCTATGTTGCGAGAGAAGTTCTGTAAAAAATGGAGAAGCTGCCGGGCAAAGACCATCAACTGGTTCATGTCGGCTGCCTCTGTCAATATGTACTAGAGAAAGCTCTGCAAGTACATGAACGATATGGTCAATTTCTGCATTGCCAAGTGCCTGCATGAGGCGGCCAAGCTCTGTCATATCGAGAGCTTTTGCAGGATTTCGTAGATCAAAACGAAGGGATATCCAATGGTCTTTGATGATTCGTACTTCGACAGAGCCTACAGTTCTCGACGGCCTTCGAGCGACGGTTCCCCAAAATCCTGAGGATATTGGATCAAACTTTACCTTAACGTTATCTGTTTCATAGGCGACGATTTCCGCATCTTCAATTTCGCGCCTTCTCACTCCGGTAAGTATCGCAAGACCCTTTTTAATGTATTCGGGATTTTGGAGTAGGGCCATCGTGGCGGCACCCGCAGTAAGTCCTGGTATGATCCCTGGAGTAAGTGCGGCAACGGCAAGCCCTGCTGCAACCTGTGTATAGCTAAAACCCTGGCCCTCAAGTGTAAGCTCGCCTATAACCTTCTGCATATCGCGCGAAATTTCTTGCAGGGCAGAAAGACGTTCCCTCTCCATGCTAAGTCCTTCGGCTGCTTCATTCAGCTCTCTTCTTAAGGCTCCAATTTCTTGGGTGCGCTTTGCATCTTTAATTTCATTAAGCCTTTGCTGTGCAGTTGTAGCAAGACTTAGCCATGCTTGATTTGCTTCATCTTGCAGGCGTGCGCCCTCCGAGAATGCTGCAAGACCCTGGGCACGAAGCCAGTCAGCATGAGCCATTTCGGCAGAGATTTCGTTGAAAAGAGAGAGAAAGTGCTCTGTTCGTTTGTGGATCTCTTCGAGCTGCTTTTGCAGCATTTCAGCAGATGTTTCTTCACTTCGGAGTGTATTATAAAATTCCTGAAACTCTGAAAGAACAGCTGTAAGCCTCTCAGTGTTTCGAAGGTTTAGATGGTGCGCTTCTTTCATGAGTCGCGAGGCATTATCAAATGCCCTTTTTGAATCTTCGACAAGCTTTTGGGCATCAGTTTGTGCTTCAAGTATTTCAAGCTTTGCAGATTCAAGAACATGAGCAATTCGGATAGAGAGTTGTTCGAGTCGTTCAAGCTGGTTACTTACTTCGATAATGCGCCTTGTGCCATTTTCTATGCCCTTACTTGCAGAAGCTGCTAAAAGCTGAATTTGTTTACAGCCTGAATCTAGTTCTCCTAAAAGCTCCTGAAATACGCCCTGGCGTTGCTGAAATACCTCTTTATAGATGCGAACAGTCGTTGCAGTGCCAGCTGCTGCCTGAATGGCAGCGCCGTACCATTCGCCCTTAAAGAATTTATCAACAGCTTCAAGGAGTGTGGTTCCGGCGCAAAGGAGCATGTCGCTTCGTTTGCCAATCTCAAGCGCCCCTTGTGCAGTTTTTACAAGCCAGAGAATGTTTTCAGCTGTATCCACTAGGCCGCTAAATGGGCCGGCAATTTCGTCTGATCCGCTAGAGTCATCTGAATCTTCATCTTCAACTCTCTGAACATCAGGAAAGAGTACTGCTCGCATTGCTTTGGGCAGGCTATTTAAGCGCTCACCTTGAAGCTCGCGAATGATTCTTGCGTGCAGAGGATTTCCAAGGGCTTGTAAATGATTGGCAGGTACGGCATGAATGTCTGCCACGAGATCTTGAATTGCTGCATCAATCCCTGCTGCATGCACTCTATCTCGATTATTCATGAGGAAGTTCCACGCTGTCCAGCCGCGACCTGGCTGTATATGTGCATTACAAGGATCCATTCTGATTCCTGAGAGTTATATAAATTAATTGTGACTAACAATTACTAAATTGAATAGAAATCGATATTATAATTAGTAAAAAAGAAAAATATTATAATTGTTTTTTCTTATAATCTCAAGGGATTTGAGGGTGGTTGCTCATGCATGTGCGGCTAAAAATTTCTCTGAAGCATTTCCTTGGTGACCTTTTTTGTCATAAGGCCAACAGGAACTGCTTTTAGTGCGGATACTGCATGATAATTGAGCCCTTCAGCTAAGACGGCTCCTACTACGTCTGTGCATGCATCTATAACGTCATCGCGCTTTGGTTTTGCAAGGTTTGTGACCATTCGATTGAGAAGCGTTGGGGGAGGTGTTGCTTTGACGTCAGGTGTTTCAGTAAGAGTTGTTTTGAGTATCTCTCTAACGACTTTTTTTACTGCGATTCCTACCGGAAGTGCAATTAATGGGGAGACCTGATGGTAGCTCAAAACTCCTCCTAATACTGCACCCGCGAGGGCTGTGCATTTATCAACCACTTCGCTTGCCTCTGGCTGTCTAATATAGGTGACTACTCGACTGAGAAGTGTTGGGGCTGAAGGTGCGGGAGGGGTGTTCAAAACAATTTGCGCTTTTGCATCTACGGCTTCTTCAGTTTCAATGCGAGCATGTTTTTTTGGTCCTGGCTTTTTTGCAGGAAGCGTGCGAGATGCATGTATTTCTTTTTTTGTGCTGGTCTGAAACTCTTCCCTCTCTCGCTTTTTTGAAGCGACTTGGGTTGTTTTTTCTTCAGATTTGGATTTTTTTCTGGCAAGGCGTTTGCTTTGCCTAATGGGGCCATTTCCTCCTCTTATCCCGCCTATTGATCCAGTCATAGACCCTCAATTTACTATACCCTAAGTATAATAAATAAAATATTTAATATCACTAAATTAAAGAGAGTGCTGTCTGAAGGACCTCTACAGCAGTGGCAAGATAGCCCAAAAGGTCTATTTGCAGGCTTTTTTTCAGCCTAAGGAGGTTTGAGTCAATAGAGGTAATTTGAGAGGGGATTTTAGGGTTTGAATCAATAATTTGATGTAGTCTTGAAGAGAAGGTGTTTATGCTATCTATGAGCTTGAATCTTTCGCGAAAGGAGAGGCCTTCTGGCGCATGGGCACCCTCTGCTACCTTTTGTAAATAGGTAATTTGCCTTAGCTGGCCAGTAGTTCTTTTCCCTTTTTCTCTCACGCAGTGGAGGGTCTCAAAAGAGTTGATAGCAAGTGCTCTAGGCTCTTTACCCTCTGTTTGCTGGTTAAAAGCCGTCATTATTTCGCAAAAGGTTGAAAAATCTGTACGAGCGCTAATACCCATAAACCTCCAATTTATAAAAAAAATTATATCACAGTGTTTGAATTTTGTGCAATAAAATTATTTTGTACAAAAGTCATTGTTTTACAGCTGGAATTGGAGTAAAATTGCTCTATATGAAAAACAGTATCCTTTCTCTCATTATGCTCTTTAGTAGCCTTGTGGCCCATGCCGAACAAATAGAGGTCCATACGATGGATCAATTTGAAAACTGTTTCAGCGATGCTGATGAAAAGACTCTTGCTATCTTTGATGTCGATATGGTTCTTGTCCAGCCGGATGACCCTGCATTTCAGATGCAAAATATAAAGCGTTTTGGTGCAAGCGCAAAGCGCATCATGGGAGCCATTCCAAAAGATAAGCAGATGATCTTTCTATCTCTTATGACTGTTTCATCAAAGACCATTTTGATTGAAAATGAGATGCCTGCATTTTTCCAAACGCTTTCAAAGTGGAAGGTGCCAGCAATAGCCCTTACCGCTAATCTCACAGGCCAATTTTGTGAAATTGAAAATATGGAAAAGTGGCGCGCAGAAACGCTTCGCTCACTTGGAATTGATTTTTCCTCCCTCTCTCCTTGCAAGATGGCATTTGTATGCACAGAGCTTCCCTCGTATCGTCAGAACTTTTGCACCTACGTAGATGGCATGATGTTTGTGAATGGCAAGGATGTTTCAAAAGGCGATGCGTTGATTGCCTTTCTAGAAAAAGCAAATCTTCGTCCTTCTAAAATCATCTTTGTAGATGACAGGGAAGAGAACGTCAAAAGCGTTGAAGCTTGCGCCCAAAAGCTTGGAATAAACTTTAGAGGTGTGCACTACCTTGGCGCTGCAAAGTACCCATCGCGAGAAATTACCGAAGAGCAGTTTGAATCCCAGTGGAATGCGCTCGCTCAAGCTGCAATTGCTATGTAAGCAATTTTTCTCTACACTACCTTTTTAAATTCTTCCAGAGCTTGCCGAGCTGCTGGTCTGATTTTGGGATCTGACTGGAGAAGTTTGCCTATGAAGGCTTCTAGAGAGCTTTCTGGGTAGGTGAGAAGACGGTCTGCTTCTGCTTGTATTGCTTGTGCATAGGCGTACTGAACTTTTGGGTCGATGCCTTGTATTTCTTGGGGGATTAGATGAGTCCAGCTTAGCGTTTTCGATATAAGCGCTTTGTAGAGAGTTATACCAAATGGCAAAAGGTCTAGTTTTTCATTTGCTTTCAGGCCCTGTACTCCAAGTAGCTCTGGCGGTGTATAGCACGTGGTGCCATATTTGCCATAACTTTTATGACCTTTGAGCCTTTGGTCGAGCCGTTCGCTATGCAGCTCTTCTGCATGGCCAAAATCGCTAAAGCCTACAAGCTTTCCCTTTTGACCGAGTAAGATGTTTGTTCCCTTTATATCGAGATGGAGTATGCCTGCTTCATGCATAAGCGCTAGTCCCTCAAGAAGTGTGCGTATATGCCCTTTGAGCTCTTCTCTGGAAAGAGTATGTGCAAGTTCAGAAAACGTGCCGTCTGCTAGTTCCTCATAGAGTGTGATCGGCTCATGTATGGCATGAAGTATCGGCCAGATGCCTTTTGCAGCCTTGAGCTTTTGCCAAAAGGAAAATTCTCTCCATGTGGCAGCTTTTGCTGCTTGTGGTGCACTTGCTGTGCAGGTGATTTTTGCAACAAGGCGAGCGGTTTTATCTACTGTAGAGTAGTGTAGAGCTGTTTCTACTACTTTTATAGGCGTTATAGCGATGATCCTTTTGTTTTTGAGGGGGAAGTAGTGATTGTGCTCGCGAGATTTTTTAACTTGCTCGATAAGCTCTAAGGCTTCCCGTGCAACAAGGTGAGATTCAAGGTGCAGCTCTTCTTTGCTAAGTCGTGCCTGAAAGGAATCTCTCAGGCTTTGAAGTGCGCCAAAGTCTCCAAGGTGTAGTTTTTTAGCTATCCAGATGATGAGTGCTGCAACAAAAAAGTACTTTTGGGTGTATTTTTTTGCTACATGATCAGATAGTGCATCTATAAAAATAATATGGTTTTTTAGCTCTTTTACTCGTTTTGGAGTAAATGCTCTTGTTTCACTCTGAAGCAGCTCCTTTTTTTTAAAAAGTGCATCTATTGTGCTTTGGAGAGGTGTTTTCTGCTTTGGGGCTTCAGCAATTTTGGGATAGAGAACATAGCTATAGCTAACAAGGTCTAACGCTTTCATGTTTTGCTAAATCCAGGCTCTGAATCATAAGTAGCAAGTATTTCATGTCCTGTTACTTCAAGGCCGAGGCTTTTGCACTTTTGCAGGATTTCTACTAAATCTAGCTCTCCTTCAAAACGGATACGCAAAAGGTCAGAGATATTGGTTTCGGGATGGCGATTTGGCCAGACAATAGATCCGCGAGATGCAATTTCTTTCACGCCCTGTAGCTTTTTCACAATATGTTCAGGATCTTCATGTGTATCTACAAACAGATCAAAACCAACGATCTTTTTTTGCTGCTTTCGCATCGCAGGAGCATAGGGTTTTACATGCATGGGGCTGTAGGCGACTGCTTTTAAAGTGTGCGGCTTTTGTCCAAGGCGCTCTATAACACTTTGTGCAAACTCTTTTGTGCCAACTTTCTTTTTGCTCTTTTTTTCATCAAAGATATCGTAGGTATGGATGCCATCTTCTATTGTTTTAAGCCATGCATTGTGAATGAGCGAGGCACATTCAGGCTGCCCCACATGCACAAGCATCAGTATTGCCCCCATAAGAAGACCGGAAGGGTTTGCAAGATCTTGGCCTGCACGCCGCGGCGCAGAACCGTGGATTGCTTCAAACATCGCAAAATTTTCTCCAATGTTGCTTGATCCTGCAAGGCCTACGCTTCCTGCAATTTGTGCGGCAATATCTGAGAGAATATCGCCGTAGAGATTTGGCATTACTATCACATCAAAATTTTCAGGTGTATCTGTCATCTTGGCAGCGCCGATGTCGATAATCCAGTGCTCGTGTTCAATTGAAGGGTACTCTTTTGCAATTTCTTCAAATGTTTTGTGAAAAAGGCCATCTGTAAGTTTTAAAATATTATCTTTTGTAAAGCAGGTTACCTTTTTTCGGTTGTTACTCTTTGCATATTCAAAGGCGTAGCGCAAGATTCTTTCACAGCCGGGGCGAGTAATCATTTTTAGGGCATGAAAACTCTCGTTTGTGGGTCTATACTCAAGGCCGGTATAAAGATCTTCTTCATTTTCTCTGACAATTACAAGATCCATACCAGGATATTTAGTATCAACCGACGGTGCATAAGCAACGCAGGGCCTAATATTTGCATAGAGGCCAAAGGCTGCTCGAATGGTAACATTTAGGCTTCTATAGCCTCCCCCTTGAGGAGTTGTGATGGGCGCTTTAAGAAAAACTTTGCATTTTCGCAGCAGGTCCCAGCTTTTTGGCTCGATTCCATTCTTATGGCCTTCGAGATAGGCCTTTTCCCCAACGATAACTTCATGAAATGAAAGTTTTGCATTTGCGCTTTTGAGTATGGAGAGGGTTGCATCCATAATTTCTGGACCAATACCATCGCCATAGGCTACTGCAACATCAATGTTTGACATAGGTGCACCTTTTTCAACATAAAAACCTATTTAAGGATTAGTTTCAAGAAAGGATGTATAGGTATATAAGATTTGCCTTTTAACTGGATGGAGGGCAAAATAGTGGCTGCTTTTATTAGGATATCTATGCAGCCGCTTGTTACACAGAATCAAGATCTTATCGAAGAGCTTTTTTTGCAAACGCAAAGCTATATCGCACACTTTTTTGAAAAGCTCAATCTTGATGCTGTGCGTTCTGTGGTAGAGATGCTTCTAGATTGCAAGGGTACACTTTTTTTAAGCGGGGTTGGTAAAAGCGGCATTATTGCAAAAAAAATTGCAATGACAATGAACTCCTGTGCCATAAAGTCTGGCTTTTTATCGCCTCTCAATGCCCTGCACGGCGATATTGGTATTATCACAGAAGATGATGTGGTGCTCCTTCTTAGTAAAAGCGGCGAGACGGATGAGCTTTTAAATCTTTGCCCGGCTCTCAGAAATAAGGGGGCAAGTATTATTGCTGTTGTTTCTAATCCAGCATCTCGCTTAGCAAAGGCAGCAGACCATGTAGTTGTGCTTCCGGTAGCCAAAGAGCTTTGCCCATTTGATATTGCACCGACCACTTCTACAACTGTGCAGCTGATCTTTGGCGATCTCTTAGCGATGGCGCTCATGCGTTCTAAAAAAGTCTCCATAGATAATTTTGTTGAAAACCATCCGGCAGGGCAAATTGGAAAGAGGCTTACGCTTAAAGTAAAAGATTTAATGATTAGAGGATCTCTGCTTCCTCTCTGCCACCCAAAAGAGCTGCTTGTCGATGTTTTAGTAGAGCTTTCTGACAAAAAAGCGGGATGCGTACTCGTTGTTGATGCAGATATGACACTTCTTGGTCTCTTCACAGATGGCGACCTTCGACGGGCTTTGCAAAAGTATAATGCTGAAGCGCTCAAGCTGCCAATCGAAGCGCTTATGACAAAAACACCTCGCACCATTAGTCCCGATGCTATGGCATATGATGCCATGCAGCAGATGGAGTCAAATCAAAAAGGCGCCATCACATCTTTAGCTGTAGTAGAAAATGGCCGGATTTTAGGCCTTGTGAGGTTACATGACATTATTCAATCTGGGCTCTAGAGCTCTTTATGCAATCGCAATAGTCCTTGGACTCATTGCCGGATTTTTTACTCAGCCCATTGTCTTTAGTGTGGCAGAGTTTATTTCAGATCTCTTTATGAATCTGCTCAAACTGGTATCTACGCCAATTCTTTTCCTATCAATCGTAAGCGTAGCATCCGGCATGGAAAATATGAAAGCCATGGCTCTTGTAGGAAAAAAAGTCATTACCTATACACTTATTACGACAGTATTAGCAGCAGCAGTAGCCCTCGTTGTCTTTTTGGTGATAAATCCTGTACAAGGAGTGACAGCTGCTGGATCTACAATGCAGCTTTCAGAGCAGGGAAGTTACTGGACCCATCTCCTAAACGTCGTGCCTTCTAATGTAGTGCAGCCTTTTGCAGAAAATAATGTGATGGGAGTGCTCGTTATTGCCTTAATCATGAGCGTTGGCATGTTTGCTATTCCTAGCAGCCAGAGGGAGACGCTTCATGGCGTTTTTTCAAGTTTTTACAGCCTCTTTATGAAGATTACTCAAGTGATTGTGAGCTTCATTCCAATAGCGCTTTGGGCTTTTATTACAATTTTTATACGCGATCTTCAAGAAGGGCTCGAAATTACTACGATTGGCCTCTACCTCCTTGCAGTACTTCTCGCAAATGTTATACAAGGTTTTGTCGTACTTCCCGTCCTTCTTAAAGCAAAAGGAATTTCTCCAAAACTGCTCTTTAAAGCTATGCTTCCAGCCCTCACTGTTGCCTTCTTTACAAAATCATCAAGTGCGACAGTACCGTCTGCTGTAAGAGCCGCTGTCGACAGAGGAAATATAGACCAAAAAGTAGCAAGCGTCGCCTTTCCTCTTTGCACGAGCATCAATATGAATGGCTGCGCAGCCTTTATCTTAATCACAGTGCTTTTTGTCTCGATGCTTAATGGGATGACCTTTTCAGCGTTTGAGCTGATCCTCTGGATATTTATGGCAACCTTAGCAGCAGTTGGCAACGCAAGTGTCCCAATGGGCTGCTTTTTCCTCGCAGGAGCTTTTCTTGCTACGATGAATGTGCCGCTTGCAATCATGGGGGTCATTCTTCCATTCTATGCATTTTTGGATGCTGTAGAAACAGCCCTTAACGTCTGGTCAGATTCAACAGTCTCAGCGATTGTCGATAAGGAGCTGAAAGCTAGACAGCAAACGCTTCTCTCTCCTGAGTTAGTTTAGTATTTCAGTAAACCTTGCAAGCTTATACAATGCGTGCATGGGTCTAGTGAAAGTTTTATTTATTTGTCTTTTTGCATGTCAGAGCCTTTGCCAAGCTGCTCTTCTTGAGCAATTTCGGCAAAAAGGATATGCAGAGGTATGCACTGAAAAGCGCTCATTTGATCTTCTCTATGATACATTTGACGCTTTTTTGCAGTTTTTGCACGAGCATCCAGCTTGGGCACAAAAGTTATACAGTGCAAAAGAGCGATTTCTTCGGTCAAAAGAGCGAAATTTCTACTCCACAGATTTTTTTGGGTTATATGACGATTCAAAGCGAGTGGGTAGAGCGCAAGTTTCCTTTTATTATTCGACACACTTTCATGACTTTTTTTTACTTCAGTATCCAGAATGTAAAAAGATTCCAGAAATCATCCAGTTTCTTGATGCATGCGGGGGCATGCAAGATCCATGCGGGAAAATATTTGAAGATGCGGCAGAAGAGCTTAGCCTTGATGTTCATCCAACGACTCTTTTTAAGGTAATCAAGTATTTGCCCTCATATGCAGCTTCGAGGCCGCATTACGATGGCACTTTATTTTCACTTTTCCTCGATAGCACAGACAATGATGCCCTTCTTCTTTCTCCCTATAAGGCCTCATTCGCTCCACAGGATTTTTTTTCTCCTACGCGAAGCGATTTGTCTAGTTTACTCATTCCAGGCGCTCTTCTTGCAGAGTTTTCGATTTATCCAACACCTCACATTGTGTCCCAAAGCGGCAAAGTCCGCTATGCAGCTGTGGCTTTTGCTATGAGGCCAAACCATACTCCTCAAAAAATTGAATTTTCAGCTCTTCCAAATTTTTAAGAGAGCAGTTAAGCTCTTCAAAAATTAAGGGGTACATATGTTCAAGTATTTGATTTTGCTGCTCGCTTCTCATTCGCTCTTTGCTCTTACGACACTCAATGTAACTCTTAGCTCAGATAATGATCCTGGCGGATTCGGAGACGCGGGCGATCTTAGATACTGCCTAAATACAATGAATCAAGATTTGAACCAGATGCCCGATGACTATGCCATTGTTTTTGATTTTCCAATGACGATTCAGCTGAATGGAATTTTGCCGATCATTAATAACTCGTCAAATCCTGTAGCTATCACAATTGGCAACCCAGGCAGTATTCCCACAGTCACAATTGATGGCAATAGCGGATCCTACAGCGGTTTTTTCATCCCGATTGGAAATGTGACTATTCAAAATATGATCTTTCAAAATCTTTCTGCAAAAGGTGGTGATGGGGGAGATGGCATTTCTGGCGGCGGTGGTGGAATGGGGGCGGGAGGTGCGATTTTTGCGCCTCAAAATTTTTTAAATGGATCAAATCCTTCCATAACGCTCATGAATGTATCGATCAATTACTGCTCAGCAGTTGGCGGAAATGGGGGAAGTTATACTGGACTTTCATTTACTGGCAATGAAGGCGGCGGCGGGGGAGGCGGCTTTAGTGGAAATGGCGGCTCCATTTCTGCTGCGGGCTTTACGGGCGGTGCTGGAGGCGGCGGTTTTGGGGGAGATGGAGGAGATGTCACCTCGCAAGATGGCGGCGGCGGCGGCGGGGGAGGTATTGGATCTCGCGCAAATGTACTTACACCGGCAAACCTCGGTACTGGCGGCACGAATCAGACTGGCGGCACTGATGGCGGTGCATATGGCCTGAGCATCGCGGCAGGTGCTGGCGGCGGAAGTCTTCCTGGAGGGATTCTTCTTGGCGGGGGCGGTGGAGGAGGGCCAAGTGGCGGAGGTGGAGGTGGAAGTAATGGAATGAATGGAGCCCAGCCGCAAGGATCTATTCCCCCTGGTGGAAGTGCTGCTCCATCTGGAGGAAAAGGCGGCGATGGCGGCGGAGGGGGCGGAGGCGGCGTCGTTCTCACAAGCTTTTCAAATGAAGTAGACGGACAAGCAGGAAGCGGCGGCTATGGCGGAGGTGGAGGCGGCGGTGCGGGGACAGGTGCATCTGATCTATCCTATACTGTTCAAGGCGGCTCAGGTGGTACTGGAGGAGGCGGCGGAGGCGGCGGAGTTAATCAATCTGGCACGACTCCAGCAGATGGTGGACCATCTCTTGGTGGTGGAGGCGGCGGGGGCGGCGGGCCCTCAGCAGGAATTACAGCACTTGGCGGTTTGGATATAGGATATCTTGGCGGAGGTGCTGGCGGAAGCGGCGCAAGTAGTACTGGATTTGGGTCTGGCGGCGGAGGCGGTGGAGGCGGAAGCGGTCTTGGCGGTGCTATTTTTGTAGATAGCGGCCTCAACTTCACAATACAGGCTCTAGATGGCATTCCAACAGTTTTCAACACAGCAAACAATACAGTCCAAGCTGGTGCTCATGGAACAGGTGGTGATGGCGGAACAGATGGACTTGATGGCTCAGCTGCTGGAAGTAGCATATTTCTTCGTGCAGGATCTTCTCTTACCTGTAATTCACTTGGAACATCTGATCTTTTGACTCTTGGCGAAGGGGTTGCCTTCACAGATGACACTGATTTTGGCGCTGGAAATACAAGAATCTTTGTGAGAGGTAATGGAACTGTTATTTATAACGGCACATGCCAGTATCAAGGAAGTGTTATAGTTAATAACGCAAATTTTAAAGTAAATGGCGAGATAGAGGATGCTGCTTTTTCTATCTGCAGAAACATTGGATTTAGCCCCCAAAGAGGCACGCTTAGTGGCAAAGGGATCGTACTCGGCGATGTCTTTGTCAATTCTGGAATAATTTCACCAGATGCTGGAGAGATGCTTACCCTTGGAAGTTTGATTCTAAATCCAGCAGATAGCAATAGTGGCACGCTCGGCAGCAAGGTGCATATAAAAATTGATTCACAAGGAGATGCATCCTCCGTTGTAGTTACTGGGTCTGCATCTCTTGCCGGTGTTTTAGAGATAGATTTAGACCCAAACGCAGCACAGGGAACATATATAATACTTACCTCTAGCGCTATTACTGGCAGCTTTGATTCTGTCAAATTTACGCAAGACATTCCCAATTATACAATTTCTTATCTGCCACTTGAAAATCCAACCTTTGTGCAGCTTACATTTTCAGGCTTTCCACCGCCTCCTCCTCCTCAGCCTCCAGTAGCTGTTTTAATGCCCCCAAGCCATCTTAAGGGTAAGCAAATAAAGACGAGATGCTTTGAAAATAAAAAAAGTACAAATCTTTTAACGTGGGATCCTCCGACATATGGTCCAGATCCGCTTTCGTATAGAATATATCGAGATAGTTTAAAAAATCTTATTGGAGTCGTGTCGGCAGATGAAGAGCTTCAATTTATAGATAAGGTCCACTCAATAGATAAGAGGACAACCTACTATGTTATTTCTGTAAATGAAGAGCAGACATCTTCTCCGGTGCGGACGAGAATTACATCAAAATGCAAAAGGGAAAGCTCTAGCTCATCGTCTTCTAGTTAATTGGGTATAACCACATGCTCGTTTCGCCATTTTTCGAGCAAGAAAAAGGAAGCTTCGCTGAAATCTGGCAAAAAGAGATCAACGCCATGTTCCTTGCGGCACTTTTCTGAAAGCTCGGGAATGGGAGATTTAAGGGTAAAGGCAAGGCCGTAGTCTTTACCTGTATCTACAAAGTGAAAAGAGGCAATATCTTGCCACGAGAGGGAAAAGAGACTTTTATTTGCTTTGAAAAAGGAAAGTGCCCTTTCATCGCTATAGAGAATATCTGGGTTTTTTTCCTTGGCAAAGAGGCGCTTTTGTAAAAGTGCTGAAAATCCAATCGCTCCAGTTCCTAAAATACGGGAAAAGAGGCAAAGGACTGAAAGCTCAAGCCAAGCAAAAAGATATTCACTTGCTACTACAAAGAGAAGCGAGCAAAAGGCGAGAGCTAGGCTTTTTTTTGTGACGGCAGCCTTTTTTTCTGGGCGTAGTGATGTCCGAAGATAAAGTTCAGTCATAAACCAGACAATACCTTTTTTCTTTATTTAAGAGAACATTTCTGCTAAAAAAGTCTATCCCGTATAGGAGTATTGATGGAAAGCTTGATCGTTGCTGTTTTTGTTGTTGGCTATTTGCTCATTATTTTTGAACATCAAATAGGAATTAATAAGGCAACATCTGCGCTATTGATGGCAGTTGGCTGCTGGGCGCTTCAATTTTCAAATACAGGCAGTATGCAGCAAAATGGAGCGCATCTCCTTGAGCATCTTGCAGATGTCAGTCAAGTGGTGTTCTTTTTACTTGGTGCCATAACAATTGTTGAAACAATAAATGCACATGGCGGCTTTAGTATCATAGCCGATTTTTTGCGTGTAAATTCTAAAAAGGGCTGCCTTGCCCTTGTAACAATACTTGCTTTTTTTCTCTCTGCAGTACTTGATAATCTTACCACGACAATCGTGATGATCGTGCTTTTACGAAAGCTTATCACCCATATGCAGGATCGGCTGATTTTTGGTGCAGCTATCGTTATTGCAGCAAACGCAGGCGGTGCTTGGACGCCGATTGGAGATGTCACGACTACTATGCTGTGGATTGGCGGTCAAGTATCTACATTGCCTCTTATGCAAAAACTCTTTTTACCAAGTCTTGTTTCATCGGCAGTTGCACTTTTTTGCCTCTCCTTTTCAGTGAGTGGAAAAATCCCAAAAGAGGTGATTGAGCGAGCTCATGTAGAGCATAAGGGAGGGCTCGTTTTATTTTGCGGGATACTTTCGCTTATCCTTGTGCCAGTTTTTAAGGTGGTTACTGGCCTGCCTCCTTTTATGGGCATTCTATTTTCTATGTCGCTTATCTGGCTTTTAACGGATATTCTCCATAAAACTGAAGAGAGGAGTCATCTTCGCGTGCTCTCTATCTTTCCGAAAGTAGATCTATCAAGTATATTTTTCTTTTTGGGAATATTGCTTGCCGTTGGGGCTTTGGAGACTGCAGGCATCCTAAAAACACTTGCCGCGTGGCTAGATTCAGCTATTAATTCAAAAGAGGCAGTGGCTACTCTAATTGGGATGGCTTCAGCAGTAGTTGACAACGTTCCTTTGGTTGCGGCGACTCAAGGTATGTATGACCTTTCACAAGATCATCCATTTTGGCTTCTCATTGCATTTTGCGCAGGTACTGGAGGCAGTATGCTTATCATTGGATCTGCTGCAGGAGTTGCCTTTATGAGCCTTGAAAAAGTGGACTTTTTCTGGTACATACGAAAAGCCACTCTTCCTGCGGCTGCAGGCTATTTTGCAGGCATTATAACCTACCTTTATTTTTCGTGATCAGCCATGTTTAAAAATATTCTTGCCTTAGCGATTTTTTTCCTCTCTTCGATAGAAGCAAATAGCTTTGGGAAGGGGGAGGCTGCATATCGTATTGATGGCGTTGTATGGAATGAAGTCTACTTTGACTTTAATAAGTTACACTTTACAGGCTTTGTTCCCAATTATGTAGATGCTCAATTACCAAGTGACGAGGTTTTTATAATTGGCGGCCATGAAAATAGTCATTATGTTATTAGTACTCATGTTTTTGCGGCGAAAATACCAAAATCTGGCAAAGAATTTAAAAAGCTCATCCAAACTGACTATCCCAATTCTCAGATTGCCTGGTTGGATGCCAAGGTTTTTGGCGCGAAGTTTGCAGTTGAACTTGCCTATCTCTATGGATATGAAATCGTCTATGCAAGATTTATTGCTACAAACAAGCATCTCATCAAGTTATCTACATCTGACCCGGACCAGGCTAGGAGAAGTTATTTTTTTAATAACTTTCGGATAAAATAAAAGAGCTACATTTTTCTTGAAATAGAGCGTTTGACTGGCTTCAGAACCTCTTTAAGGCTAAGGTTTTCTCCTAGTTCTAGTACTCGTTCAGAAAGTTTGCTTATTCGTTTATCTGCATGAAAGAGCTTCATGGCAACTCGAAGAAGCCCATGAGTGATTTTTTTATGAATGATCTCTAAACCCTCCTTTATGTTTTTTGCTCTTTTTTCAGCGGGAACCTTTGTAAGGCGTAGAATGTGCTGGTCTAGATCTTGCGCTATTTCAGTAAGTGTTTCTTCAAATTCCCTCTTCTTCTCTCTATGCTGCATTTCATCAAGCTTTGCTCTTTCTTCGCGCGTTGTTGGGATGTGGGGGACGTAATGAAAACGCTCTTTACCATTTTCAGGCTGCCAATATCCATCATGACTAAGGATTTGGCATGCAGCAGCGAGTCTTTTGTTAAGAAGAAACTTCATGTCTATTGAAAGAAGCTTTCCAGTAAGCTCTGGACCAAGTTTTTCTATTTTTTTAAGGATGGAATGTTTTAAGAGTTTTAATGAGGGGTCGTCAATGTAATCAATCAGAGTGGAAACAAGCTCTTTAAGATCTTTATTAAACTGCGTCTGATCCTTGTAGGTTGGAAGCGGCTCAGTCGGAGATTTTTTTTCTTTTGGCTCGCTCTCCAGAAGCTTCTTTAGCTCATTTGCAGCTGATGCCAAAATCCTATACTTGAGCGAATCGCTTGTCGCCTTTTCATAGTAGATAGCGATTTTGCGGGGGAGCTGCTTTTCCTGAAGGGTGACAAATGCTTTTTTTGAAAAAAACTGCTCGAATGGAAGCGGCATCACAATATCTGCAGCACCATTTGGAAAAAGGGCATTCACAATATTGAGATTAAGCCTCTTCATAAACCGAACATGCTCATCTTCAGTTGCCTCTGCAGCATTACCAACTAGCGCATGCTTTGCATCAACCAGTATATCTTGTACAAGCCGGACGGCAAACTCCGGCTTAAGATCCATAAGAGAAGAGAGACCATTTTTTAATGCTTTTAGTAAGTTTACCTCAAATGTTTTTTCGAGGAGTGCTCTAGAGGTAGGATCGTGTAGTATTTCTAAGAAGGCTGTGCCCGTAAAGGAGAGTGCGATTTTTCCTTTAGATATGGTAATGAAATTTTTGAGGGTGCCGGACTCTGCAGATTTTGGTGTAAGTTTCTCTGGATTTTCAAGAAAGTACTGAATTTTATTGAGCTGAAAGAGCCCTATTGTTTTGGCAAGATCAGCTGCATACAGCTCGCCAGTCATTTCCTCAAGATCATTCTGGAGTGAAGATATTCGTTTATCATATAACGTGGGAGGCGGAAGAGCCAAGGAGGCGCCAAATCCAAGAACCTTCCCAGCTAGAGCAGTTGCAGCACCCGTAATAGAAGAGTAAAGCCCCCCGCCACCTGAGACGGAAATTTCAGCTTTATTGAGGGTCTGATCTACTGCAGTGGCTTCAGATATATCTGCAAGAGCCTTTAGCGCTGGGTTTTCATTTGAATTCTTCCCTTTTTTGGTTGGGCTTTCATCCAAATGGTCAAAAGCCTTTGGTCCAAGTCCGCCAATTGTCATAAATGGTCCATTTTTGGCATTTATACTCGATGCTGCCATTTGCACAAATGAAAAAAAGAAGCGGCCTTAGAATGTGTTCTGGAAGTGATTTTGCACTTTTCCGAACAAACGCGTTGCAAAATAATCCGGGCCTCATGTAAATTAGTCAGCACCGAACGATTCGAAAGTCGGTACTAAGCCCTGAGCTTAGATGTTAAATTTGACAGTGCAAGTGAATAGTGTACAAGCAAGTAGGTACTTATCAGCGATGATAAGTGCTCGAGA
>CAYWZU010000044.1:0-19076 GCA_964462925.1 uncultured bacterium
AAATTAAGCACTTTGAGACAAAACGGTAAACCAGTTATCTACAAAAAAAACCTCTACGACTACGACTCCTTTCTTCGCTGCTGCCGTGCAAATGGAAATGAGCCCATATACCTGAAAGTGATTAAAAACGAAGGGCATGCATAAGATCAGTGGTATTTCCCTCCCAATTCTCGATAGCCAAAAGAAGCCTCCTATAGCGAGCAAGCGAGCTAGCGCGATCGGGAGTTGTATCGATATGTAAGCTCGGAAAATAGCGGCTACTTTTTTGGTAGTTGAGGACGATGTCGCCATGATACTTAACTAGACGCTTTTGGATAGCTTCCGGAGAATCGTTAAAGCGCTTCTCGACTTGGCCTATATGACACTTGGGACAGCTGTTTCCCGCCTCTTCTGCATCAAGTTTTGTGCTGAAAGAAAAGTGGCAGTCGGAGCAGACAAGTCGAGAATTGACCCTCTCCTTACAAGTATTATCATCTGTCTCGAGCCAGAGCACAAAGGTCTTATCCTGTAGTCCTAAATCGATGAGGAGCTGGCAGAGCATATGAATATCCGACTCTCCCCTTCCATAGCCATCGATAATAAAAGGCCTCTTTTGCTCGTGAAGGGCAATAATTTTCTGCTTTACAAGCCCAAAGAGCATGTCTGGATCGACATACTCACCCCTTCTGACAAGCTCTTCGATTTCTTTACCAAATGCTGTCTGATTTTTTACCTCATCGCGTATAAGGTCTCCGGCGCTTAAGTGATTATAGCCAAAGCTTTTGGCAAAGTCCGCAAATGTACCCTTGCCGGCACCAGGAGGGCCAACCACTATAATCACAGGTTCAAGAGCATAGAGCGAGCTAGAAAGTAAAAGTAGCAGAACAAAAAGCTGTTTTTTCATGTAGTTGCAAGTATTTGTTTAAGGTATTCTGAATGAAGTCTCTCACAAGCTGCCTCTTCAAATAGGCGCTCCCATGTAGCAAAGGGAATGTCTAGAGGAGAATCTTGGCTCTGCAAAGCATTCCAGCAAGTCCAAAAAAGATCTATTGCAATCCTGTAAAGATAGAGCAGCCTATAGTCCTCTTCGGTGTATGTTCCCATATAGTCTTCGAGCATCAGCTTCATCTCTTTGTCATCCCACCTTTCGATTGATGCCATCGAAGCGATGACAAGAAAAGGATGGCTCATCATCGCATATTCCCAGTCTACAAAGAGGAGTCCATTTTCTGATTTAATGATATTGAGGCCATGCAGGTCTAGATGACAAAGTGTTTTTTTGGGATTTTTTGCAAGAATGGCATCGATCTTTTGAAGAGCTGCTCCATAGCGATTTTTGAACTGCTTTTTGTAATTTTTGCCTACAAGACGAGCTAGATGCAGAGTCTGCTCATAGGGGGCAAAGTGCCGAGAAATTGCAGCCCCTGAGGCTTCTATTCTATGCAGCATCTCCATAACTGATCGCCTGGTATGCCTATCGAGAAGATCCACCCTCTGCTGACTATGCGGCACAAACTCTGTCACTAAAATCTTTTTAATAGGATCAAAGTAAAATGGCTGCGGAGTCAGTTTTAAGGAAGCAAGTTTTGAAAGCGCCTCATACTCTACAGCAATATCTGCAAAATAAGACTCCTGTTTAAGTGGCGCAACCCGAACAAAATAAGACTTTGAATCGCACTCGATTTTATAATTTATGTTACTTGCTCCGCCATGAATCTGCTCTACAGAGTGCTCAGATGAGCTAGAGAGCACTGCATCAACGAGTTCAGGCCAATCGGCTGCCCCAAGAGGGGCTATAAGTAAAAGTGAATAAATGAGCCTGCTTAGCATAAGTCCTGCACAAGTGGAATACTGTAGTAATGTGTGCTTTTGGTTTTAAGGTAGGCGTCAAGGTGCTTTTTAGATTCCTGACAATGCGCTGTAAGCGTCCCTTCCATACCATCGATGAGTGGGTCTATATACCGAAGCTTTCTTACAACATGAGGTATAGTAGTTGGTGTTTTAGAGACGGAAAAGGCCATGTCGGGACCTATCTGCTCATAAATAGCCTTATATGGACTACGGGCCACCTTTTCGAGCAGATGATCATCTGTCTTTAAAAAATCCTCCACTATGAGCAGCCCATCGGCAAGCATGTGTTTAAGAAGAGCAGCTACAGCGCATGATGCCGCCTCTACTCGCATGTCAAAATACACTTCCGTATTTACCTCAATAAACTTTCTAAAAAGCAGGCGCGCAGTATCAATATCTTTGCAGCGAATAGTTCCCTCAGCATCTACCACAAGGTTATGGATGATTGCCGCATATTCTGGCTGAAAGATTCGCCCTACTGCCAAAAGGTCGCGTATAAAGTAATCAAGCCTATCGACATTAATACCATCTCCTTTTACAAGAGGTATCTGTTTTGCGTTAAGCTCCTTATCAGTAAGCCCTAACGCCTCAATAGTTCTCTGGGCATCCTTTGTGCGCAAAAAGCTATGGCGTATCTGTTCGTGAAAATCCTGATTTACTTGGCCAAAAACAATGTCGCCAAGGTGTGAAAACACCGTGTGGGGCACATCGTGCAAAAGCGCGGCAATCTGACCTTGCTCATCCGCCCCAAGCAGCTTTGCTAAGCTCATAGCTCCGACTGAATGATCATAGCGGCTTGCAGACTGCCGTGGATCGATTAGGTAGGCAACGCCATTTTGACGCACATTTTTAAGTCTTGTAAGTAGAGGCTCTTGCAGAAGTTTTCCAATTTTTTGCGAGACCTGAATGGGGCCGTAGAGGGTGTCGATTGTAACAGGAGCATTCATAAAGGATTCCTTTTTAGTAGTAAGGGATTTTGGCTGGAGCGTCCTTGAGCCGTCTCTGTATACAGTAAGCCCTTTAAGGCCATAGGAATAGCAAGTGCCAAAGACAGCTACCACCTCATCGACTGTGGTAGTATTTGGCAGGTTTATTGTTTTAGATATTGCTTCATCCACATGCTTTTGCCAGACTGCTGTCATGCGCATATGGGCCTGAGGAGAAAGTTCAAGCGCGCACTTAAATATATCTTTAACTCCATTTGGCAGGTCCGTATCCTGAAGGCTCCCCGTTTCCTCGATATGAGCAAGTATTGACTCAAGGCTTTTTGTGTAGCCAAACCTGCTACATGCAGCCTGCAAGGCAGATCTTAGGGCAGCATCGCCTATAAGTCTAAATGGAGGCTCAATCGAGCCTGTAACTCCTGCTAAGCTTGCGCTTCGTCCTGCCGGAGGCAAAATTGTGGTGGAGATATTGCGAATGGATAAACGCTCAAAGCGCTCTTCCAGCATCTGCCAATCTTGCTCTGTAACATAGGAGGTTGGACGATTTTTAAAAGCCGATATAAACAGAGATCTTCTTGTGCCTTCCGTAAGAAAGCGAGGAAAGGGTCCGCGCTCTTTTGCAAGATCGACTGAAAGAGACTTACTTTCAAAGTTAATCAAGCTCATGACATCAAGTGCAAGCCTTCTTCCTTCATCTGAATCATAGGCTATGCCAAGCTGCTGCAGCATCTCGCTAAAGCCCAAAACTCCTATGCCTATTCGCCTCACTGCTGATATGGCATTTTTGCTCTCTTCATTTGGCATCTTGTCGATATTTGCCTCGACAGCATTGTCAAGCATCACCACCATCTCGCGTACTGCTTCGCAAATCCCCTCTTTATCGACCTTTTGGTCTTTAACAAATCGCGAAAGGTTAACGTAAGCAAACTGGCACACCTCTCCTTCAAACATGGAGACCTCACCGCAAGGCACAACAGCTTTGTAAGAACCTAGCTGCGGCACGCGGTTAAGCTCATTCATGCGATCCATAAAGAGGACGCCAGGATCTCCTGTAGCGTGGGCATTTTTTGCAATCTCATGCATTAGGTAGTAGGGATCCACCTCCGTGCCGTCAGAGAAGAAAAATGGGCGCCTCTCTTCCCAAGCCTGCATAAAAGCCTGCGTCATATTTACAGAGATGTTAAATTTCCATTCGCGAATGTGCGGATTTGCTGCTTTTAGGCGGATAAATTCTAAAACTTTTGGATGGTGCACCGAGAGAGAGCCCATATTGCTGCATGAACGCTCGATCTTTCCTTGCTGCACTTCTTTAACAGCAATATCATTTAAAAAAAGCACCATAGAGACTGGATCTTCCAGATCGTCCAGGCAAAAGCCAGTCCCCATGCCTCGTACGTGGTAGTCGCTCACCATGCGAGAAATTTCATCTAAAGTCATCTTCGAAAATCGAACAGGGGGAATCGAGCAGGCAGAAATGCTCTTATGCAGCCTCCTTCCGGCATTTGTGAGGATAGGACTTCCAAGTATTACCTGAAATCTTGCAACCTGATTTAGAAAGGACTCACTGTAGCGTTTAGTGCCATCTGGACCATAAAATTTTTCACCAGCTTCAGCAAGAGATGTTGTTGCACGCGCAAAAACATCATAGACCGTTTCAGAATGGTCTGCCATTTTGTTTTTTCGCAAATAGTCTTCAAGTGTTTGGCCATGAGTTAAGACTTTAGCTAGCTTGAGAGATGCACAAATTGCTGAACTAGATGATTGGCAGGTAGTGCGTAGAAAATTCATAGTCCTTTCGTAAAAAAAACAATCTGGTCATATACGATACGCTATATGAACACTTTATTTCCAGAGAACACTCTGCCTCAATGGTTTATTACTTGAGACATTAAAGGCTATAAATTGATATTTAAGATTTTATTGCTTGCACAAGCGCCGCTACATTTTCGCGAGGAGTTTCTTTGTGGACGCCGTGCGAGAGGTTGAAGATAAAGGCAGGATCGCCCTTCATAGATTCTAAAATAGCTTTGGTTTCACGGATAATAGTTTCTGGATTTGTCCGCAAAATATCTGGATCAAGGTTGCCCTGCAGTGCGATATCGGCATGATTTTTACGCACCTCTTGCAACGAGCTCTGGCAGCTAAGCGATAGTGCAGAGGGAGAAAGCGTTGAAAGCCGCTCGATATTGGCCCTGCCAAAGAGAATTACCGGACACTTTTTCAGCCCTTTCATTATCTTCTCGATTGGTTTTTTGACAAATCGATCAAATTGCGGTATGGCTAAACGATCTGCCCAGCTTTCAAAGATTTGAACGGCATCTACACCCGCATCAATTTGGCTATTGAGGTAGTCAATTGTGCTCTCTGCAAGCACATCTAGTATTTGATCGAAAGAATCGGGGTCTTCTAAAAGCCACTGTTTTGCATCTTTGCAAAGATAGCTTGCCACTGTAAATGGAGCACCTGCAAAGCCTATAAGTGGCACAGGAAGGCTTTTCTTAAGCATAGTTATTGCTTGGGGCACATATTTGAGCTTTGAAACAACTTCCCTTTTCTGAAGGGGCATACCGCGCACGAGTTGATCTGTAATAACAGGACCTACTTCATCATAAAAGTGCAGATCAAAGCCAAGTGCTTCAAGAATAAGTAAGATGTCAGAAAAGACTATAGCTGCATCAAAGCCAAAGGCATCTATTGGCTGATGAGTAACCTCTACAATAAGCTCTGGAGTATGGCAAAGGGTAAGAAAGTCATATTTTTTGCGAAGCGCTTGATACTCATGCATGTAGCGCCCAGCTTGGCGCATAAGCCAAACTGGGGGGCGCTTTGCCAGATTTTTTTTATCAAGTGCATCTAGGAAAATCACAAGATACGCTCTAAGATAGCATCTGTTGTAAAGCCAAATTCTTTTGCAAGGATGCTCGCTGGTGCTGATGCGCCAAAGCTCTCCATTGCAATTGCGACGCCGTCTAGGCCAATATACTTATACCAGCACATGTCAGATGCTGCTTCTATACTGACTCTTCGTCCAATATCGCCGCCAAGGACGCTATTTCTATACTCTTCTGGCTGCAGGTCAAAAAGCTCGGTGCAAGGCATAGAGATAACGCGAGTTGGTTTGCCTCGCTTTTCAAGCTCGACAGCCACTTCCATAGCAAGCGGAAGCTCAGATCCTGTTGCAATTAGGGTAAAGGCAGCTTTTGCACTCTCTTTTTTTACAATATAGCCGCCGCGTCCTACACCTTCTGCAAATGGCACCACTGTCTGCGGAAGATCCGCTACATTCTGTCTTGATAAGACGATGCAGGAAGGGCCGTGGTACCTCAAGGCACCCATCCAGGCCATCTTTACTTCATGTATGCCAGATGGACGAAAGACATGAAGGTTCGGTATTGCACGAAGAGAGGAAAGCTGTTCAATCGGCTGGTGGGTTGGGCCATCTTCTCCAAGGAAGATAGAATCGTGCGTGAATTGGTAAACAACTCTTCTCTTCATAAGAGCAGCAAGCCGTATTGCATTTCTCATATAATCTGAGAAGGTCAAAAAGGTTCCAATATAAGGCTGAATCATGTGAGTTTGTCTCAGGCCTGTAGCGATAGTTGCCATGCCAAATTCGCGTACGCCAAATTTGATATTTCTTCCTTTAAAGTCACCTGGAGCTATATTTCCAAACTTTTTCAGCATCGTATAGTCTGATGATGAGAGGTCTGCTGAACCGCTATAGAGCTGAGGCATAACATCTGCTAAAGCATTTGTCACATCTTGCGATGCTTTTCTTCCAGAAGTTGGGCCTTTGATTTGAAGGTTGTTTAGCATCTCTTCGAGATTCTCTGGCAAGACATCCTTTGCCATGATGTCAAATTCCTTTCTCTTTTCAGGATAGGTTCTTGACCAGCTTTCAAAGTCTTTTTTCCAGGCATCTTCTTGAGCTGTGTCTTCAGGAATCTTTTTAGCAAAAAAGTCAGCGACAGCTTGTGGAATATAAAATTCGTCAAGGGGTATGCCAAGCGCTTGCTTTGTAGCCTTAACTTCGTCTTCTCCAAGTGGAGAGCCGTGTGCTTTTGCAGAGCCTGCTTTATGCGGAGATCCTTTGCCAATAACAGTGTGGCAGATGATCATTGTTGGCCTTTGCTGATTCATGCGCACATTATTGAGTGTGTTGTGGAGCTCATCAAAGTCATGGCCATTTACATCATGCACATCCCAGCCATAGGACTTATAGCGCATTTTTGTATCTTCTGAGCATGCATCAGAAAGAGGGCCATCAAGTGAAATCTTATTTGCATCATAGAGCACAATAAGGTTGTTTAGTTGAAGATGTCCTGCAAGAGAAGATACCTCTGCCGTGCAGCCTTCCATAATGCAGCCATCAGATACAAGCACATAGACCTTATTATCAAAGATCTTATACTCAGGTGTATTAAATTTTTCAGCGCAGATTTTATAGGCAAGGGCCATGCCAACGCCATTTCCAAGCCCTTGTCCAAGCGGACCTGTAGTCGTCTCGACACCCTCTGTTTCTAGAGATTCAGGGTGGCCAGGTGTGATGGAGTGAAGCTGGCGAAAACTTTTGAGGTCTTCGAGCGAAACTTTGTATCCTGCAAGGTGAAGGCAAGAGTAGAGGAGCATGGAACCATGTCCCGCTGATAAAATAAAAATATCTCGATTTGGCCAGTGTGGATTTTTTGGATTATATTTGAGCAAATGTCCAAAGAGATAGGCGCCCATTTCTGCGCATCCCATAGGAAGGCCAGGGTGTCCAGAATCTGCCTTTTGCACAGCATCCATTGAAAGTCCGCGGATGGTGTTTGCCACTTTTGACAGAATCTGCTTTGTAGACTCATCTAGGGGCTTTTCTGTTATAGCTTGTACCATATATCTTTCCAGTTGCAAATAAAATTGTTTGTAAATTAAGTATAAGATGGTACCTCTGAAACAAGAAAAGTCGCAAGGAAGAAAGTAAGTTTATGGCAATTCTCGCAATTTTGATACGGCACGCAAAACCAGATTTGGAAGGCAAAGTCACAGAAAGCGGCCGCAAGATGCAAAAAAAAGTAAATGACTTCCTCAAAAGCCTAGAGGTTGCACCGACAGAAATTTGGACTTCACCTATCACTCGTGCAAAAGAGACTGCAGCCCTCGTTGGAGAAGTATTTAACGTTCAGCCAAAAGAAGATTTTGCTCTAAGCGAGCTAGAACTTTTCGACGAAATGGAAATAACTGCAAAGCTTGCAGAAATGCCAGATGAAAGCACAGTTATTATGGTATCTCACGGTCCGCAAATCATGCGCCTTGCCTCTTACTGGTTAGGAGCTCACATCCTGCCAGGCGCGCCGCCCACAAGCTCTGCCACCATCATAGAATTTCCCGGCAAGGTCCAAGAAGGCGGAGGAGTTTTTGTCCGCCAAATCACCTACAGCGACCTCTAAAAAGGATAAAGACTACGATACACTAAACAAAAAAAACGATAACAACGATAAAAATAATAAATTTTCATCGTTATTATCGTTTTTGGCTTGAGAGAAATTATCCTCTGTTTAATTCTGAAAGAAGGTTTGAGGCGTGATAGACTTTGTCAAGCGCCTCCAAAATTGCCTTAGAGTGCACGCTAATCGCTCTTGCCTGTTTTTCATCATGGCAAAAATGGGAGATAAATGAGTAGCGGTTGCCGTCAAAAATAAGGCCCACAAGCTCACCATTTCTGTTTATTACGGGACTTCCTGAATTACCGCCGATGATGTCATGTGTTGAAACAAAGTTCATTGGAGTACTCATAGCTAAAGCAGCTTTTGCATCTTGCCAGCTTGCTGGAAGCCTATATGGCTCCTCCTCTTGCTCTTTTGCAAATAGAGAGCTAAAAGTTGTATATGGCAAAAAGTCATCATAGCCTACCATTTTTCCTGCAGAAAATCGCAGAGTAAAAGTTGCATCTGGGGAAAGAGATCTATCTGCAATAGCTGCGTAGCAGGCTTGTTCTGCACCCTTAAATTCCCCCTCAAATCGCCCTCTGAGAGCTCTTGTATAAGGATCAAGCGCAAGCTGAAGTGCATTAAAATCAACATGCTCTTTATCTAGATCTAGAACAATCTGCACAGCAGGATGGTCAATGCCAAGGGCAGTTTTAAGAAACTGCACGCTGCTATGAAACTTCTCGAGCTCAAATTCAGGATAGGTAGGCTCAGAAGACTTTAGCTCAAGTTCTATAACCGCTAGATTACTTTCTTGATATTCTGGAAGCCTCTCTTCATTTGGCTTTTTGAGCTCTTCGGCCATTCTCACAAGATGTTTTGCTTCAAGAGCATACTTGCATCCAAAAAAATTTAAAAATTCAAGCAGGTAGTATTCTTTATAGTAGGTTTCTAGATCAGTGAGCGCCTCCATAAGATCCAGGCATTCGCTATATCTATCCCTTCCAATCCCCTCAGCCAGTTTTGCATAGGTTGCCTTGTAAACTTTTTGAGCATTTAAGAGAGCTGCGAGCTCATCTTGCGCAATGCGCGCATGCTCATCGCTTTTCTTGCTAAACTCTTCCAAGGACCTGATGCGAGCCTCTAATTGCTGAAGGGCAAGTGGATAACGAATGTTTTTTAAAAAATCAAGATGGGCATTTGTCAGCATTCTATCGGTTTTGCCAGGATTTCCTATCACAAAAAGAAGTTCATCTTCTTGCGGGCCAAGCGTACTAAATGGAAAATAAAAGCTATTTTGTAGCGGTTTTCCATCCTCATAAATTCTCAAAAATGCAGCATCAAGATTATGGCGTGGGTATTCGAAGTTTTCCTCATCTCCCCCAAAAAATGCAATAGAGCGCTCAGGCGCCATTACGAGGCGAACATCTGTATAGCGCTTATAGAGATAGAGGTGGTAGAGAGCACCTTTATAGAGGGTCACTACTTGAGGCTGAAGATTAAATAAAGCTGCCGCTTCTTCACAAATAGCTGCAATCTCTCTTTGCCTTTCGTGTTCATCAGCGAAAGGTGCAATCCGGTCTGTCACATCCTTAATTGAAATAAGCTGATCTATAAAAAATTTTGGAATAGGCAATTCTTCATCTAAAGAGTGTGCGATAAATCCGTTCTTTATAAGGTCTCTTTGTTCAGATGAAAGATCATGAATAGCAGATCTTGCCACATGATGGTTTGTTAAAACAAGGCCGTGCGCTGAAACAAAAGAGCCAGAACCACCTGCACTCAGACGAAGAGATGCTTTTTGAATATGGTCAATAAAACCAGGATCAAGAGCATATCTTTCGGGAATCATATTGAGTGGCCACATACCTTCATCGGCTGCAAGGCTCGCGAGAAAACAGAAAAAAACTAAAATTTTAATCATAAGTCTCTCCACAGATAATGTAGGATGCAGTATACTCATAGCCTTATTTGTATGAAGGAGAAAAAATGCTTAAGACTAACGATGTACGCCGCCGCTTTTTAGAATACTTTAAAAAGCATGACCATGCCCTGATCCCCTCTTCCTCTGTAGTTCCACACGACGATCCAACTCTCCTTTTTATCAATGCGGGTATGAACCAGTTTAAAGATGTATTTCTGGGCAAATCCACGCGTGACTATACAAGAGCTACCACATCACAAAAATGCATTCGCGTTGGCGGCAAGCACAATGACCTTGAAAATGTCGGCCACACAAGACGCCACCTCACATTCTTTGAAATGCTAGGCAATTTTTCCTTTGGCGATTACTTTAAAGAAAAAGCAATACAATTTGCCTGGGAAGTATCTACAGAGGTCTTCGCATTCGACAAAGAAAAAATCTGGGCGTCAGTATTTAGAGAAGATGATGAAGCATACGAGCTTTGGAAAAAGTATCTTCCAGAAAGCCGCATCGTCCGCATGGATGAAAAATCAAACTTTTGGGCAATGGGCGACACAGGTCCATGCGGCCCATGCTCAGAGCTTCTCTATGATCGAGGCGAAAGCTATAGCACCGCCACAAATCCTCTTGATGATGATTCTGGAGAGCGCTTTTTAGAGTTTTGGAACCTTGTCTTCATGCAGTATAATAGAAGTGCAGATGGCAAGCTCTCTGCCCTTCCAAAGCCTTCTATCGATACAGGAGCAGGACTCGAGCGCGTCATGAGCCTTATCCAAGACAAAGAAACTGTCTTTGAAACAGATATCTTTCTCGATCTCATACATGCAATTGAGAAGGAATCGAAGGTTTCCTACAGCCCATCTAATGCAGCGCCCTTTCGCGTGATTGCAGACCATCTACGCTGCCTTGCCTTTGCGATTGCAGATGGCGCGCAGCCCTCTAACGTAGAACGCGGCTATGTCCTGAGAAAAGTGCTCAGGCGAGCAGTGCGTTATGGCAAAATGCTTGGCTTTGAAAAGCCATTTTTAGCAAAAATCCTTCCTACGCTCATCTCTAGCATGGGCCCGGATTATAAAGAGCTTGTCGTTGCAAAAGACAAAATCGCCGAAATCCTCACACTCGAAGAGGAATCATTCTTCAAAACACTTCGTAGAGGGGGAAATATCCTCAGCCAGATTATTGAATCCTCAAAAGGTGAGATTTCAGGAGCTGATGCCTTTAAACTTAAAGACACCTACGGCCTTCCTATCGAAGAGGTGCAGCTCATTGCAAAGGATAATGGCCTTACCGTTGATATGGCAGGATTTGAGAAGCTTGAAAAAGAAGCAAAAGAAAAGTCAAAGCTTGCCCAAAAAGTTGTCCAGCAAGAAGTTAAAGAAAATGTCTTTCAAGATTTTGTCGCAAAAAATGGCATATCCCAATTTATTCGAGAGCCAAAAGGTTCAGGAAAGGTCATTGCCATCATTGCTGATGGTCATTTTGTAGATAGAATTGAAGAAGGCGAGACTGCAGACATCATCCTCGACAAAACAACATTTTATGCCGAAATGGGCGGACAAGTTGGCGATACTGGCGAGCTCGTCAAAGAAACAACCTGCTTTTCTGTAGCAAATACTGTAAGTCCATATAAAGGAGTAACTTGCCACAAGGGAACCCTCACATCAGGCCACCTTGCCCTTGGCGACACTGTGGAATGCGAAATTGATGCAAGCCGCCGGCAAAAAATTGCAAACAACCACACAGCTACTCACCTTCTTCACTGGGCCCTTCACGAGGTGCTTGGAGCTCATGTAAAGCAGGCTGGATCTGTTGTAGAGCCAACAAGGCTTCGCTTTGACTTTAACCACCACAAAGCACTTACGAAAGAAGAAATCCAAGCTATCGAGCAGCTTGTGAATGAAAAAATCCGCCATGCGACCAAGGTCGATGCGTACGAGCTTGCCTATGAAGATGCCCAAAAGCGATCAGACATCATCCAGTTTTTTGGTGAAAAATATGGCAAAACTGTTCGCGTCATCGACATTGATTTTTCAAAAGAGCTCTGCGGAGGAACACACACACACAATACTGGGTCCATAGGCTATTTTCGCATCACAAAGGAGTCAAGTATTGCAGCAGGAGTTCGCCGAATAGAGGCAGCATGCGGCTCTGAAGCTGAAGAATTTGCCTATGAGCACGATAGACTCATACAGCATCTTGCCGACTCCTTAAAAGTCGCCCCAGCCAAGCTTGTAGAAAGAATCGAGGCTATGCAGCATGAACTAAAAACATCTGAACATGAGCTGAAAGAGCTCCAAAAAGAAAAGCTAAAGACGATTGCGCATGCACTTGACTTTAAGAAAAACAAAACCATTAACTTCTGCGTCGATCAGGTTGAGATCTCCCCTAAAGATCTAAAAAATCTCATGGATATAACATCTGAGCTTTATCCAGACGCACTTGTTGCACTTGCCTGCAAAGAAGAGAGCAAAGCCCATCTTTCAATCAGGGTCCCGCAAGCGCTTGTAGCTTCTGGACTAAAAGCAAATGAGCTTATTAAGCCTGCCCTTACTATTCTTGAAGGTTCTGGAGGCGGAAAGCCTGAACATGCCCAAGGAGCTGGAAAAGCAGTAGACAAACTTCCTCAAGCACTCGAGCAGATTGAAAATAGTCTTTTATGAATATAGAGGGGTTTTTTACAAAGTCATTGCAAGATGAGCTTAACAAAGGCTCATCGCTACTTATTGAAGAGCTCACGCCGCCGACAAAGGCTTATGTACTTGCCAAAGCAATTGAGTGCGTAAAAAGGCCCCTTATTGTGCTTACAGGAGCGGGCGTTGAAGAGTTTAAACTCTACAACGACCTCCCCTTTTTTTCAAAATATGAGCTATGCGAGCTTGCAGCTTGGGAGATGCTTCCATCAGAAAACATCGCTCCAAGCCCAGATATTGTAGGAGCTCGCTTTAAAACGCTCAAAACAATCCATGAGTCGAAAGAGCCCTGCATTATTCTAACGACACTTCAGGGTGCTTTGCAAAAAGTGCTGCCTCCAAAGAGCATATCTTCGATTTTCATGAAGCTCAAACGAAAGGATGTGCAGCGATTTGATGAAATGCTCTTTCGCTTAGAACGGCTCGGCTATGAGCGAAAGCCGGTCTGCGCTGAAAAGGGAGAATATGCCTACCGTGGAGGCATTATAGATATCTTCCCGGTTACTGCAACAGAGCCATACCGGATAGAGTTTTGGGAAAATGAAATCGAATCTATACGAGCTTTTGATCCACAAAGCCAAAGAAGCGCCCACTTAGTAGATGAAATTGAGCTCTCTAGTGCGAAGGAGCTAGAACTTGATCAAAATGAGCCGACTCTTTCTACCATATTTGATTATGTTAAAGATCCAATAGTTGTCTTTGATGATCTAGAAGCACTAGAGGACCGCTATGCATCCCTTACTTCACTTGGCGCTGCATCGTCGAAAACCTTTATGGGGATTGAAGAGCTCCTTGATATTGCAAGTAAAAAGCAGGCTATCTATTTAACCTCAAAGCCAATTGAAGCCCTCTCAGAAGTTACTACGGGCAAAAAAGTGCGCTTTTACTCGCATACACAAGGCGCGCTAAGCGTCACCTTTGAGATGTTTTTACGCACGCTTTCTGCAAAAAGGCTCCTGTCTCAGATGCAGCCTCTTGGCACTTTTTTTGAAGATAGCTGCAACCTAGAATATACCCCATCTGGCGATGAGCTTATTTCCTGCCTAGAGCAGCAGCAAGAAACAGATCCTTATGAAGTCTATTTTCTTTCACAAACTGAGAGCGATGAAGCAAGGTTTCGCGAAAAAAATATAAAAGGGCACACTCACTACATTACAGGCTATCTTTCAGAAGGCTTTGTGGCAAAAGATGCAAAGGTCATACTTTTTCCCATGTCAGAGCTTACAGGACGCACCAAGATCCGTCGCGAAAGGCAGAGAACCTATTACCAATCAGCAAGCTGGGATGCCTTTGACATAGTTCCAGGAGAGACTGTCGTTCATTTTAACCACGGCATTGGCAAATTTTTAGGCGTAGAGAAAAGGCCTAACTACCAAGGGATTGAGGAAGAGTACTTTCTGATCGAATATGCAGAAAAAGCAAAGCTCTATGTTCCCCTCACTCAAGCCCACCTTATTACAAAATATGTTGGAGCCGGGGAAGAATCTCCAAAGCTTCACGGCCTTGGCAACAACCGCTGGAAAAAAAGCCGCGAGCAAACTGAAAAATCGATCATCGGCTATGCGTCAGATCTTTTAAAATTTTATGCCGAGCGCGAGATGCAAGGCGGCCACATATTTCCTCCAGATAGCAAAGACACTTCGCTTTTTGAAGAGGAATTCCCCTATATCGAGACAGATGATCAGCTAAAAGCCATCAAAGATATAAAAGAAGATATGATGTCTGATAAGGCTATGGACAGACTTATTTGCGGAGATGTCGGCTATGGCAAAACGGAAGTTGCCATGCGAGCTGCCTTTAAAGCAGTTGTCGATGGCAAAAAACAGGTAGCTGTCCTTGTTCCGACAACAGTACTTGCGCTTCAGCATTATGAATCCTTTCGCGATAGGATGCAAAGCTTTGGTGTGCGCGTAGAGGTACTTTCACGCTTCCAGACGACGCAGCAAATAAAAAAATGTGTTGAGCTTATCGAAAAAGGCGCTGTAGATATAGTTGTAGGCACACATCGCCTTATTCAAAAAGACATTAATTTTAAAGACCTTGGCCTCATCATCATCGATGAAGAGCAGCGCTTTGGCGTAAAGGCAAAAGAGCACCTCAAGCGCATGAAAGTAGGTGTAGACTGCCTCACCCTTTCTGCGACCCCAATACCAAGAACGCTCTATATGTCACTTGTTGGTGCAAGAGATCTCTCCGTCATCAGCACGCCCCCACAAGATCGCCTTCCGATTAAGACTATAATTGCAGATCCTGATGATCAACTGATTCAGACAGCACTTCTTAGAGAACTCAATAGAGATGGCCAGGTCTACTATATCCATAACCGCATAGAAAGCATCTTTGAAACTGCCTCTTACATACAAAAACTTCTACCAAAAGCTCGCATTGGCGTAGGCCACGGCCAGATGGATGGCGATGAATTAGATCTTGTCTTTCACGCCTTCAAAAAGGGCGAACTTGACATCCTTGTTGCGACATCTATTGTCGAAAATGGCATAGACATCCCAAATGCTAATACTATCATCGTTGACAATGCCGACTGGTTTGGTATTGCAGACCTCTATCAACTCAGAGGCCGGGTTGGCCGCTGGAATAGACGCGCCTTTGCCTACTTTATTGTCCCAAGACGTAGAAGCCTCTCTGATGTTGCAAGAAAGCGCCTTGATGCGATAGCGCAAGCTGGAGGCTATGGTGGCGGCATGAGAGTAGCCATGCGCGATTTAGAGATGCGAGGCGCGGGAGACATAATCGGCCTTGATCAATCAGGCCATGTCACAACGATCGGCTTTCACCTTTACTGCAAGCTCCTTAAACGAACTATTGAATCGCTTCAAGGAAAAGCCCCAAGCTATACGCTAGAGACAAAGGTAGAAATCCCCTTTGATGCCCGCCTTCCAGAATACTATGTAAACGAAGTCTCTTTGCGTATGGAAATTTACCAGAGACTTGGCGATGCCCTCTCAAAAGAGGAAGTAGATCAAATATTTGCCGATCTAAAAGATCGCTTTGGAGAGCCTCCAGAGCAGGCTAAATGGCTCTATGCCCTAAGCCGCATCCGCGTCTTTGCCGCCCAAAATGGCTACACTCAAGTAAAAGTAGAAAACGCCACACTCGCCTACGAGAGAAAAACTGGCACAAGCTCCACCACAAACCGCATCCTCCTACCCAAAATCAAATCGCCAGAAGAACTCGAGAAAAAGATCTGCGCTCTCTTACCAGTTTCGTAATCTGAATCTAATTTTTAAAGTTGACACACCATTGGCCCCGGCCTAGGGGGGTTGATTTAAGCCATTTTCCCAATTAAAACTTAATGGCAAATTATGTCCTCGTGCCCGTGCCCGTGTTATTTAATATACTTTCCTCTAAAGCCCTTTAGGGGCGTTTTATGCATTACCCTTATGAGGACTGTAGCGGAATAATTGAAATTAGCGGGTACGGGCACGCACACGGGCACGGGCACGAAGGAGTAATTTTGACATTAAATCTCTCTAAGAAAAAGCCCTCAAATCAACCCCCTAGCCCCGGCCCCGATCATCGATCATTTGAGCCATTCGCGCCAGCTTGTATCTTCGAGCGCATAGATGCCTCGAGCAGATTTCCAAATGAGGTTTTTTTCTCGGAGGGAATCAAGAGTAGACTGAATAGTTTGAGGCGTAAGGGTGATCTTGCTCGCCTCTTTTAATTATTTTTCTTAGTATAAATTATACCGGAAAAAATAATCAACTATAATTCAGTTTTGCGAGAGGATGTTCGTCCCAAGAGCTTAAGAGAATCTAATTTTTCTTCTTTTTTGCCGAAAGCCTATCTAAATAGCCAGTAAGGCTCTTATAAGGCTCCTCCACGTAAGGCTTGATCTGCCGTCGATATTTAAAGGCAGCAAGTAAAACAAGGCCAAAGGCCGTTCTTGCCAAAAGATTTGCTGGCGTCTTCCCCCAGAGCCACCAGGCAAGCCCTATCATAGGGTCCCTAGTTGCGCGCAGTATAAATAAGTTCCTAAATAAGTTATATAGGGTCATGGTTTTCAAGCTCCCCTTTAGAAGATAAGAGGGCCACACCTTTATTGTACCACAGGAGCTCGCTAAAAGCCACCCAATAATGTAATTAAATAATTTAAATAGGTCGAAAAAGACTCTTACTGGCAGACAGCAAAACAAAGCACATTGAAGATAAAATTCTAAATCAATATAATCTTTCCTTAATTAGTTTGAGGTATTATGAAAATTGGAAATCTCATTTCAATTACACTTCCATGGGAAAAATATAGTAATTTTACTGATAAGGATCCAATTCTTGCTTCAATTAGCAAAGAGTATCATATTTGGGAACGGGTTTTACAATTTTTTAGGGGAAAATCTGCCCTCTATTGCACAATCGAAGCCAAAGCAAAAGAGCCAATTTCCGCCAAAAGATGGAGCGAAAATCTCCCCTTTGTCTCAGCGGCACTTACCTCTAGCGAATATCACCTAATGCGAAAAGAGCTTCGCATACTCATAAAATCCGCATCTAGAGATGAGCTTGGCAGCCTGTTTGAAAATCTTGTCGATCGCTCATTTGACGACTCTGGCCTTCTTGGCATCAAGCGAATACTTACGCTGCTTACTCCAGAAGAGCTAGAAAATACAATCCTTCAGCAGCGATCCTCACCAAAAGAGACACTCGAAGCCTTTAAAATTGCTGCTAGAGAGTATGAAAAACTTACAAAAAGCCATGAATATACCCCGATTGAGTGGTATGGGAATGCCGTCATCAAGACTATAAGGAACACACTAGATGCCATCTTGCTTACGTTTCGCATACATGATGTTACAGGAGAGGTTACGACAAACAATGAAGCATCAGATAAATGGCAGGCCTATACAAAACTTATTGGCCTTCCCTTGCTCCTCTTTGGAGCATTGCTTCCCTTCCTTGCCCCAGTTGCAGCGCTTGTTGTAGCAGGCGCCATCGTAGCAACACTTGCAACAGGTGCTTTTGCCTATGTAAAGTGGCTTAGGCAATCTCCAGATATAATTGAAAACACTGTAAACCTTACCGAAGAGGCAAAAGCTGGTAGACTTACGCCTGTGTATGCACGAGATAAAGAAATTGATGAACTTTTAGCCTGCCTTGCTTCATCGAGCAATGAACATCGCTCTCATCCGCTGCTTTTAGGCCCATCTGGTGCTGGCAAAACAGAAATTGTGCGAGGCCTTGCACAGCGACTTGCATCTAACAATGTCCCAGAATGCCTTAAGGGTAAAAAGCTTCTTTACATCAATACCCAAGAACTCTTCGATCGAGGAGCTGGCATGCAGTTTGGCGGAGCAGGCGGTAGAATGGGAGGAATGGGCGAGCAAACACTGCAGCGCATACTCTCAAAGATGAATGATAAGCAAAGCGACTACATCGTCTTTTTTGATAACGTTCATGCTGCAATGTCTAAGCGAACAGATGCAGGAGAAAAACTAAAATACGTCTTAGATAGCAATCCAAACAGTCTTCCCTACTGCATTGGCGCAACGACAGAGCAGCACTACGAAAGCCATATGGCAGATGACCCTGCTTTTATAAAGCTCTTTCGCAAGGTGCGAGTAGCACCTCAGACAAAAGAGCAGTCTGTACTCATTATGCGAGAGCTGCTAAATCGTGAAGCTCCAGAACTTACTGTATCGACTGATATCTTAGAATATATCTACGAAGTGTCATCTGAAAAATTGCCTAAACTTGCCCAGCCAGCAGCATGTAAGCTTTTACTTGCAAAGGCAATAGGAGCACTTCAGCATCGCATAAATCCAAAACTGCAAAAATACCGTGCACAGCTATCAGAAATTTCCTCAACGCTTCACAGCAATCCAGAAAGTGTAGATGCTGAGAAAATCCCAAAGCTAGAGCAAAAAATCCACATGCTCGAAGAGCGCGAAAAAATTGCTGCCCTTCGCACAAAAAAACTCCATAGCCTCATCAAGTGTAAAAAAGATGAAACAAAGGCACTATTTGAAAAGACTGAAGACTACAACCACTTCCTCTTCTGGCACTACTATCTCCTCCCAAAACTTTCCCAAAAAATAACTTCCCTACAAGATACCTTCCAAAATTCAAACAGTTCCCGCATCGACAAAGCGCTCATAGACACCCTCTTCGAAGACTTTGCCCAAAGCTAATAAAATACTTAGAGCAATAGAGCCTTACCATTTCCCAAATTTTTCAAAAAATATTAACACAAAGACGCAAAGACGCAAAGATGCTCCGCCATACAAGAATGCTCTTGATGTAATCTAAGGCATTATTCTGAGGAATAATG
>CAYWZU010000045.1:0-18595 GCA_964462925.1 uncultured bacterium
AATACCATGGAACTTCTCATTTAGGGTGGACTAATTTTCGGGGATCAGGTCAATTGAAAATACCATAGACCTGTATATGTGAACAATATAAGTGCTATAATAATGATTTTATTTTTCATGATTTATACCTTTTAAATTAATGTCTCAGGCTGTGTTTTTGTGTAGTAACAACGTAGAGCATTTTCAATCTTTTCACAATCTGCTTCTGTCAGTTTATTTGGATTGCCGCAAAGAATATCTTTGTTTGAAGATTCTCTTCCGAACGGGTATGAGAGTGCTATTTCTTCACCATTCATGCGTTTAATTTTAACAGTAATTGTATCGCTAAAGCTTTTTCGATTAGGAGGTGAAAGATAGGTGTTAAATCGACCTTTTTCGCAGCGGATAGAAGTTTTTACTTCACCTTCTTTACTGCAAGTACAGACTTCAAGGATTTCGTTATTGTTGAAATATCTTCCATTGCATTCAACATATGATCCATCAGATTTCAGTCGAATTATGGAAGCTTCTGCGCCATCGTTGCCATGTGCCTCTAAAGGGTACGGGATAAAGGTTGTTCTTACTGAAGTATTTTTATCTTCAGAAAGAAGCCAAAATGTACGGGGTTCCCCAGCATGTGATAACTGCATCATAATAGGATATTCACCTAATGCGATCGTTTTGTCTGAAGCAAATCTAAGGCATCCATCGCTATCGCTAAAGAGTTCTATGGGAGGATAGGTTGGTTGTATGTAATCAGAAGCTTGTAAGTAGAATTTACGATTTGGAGGTATTTTTTTTGCATCTATAACATAGAAGGTAATAGGGCCTGCATTTTCGGTGTCTATACTGAATGCCTTTTTACTCTTAAGAACAATCCCGGTGGGGTTATGTACTGTGAGCCTGGCTGGTTCCTCGACTCTTGTGTGTGCGCACGATATTGTAAGAATGAGAAGTGCGATTAAAGCAGATAATAGGCGCATGGATTATAATCCCGATTTAAATTTTATTGACTCGGCTATCTTCTGAAACTCTTTTTGTTTTTCTTCGCTAAGATAGGTAGTGTTAAAGGCGAGGCCATACACGTAAGGCCCGCTCGTAACTAAATAGCATAGCTGGTGAAGAGCTCCGCCTAAATGAGTCTGGATCCACCATTTACATCGCTTACCATCAAGAGTTGTTGTGCCGCTTTCTTGAAGGGTCCACCCGTCTTGCTGTAGTATGAAAAGAAGCTGATTATAAAAAAGTCCTAAGCCAAGGTTCCGATTGCGCTTTACTTCCATAATAGTCAGAAAGGCATTTTCTTTTTCTGGTGCATTCCATGCGCGGAAAAGAGGCTCTTCAGTGTGTTTTGAATAGTTGTTATTGCTAAATCCCCAGTATACCTGTTTGAGGACGTCATTTTTCTTAACAACTTCATGCCAGCTGTCAGGAATTTGTATTGTATACTCTTGAATTATGTTGGAGTGGCCGTAATTTTCTTCTAAATCATTCTCCTGATGGGCGCATCCAGGCAATGCACATATGAAAACGATGCAGGACAAAAAAGTTTTATATTTGGGGTGGTGTGCGGACATCGCTTCTCCTTTTAAATAGTAGAGTTGCAGGAGTTTAACTATATGAAGGGTGTAGAATTAATGCAAGATGTAATGGCTAGAAAAATTAGCTTTGTTGCTTGTTTATGATACTGTTTGCTGTCTCATACGACTCTTCATGGATTAAGAGGAGGGCTTGCGTATTTGGATCTGCTTGGTAATAGCTAAATTTTTCATTCAAAAATTGGATTTCAGCTAAATAGGGTTGTTCTGGACGATTGGTATTTTTATCCCAGTATGCGATTTTAACGCCGACGTTTTTCAAAACTGGTGCAGAAAGAGTTGACTTACTCCCTTTAACTTTAGCGAAGTAATTCAGAGAAACAGGATCGGTTTGGATCATATGCCAAAGCTCATTAACAAGCGCAACTGCTTTGAGCCTTCCTTGTGCAAGCGTATCAGAATCAAAACTACGCAGCCAAACTCCATAAATAACATTTTGCCAAGGATCAGTAAAATCTCCTACGTCAATCAATTCAGTATTGTATTTTCTTCCATATTTTACTGAAAAATCATCTAACTTCTGAAAAAGTTCGGATTCGTATTTCGGACCACCATATTTTGGTCGTGTGTATTTAAGTGCCATTACATAAATAAAAAAGCATAATGCAATAATGACCAGGACTTTTAATAAGATTAGCGATATGAATTTTATGTAACGTAAGGCCTTATGCATCTTTAAGAATCCTTTTGGCTTCTTCATATGTTTCAGAGTGCATTAAGACTTTCTCGGCATCTCTTTCATAGGGTGATTTCTTTTTCAACGTGTTGTATTCTATTTCATTTTTGTAGAGTTGGACAGAATAAAGAACTTCAGGTGTAGTTATTGGTTGTAAATCTTTATCTCTTATCCAAAAGGCAAGAGAGAGCCTCTCTGAAGGAAATGGATATTCAATCAAATAGGGACGTAAGATAGGATCCGAATTTACATTATTTAAAAAAGTATCCGCGCATCCTATAATCATTTTGCGGCCTTCTTCAACTGATACACTTTTTGGTAGATGAAAACTTAATGAAAGCCTGCGTATACCATGCAGGCCTGATATTCCTATGGCTGAAGGTGAAGCTCCTTGGGTTTTCTCGAATGCACTTGTTGTCTTTTCAAAAAGCTTAGTTAAGTGTTTATCTAACGGATCCTGCTTTTGAAAAGCTCTCAGACAAATAAAAACAAATAATAAGGTCAAAATGAGGCGGTTCACTTTTTCAAGCCATTTTTTAATTACCGTGGAACTTTCAAATAGGGTTATTCTTTTATGCCAAGATTTGCCACAGCATCTGCATAAGATTCTTCATAAATTAAGTAAAGGGACTGAGTTTTAGGGTCAGCTTGGTAGTAGTGGAACTTACTATTGAAGAAATGAGCTTGTGCAATGTATGGAAAGAGTGGACGGTTATTTTCTTCTGTCCAGTATGCGATTTTGATACCGATGTGCTCTATACCCAAAGGTTGATCCCGGTTTGTCTTGTCATATTTGAGGTAATCTTTTAGGCAATCTTTTGCTAGTGGTTCTTCATGTACAAGTTGCCAAAAATTTTTTAGTAAGTGTGTGGTTTTTATTCTACATTCATTTAATTCAATATTTGAATTCCCTGCTAGCCAAAATCCAAAGTAAGTGCTATCTTGTATGACTTGGTTGTCACGTAGTTCAGGGAAAGAACCTACATTAATAAGGCTTAGTGCTTCTTTATTTGCGTAATTCCTCGCAAATGTTTCAATTTTTTCAAACATTTTTCTTTCAAATTCAGGACCTACAGATTTAATGCTTTTTGCTGAATTATTAATGCCAAATAACACAGATGCTCCAACGATTGCAAATAGTGTTAAGTATTGCCATAACATAGATTAACTCTCTTTTGTCGTATATTTTTGTAAATTTTTACGTAGTACTTGTAAAGCATGCTCATAAGGTTCGGAATGGATTTTAACAAAATTTGTTTTTTCATTTGTGGCATCATAGTAAATCATTCCCTTAGCGATTCCAAAATGAGATACAATGTCTGGGGCATTTTTGGGGGGATTTTTACTAGTTATGCTGACAGTTCCTCTGGTAACAGGAAATGGAAACTCTACTAAATATGGACGGATTTGTGAATAGGAATTAATTGTACGAAGGAGAATCTCTTCACAACATACAATAAGCACTCTTGCTTCTTCGATTGAAAATGTTTTGTCTACACCAAAAGATATATCTATAAATCGTACCCCATCTAATGTGCTTCCTCCGATTCCTATGACTTCGAGGTTATAGCTTTTACAAATTTCCTGCGCAGCACTTGAGGTGATAAGATCTGTCAGTTTTGTTCTTTTTTGGATTTCATCATCTGCATGGCACGATAAGAAGTTGAGCATGAAAAAAATAGTAAATAAAAGTTTGTTTAAGCAATGGTTCATTGGTTCCTTCCGAATTTTTCAATCACAGCTCTTAAAGTATCCGATAATGCCGAACGATATGATGGGCTATCGAATGAGTGGTCTAACTGATCCTCTACAGATGCATGCGATTTACAAAATATTAAATGATCTCTTGAAGGATTTTCTCGTAAGTTATTATACCAGCCACTAATATCAGTGTATGGTACAGGATCTCTCAATCCACTTTCATTCAATATGTTTCTCGCATATAGGCAATCACTTTTTGAGCTTATTCGTCCTGGGCAAAGGCCAATATTTACAAGATGGTTTCGTTCATTTTGGTTGAAACTTCTCATTGTTCCTCCCACGCAAATATTTCCTCTACTATATCCGATAATGACAATAATTTCATCTGGGCCGTATTCTTCCCAAGCATTTTCACAAACTGAGCGTAGGTCCTGTTGTGCTCCCGTTTCAATTTTGTTACCTCTTTCTAGCAATGCCATCACAAGTTCACAACTTCCTTTGGGATCATAAACCAAGTCAAATTTTACATCCTCACTAATTTCTGAAAGATATTTTGGCATTTCAAGGCCTCTTTCAAGGCCTGTATTTATTCCATTTACACAAACAAAAGAAAGACCTGATATTTTTTTGGATCCATAAGATATTGAAATGTACCTGCTTTCTCCATTCTTATTGGGTCTTCCTATGTTCAATTTGTATCCTCTTGAGCTGAAGTAGCTTGGGTCTTCTGCATGTTTTTGAGCAATCATAGAACTTCCATGTGTACGAACGAATAATCCATACAAGTCAAATTTTGTAAGAGGTCCATTCAGAACATAGGCATAAAGGTTAGGACCTGCCTTTAGGCCAAGTGGGTCTTGCGTGAGCCACTTGCCTATGGTTGGGTCGTAGAAGCGGCGGCCGAAGTAGATGAGACCGGTTTCAGAATCGCAGCGTTTGCTCGAAAAGCGCCATGGGCTTATTTGATTATTGGTTATTTCGTGGCCGAAAGCATCATAGTTGTAAGTTTCAATTGCCTTGCCATCTAGATCAAGAAGGACTGTGATGTTGCCTTGGCGATCGTGTATTGGAATGAAGACCTTGTCGTTAAGCTCCAACAATACGCTAGCACCAATTTCTGCCCCTAGGCCTTCGCCCATTATTCGAAGTTCTGTAATGGTCCCTGAATTATCAATAGCTCCTATTTCATTATCGAGTGCGTAGATGTAGCGAACTTCGTTTTTAGTAATTCTTCTGTTGAAGGGGTCGTATGTATAGCTAAAATGGCCTTGTGGGCTAAATACATCTGTAAGGCGATTAAGGGGGTCATATTTGTAATGTACAGCTCCTTCAGGGGTTTTGATTTCAGTGCGATTGCCGCGGGCATCGTAGTTGAAAGTGTGGAGAGTATCGCTTAAGACTGAATGTAAGCTATTGACTGCATATTTATTGTCGTTATGTTCCAAGCGGTTGAAGAGTGAGTCGTAGCTATAAGTGTGTGATGTGGGACCTTTTTCTTCTATGAGCTGGGCAAGGAAGTCGTAGCTGAATGTTCGTCTAGTCGAGGTGAGAGGGTCTTTGGTGTGTAGGCTTAGAAGGTTTCCTACTGGGTCGAACTGTTCAGAATTTTGTTCAAACTGGTTGTGGGAAATGATTGTTGTTCTACCAAGTGCGTCACGAGAGGTCTGTAGATTGCCTGCATTGCCTGGCAGCTGGGCATGAGTCGTAAATCCTGAAAAGTCTCTATTGAGTATTTTATAGGTAAGGTCATTTCTTGTAATGGAATCAAGATAAGCTGAATGTGAATACGTAACGTGTGAGAAGTCGGGAAGTGTAAGTTCTGTAATGCGCCCAGCTTTGTCATACTCGTAGGAGAGTGTGATGCCTGTTTCTAAGGTTTCTGAGGTAATTTCGCCAAAGGTATTGTAGGTGCGTAAGGTTTTGCTATTCGAGGAGCCATTATGCACTTCGATGAGTCTATCTGCATCATCGTAGGTGTATTTGTAATCAATGATATAATCATTTGAATAAAAGTGAGATAGCCTTCCTTTTGCATCGTAGCGGTGATTTAATGTTGTGCCATCGCCATGAATAATGGTTTCAAGCTCGCCACATTTATTGTAACGATAACGAGTGACTTTTTCCTCTGGAGTTCCAGCAGCTTCTATAATTTTTCTTAAGTGCTGATTTTTGTACGTAAAGAGTGTCGTAATGATTTTTTCGCCTGATTGAGATAGAGCAATTTCATCTATTCGTATACAGTTATGGCCTGCATCATAGTAGAGGGCTTTTTTGGCAATAAGGTTGTGAAGGGGATCATAGCGGCAAGTGAGCGCAATGTTGCCGTTTGTATCAAAAGTTTCTTCCTGAGAGCAGCCTTGGGGATCTATCGTGATTTTGCAAACTACTGTTTGTCCATATTGGTTTTTATGGAAGTAGTCATATTTATGAAAAGTTTGGTAGCCAAGTGCGTCCGTCTCAACATCTAGAAGGCCTCTAGGTTTGTATGAGCGCTTAGTTATTGCATCTTTATCAGAGATATTCTGAATATATTGTGTAATATTTCCTTCAGCATCATATCCATAGCCTTTATAGGAGCGTAAATCAGAGGTGTGGTCGTAGAGTTTCTCGTGGATGATGCGGTTGAGACAATCGTATTGGTAGCTTTTTGCTATAAACCCATTTTCAAGATTAGTACGTTCCTCTTGCAGCCTCATCTTGCAGTCATACACATAGTCACTGTTTCTTCCATCATGGTCTTTTGAGATAAGCTGCCCTGCGTTGTTATACATGTACAAAATAGTTTCTCCCATGGGGCCAGTTTCTTTGATAGGATGAAATGTAGAATATTGAATGCTTTTAATTGAGGAGAGCTGTTTTGATTCGATTAGTCGGTCAAAACAATCGTAGGAGAAAGAAGTGGATGTTTTATTTGGGGCGACTTCTTCAATGACATTGCCCTTTACATCGTAAAAGTAGGACTTTTTAGAGCCATCTGGAAGTTCGATATCTACGATTTTGCCTATAGCATTATAGGTTGTTTTGGTGACTTCGCCTAGCTCATTTGTTTCGGTAACTATGGAGCCTAGGGTTTTGTATTTGTAGCTTTTTTTCGGACTTATCCTATTGCCTTCATGATCGAAGATATCTGGATAGGTGATGCCGGTATGGCGATTTAATTCATCGTATGTATAACGGGTGGTGTTGCCTTGAGGATCTATGAAGGCTACTTTTCTGCCGAGTAGATCGTATTCATAGTGTGTGACCAGCTCAAGGCCATCGCAATGGCGCTCCGTTTCTTTAGTAATATTACCTTTTCCATCGTAATCATATTGCCAACGGACATCATCACGTAGTCCCTTTTTTTCTATGAGACGGGTTGTGAGAGGGTCATATTTAAAGGTTTCTGTGTTTCCTTGAGGATCTATTGAATAGATGAGGCGATCTGCATCATCATAGGCATACTTATAAGTGACAGTGTCTCCACTATTGTCGCTAATGTCTTTTTGGATTACTCGTCCGCGGTCATCAAAGTGATTTAGTTCCTTTTTATATGTGATAAACTTTGCTTGCGCAAAGTCATAGTAGGCCTCTTCAATGATTTCAGATTCGCCAAAGTGAGGACTTTGTAGGCGTGGGGTAATTTTTTTAAGGTGTCGCTCTGTAACATTGGTTAAGCATTCTTTTGTATTTGATGAACCATCGTCGATTATATGCTCTATGAGGATGGCGTTAGCATCGTAGGTGAAAAATTCACGTTTACGGATGTTTTTCTTATCACAAGTAAACTTTGCGGAGAGTAGGTTGGAACCAGGATAGTACTTGTAATAGGTGAAGTTTCCTTTGGGATCACATTCGCTTTCTTTAAGATTAAACTCATCGTCATGATATGTGTAGACTGTGGCTATTCTATCGCAAGTCTCGCTATGTGTAAGGTCTTTTTTAAATTTAATTTCGCCTGCATTTTTGGTAATACGTGTGATAAGTATATCTTCTAGAATATTGCCACGGCCGTCATAGTTGAATTTGCGTACAAGACGTGTTTCATCATTTTCATCCTTTACCTCATATGCGCGAAGGTTGCCTTCGTTATAATTTCCATTTATCGACCAGTAGAACTCTTCATGCATGAGCAATTTTTTGTTCGGGTCGCGCCGGGTTATGCCTACAAGTCTTTTATCTTTATTCCAGTAATACTCAGTTATGTTGCTCTCTGCATCATGGACGGTACATTTACCTGTACCATCACGCCATTCGTAATACTCATATTTGTGAGTAATGACTTCTTGCCCATGTGGACCTACAGGTGAGCTTTGCTCAATTACTCTGCCTTTGTCATCGTATTTGTTTTTTATATAATAGCCATCAGCAGATGTCTTTTTTGTGAGTCGTATTTTGCCTTTTTTGTCGGGTTCACTATATTCAAAGCTTACTTTTGGCATTCCATGACGCTCAATGCTAGATACTGTGTACTGGCCTTTGAGTTTTTTGCTGTCTATAGCCTTAAAACGATAAATGTGGGTGCGGTTGTCGCTTGTAGTTACACGAAGTGTTGGATCTTTGCGGAACTCTTTAGCAGACTTATGATGGAACCAAACCTGAGATAGTGTCTCGCTTATACCTTTGTTGTATGTGACGATATCTTTAATTTGGCGCTTATTATTGTAATGGTAGGTTCTACGAACGCCGCTTGGTAAAAATTCCTTATGGAGCTGATAATCGCGATAGTACTTGGCGTGATGAGGACGCTTTTTCTTCATCTCTTTGTACTTCCACTGACGCTCATAAATCCGCCATGTTCCATCGCCGAGTTTTACGTGAAAACGGTCTTTCTTCTTATTCCATTTAATTTTGATGTTTTTGACGTTTGTTTGGCCTGAGATATTACCGTGCGTTACATTTGTAATTGGTGCATTTTTCATTTGCAGCTTAAAGCGGCGCATGGAACGCGATTTTCTAGCATCATCATAGTCTGTAGCAAAGAGTAATCGCCCTCCAGATGGGTCATAGAGCGAGAGAAATATAGGGTCATCGATTTCAGTATCTGAGCTTTTTTCAACTACGCTACTCGCTAAAAAATCGATAGGCTTTGCAAAAAGTGGATGAATTTCGGCATTTATGGAGAAATTCTGGATCTCTTCAGGAAAAAGAGCTTTTTGCTCCGTACAGGCTCTGTAGATCTCTGTTGTTTCGAAAGGGGCGAGATAGGGTTTTGTAGTAAAGGCATCTTTTTTTACATACTGGATGCGATCTTCTTGATACACTTCTAAGAAGTGGTGATGAAGAAAATTCCAGCCTGTCCCTAAATTGCCTTCTTCAAGGCTTGTGCTCGCATAGCTATGTCCGAGTATATAGGGATCTATGCCGCCAGAAAGAACATCGTCTTGCTCATATTCATAATAGTCGCCAGAAATTACGTTGACGCATCCGTTAACAATCGCCGATGGTAGGGAAGTGAGGTTTACTAGCGATGGTATAGCATCGGGGTGTACCTCGACATGTTGTGCTTCTGCTTGGGGCTCATCATCTGCAAAGGCTACATTTGTGAGGATTAATAGAAAGAGAAAATAGACACGCATGAGATCACCTTAAAGTGTATTATTAAGTAACTGCGATGTCGATCGAGAAAAAAGCTTCGGTATCGTTGTCAAGACTATAGGTGTAAGTGATTTGGACAAATAGATCAAGGAATAGAATGTGGTACTCACATCAAAATAATACATGAGAAGTCATAGCGATTTTTTTTCATGCGAATATTTAGCTATGTGCTATGGTTGGTGCAAACGAATTCGTGAAACTCGCTAAAAATGAGGCATGAGAGGTAGCGCAGTTAAACATTCAATATTTATCATCAAATATTTCTCATCAGAGTAAAAACATAGCAAATTAGTTGGTTAGACCTCGGGCATGATCTGAACATCTCTTTAACACATCCTTCCATTAGATATTTAGTTGTCATGCTCTCATACTACATTGTAGAGGAGACCCAGTACAGCCTAATAAAGATTGATCAAGTAATTTATTGCTATAAAAAAGTATAAAAAAACCAAAATTCTTTCATCACTTTTCTCTGTTATACATGAATATCTTCAAATCATGCTGATAAGTTATTTATATTAATCTTACAGTCTAAAAATCTCCTGTCTAGAAACAACGTAATTAAATTATTTAGAAAGGGAATGAGATTGAAGTCCCGATATCTCAAGAATTTAAATTCCTTTACCGAATTTAGTAGCGGGTGTATCGTAGCCATTTACTATTAAACCTATGAGGTTTCTGATGAGTCTTAGTAAGTTCCCTTGGAAAACAGTTTTGTTAACACTTCTAGTCTGGACATTGTTTTGGGAGATTAAAGAAGCTATCGCAGGTGAAAGAACTTTCATCCTCTATCGTTGGATTTATTCGGATAAAGGGTTTGCTAAAAATATCGAGATTCTCACGTATCTGTTAACTGATGAACAGGTAGCTTATATGCTTTCTCATCCAAATGAAGAAGTAAGACAACCGACAAGGCAAGAGCTTCGGTTGAAAAATGCATATGTTGTATTGCGTTTACGTAACGTTAAAGGCGGTGTCGCTTCAGGAAGGTTAAGATGGTCTATGTTTGGTGGTCCTGGACATCTTGTGGATGTGGTAGATATACCTTCACCCAATGAAAAATTTAATAAATATTCTGATGTTATTTTACCCGTAGGGGTCGTAGTTGCTTCAAGAAAAGATGGTTTCCCTGATCCAATTAAGGTTGAATGGGATAGGTTGTCAGTTTGTCAATAGGTTAAATTTATCGTTTGAAAAGGATTCACAATGTATGCTTTCTCAATAAGTAATAAAGTCATTCTGTCCATTATTCTTTTGTTTTTTCATTTCAATTTAATATCTGAGTCTGTTCGAATATTCGAATATGATAAAAATAGCCAACTGATCAAAGAACAGCAAGCAAGTGGCGAGTTGATAGCATATGAATACGATTCTTCTGGTAGAATTATAAGAAAAAGAACATCAGATGATTCTGTTATTGAATTCGATTATGACAAAAATGGAAATTGTATTTCTATGACAGATTGTCAAGGGATAACTTCATATACTTATGATTTGTTAAGCCGATTGACTGCTGTTAGTTTTCCTGGAAGGAATACCATCTACTATAAATACAATATTTTAGGGAATTTGGAAGAGATGGTTTATCCTAATGGTATGAAAGTCACTTATCAATATGATTCATTAAATCGATTGGTACTGTCCGAGATCAAACAGGAATCACAAGTTATGAATATGATGATACATCTGATACCCTAAAAAAAGGCATCTTTTCGGACATATTCAATACGGTCTGGCTGATACACTTCTAACAGATGGTAATGAAGAAAGTTCCATCCTGTGCCGAGGTTTCCTTCATCTAGACTTGTGCTTGCATAACTATGTCCGAGTATATAGGGATCAGTGGCACTCGAGACTGTGTCATCTTGTTCATATTCATAATAGTCGCCTGAAATTACGTTGACGCATCCGTTGACAATCGCCGATGGTAGTGAAGTGAGGTTTACAAGTGATGGTATAGCATCGGGATGAACCTCGACATTTTGTGCTTTTGGTTGAGGCTCATCATCTGCAAAAGCTACATTAGTCAGAAGCATAAAAAAGAGTAAAAAGACACGCATGGAACACCTTGTATGTATTATAAGCAAATCGGTGTCGATCGAGAAAAGAGCGTCGGTATCGTTATCAAGTTAATACGTGTAGGTGATTCGGACAAATATTTTCAAGGATAATTGAGTGTTATCCAGGTGCTGAGGGTGATAATTTTGATGTATTGAAAGTCATTAAAATGCATAGCTTAAAAGAGTTGACATCCTAGAATCCGTCTGATACTGTCTTTGTGATGGTTGAAAAAGAGGTTATTATTATGCGTATTAAAGAGATCCTTTCCGATAGTTTTTCTGTTTTAAGTGAAAACAAGGTTTTACTCTGGTTTGCAGGACTTTTTTCGGTTGGCATAATGGCCAGTGATGCATCCTTTCAGCTTCAATCTACTCAACATATAGGTATAATACTTTGTTCTCTGTTTTTCATAATCTTAACGTGTATTTATTTTTTAGGTGGAGCCATTTTTTATTTAAATAAAAATATAAAGGTGAAAGGTTCTGCTGAGATAATGGACATTATCCATGGTGGAAATAAATATTTTGGCAAATTGATAAAATCTCTATTTTTTATAATAGGGTTGATGATTGCTCTATCATTTGGAATATTCATTATTACAGCACTTTTAAGTGTGCTAAATCCGTTTTCACAAATGATAGGCTCAGTGCTTGGCGTGATCGCCATGTGTGGAATGGGACTTTGTTTTTCTCTGGTTCCATATTCGATCATTATGGATCAACAAAGCACGCGAAATGCATTTAAAAGCAGTTTTAGGTTGGTAAAGCAAAACTTTGGACTTATGGTAATAACATTTATAATTATGATCTCCGCAAAGTATGCATTAGACTTTTTATTAGACGGCCTATTAAATAAAATAAATTCTGTATTCAGTATTGAAACATACGGCATGTATATGAAGCTGGCACTTTATGTTCCAATTGATTCATTCATGACTTTATTTGGCACTATTGTTTTTATGCAGTTCTATACTGAAGCATCTAAGAAATCAAGACAATATATAGCTGAAGCATAATTTGTTTAACAAAAATTGAAGCAAGGTAAATATGATTAGCCTTATATTTAAAATAATTACATTGCCGCTTGCCATCGTTATGTTTGTTACTTTAGGAATTTGTGAATTGATCTACTCTGGTAACAAAGATGCATCTAACGATAAAAAATTTGAACAGATTATGTCAAAAACCGTAGAGTTAAAGAAGGATATGTTCTTTGCTCGCCGCGCTGATTCTGATGTGTGGAATTTAGAATTTTCGGGTAAATCGTTCCTTCCAGCATCTTTTGAGGATTTTGAGCGTGATCCAAAAAAGTGGATGAATATTGATTCAAATGGAAAAAATAACTCTGCAAAGCAAGTGGTTGCAGGAATCGTGCGATCGGGCACGAAATTAACAGTCATAAAAGTTGTTAGCAAAAGAAGTTTGTTTAATGGTAATAGACAGAGTGTATTTGCTAGGATAGAAGATGGAGAGTTTTCAGGTCGAGTTGTCAAAATTAATTCTATTTTTGATAGTTTTACATTAAATGATAATAGTGTACCTGTGATAAAAGAGAATTTCGCATTAATTTCGATTTAAAAGGTTGTATTTCTTAAAGTGCGTAAGAGATGAATATTCAAACGATACTCGAGCTCAGCTGTTAGAGCCTAATAAGGTAATAATTGTGTAACCAAAGAAAATCTAAACCGATTACTTAAAACTATTTTTGCAAATACCTCGTTTGTTCTATGGTGTGTTCCTCATCCACACTAAATTTATGCACTAGATATTCAGGCTCTTCTTTAGTCATTTTTTTCTGTTACATGTAGTGAGGCATTCTTCGCTTTTACAAAATTCACGAAAAAATCGATAAATCAATGCTGTATAATGTATGGACTGAAGGAAAGCATAGGGGCTTCAAGCAGTGAATATTTGTATCCCTGGGAAACTTAAAGTTGACGAAAAATTGACAAAACATGAACTGTTGAAGGAGTCTATCACGGATTACGTTTATGGATTCAATAAGTGCGCTTACTGAAAAAGCAACATGGAATCATCTAACACAGAAAGAAATCGACTATGTCACTGAGCGGTTTTATGCGTCAAAGCCAGGGCAAGATGAGGATCTTGGTGCGTACATTTATATCCTCGGACGTATTGGCGCTGTTCAGCATAAATCTCTCATTGAAAAATATCTCTATTGTCCCGAAGACCCAGATGTAGCCGCAACTGCTTTACGTGTACTATGCCTCTATTGGAATTATACTGAAGAGTATTTGGATCAGATAGTTTCGTTCATCAAAGGTGTGACATGGGATGACGTAGATGATGTTCGATTGATGTCCTTTAGTGTTTTGGGAAAATTCCTGAAAAAAAAGAAAAATCCACAACTTATTCATTTATTGACTGATTTTGTTGACGATCCAACAAAAATAGAAGGATATGTTTCTAATAGAAATTATGCTGAAGCGTTTTTGCAGGCATGTGCATATACTGAATTATGTAAAGCTCTTGGCTGTAGTGACGATGAAATTTTTGATGAAGAATACATCGAAATCTTAATTCAAAATAATGCTAAGCACGAATTGGTTATGCTTGAAAAATCGCGACAGTTTTTAAATGCTCAAAACACTTGCTAGTTCTTTGTCTAACAAGATTCAAATTTCTTTACCGAATTAAGTAGTGGGTGTATCCTAGCCATTTACTATTCAACCAGTGACGTTTCTCATGAATCTTAGCAAGTTCCCTTGGAAAACAGTTTTGTTAACACTTGTGGTCTGGATATTGTTCTGGGAGGTTAAAGAGACCGTCACAGGTGAAAGGATGTTCTTTATGTATCGTTGGATATATTCTGATAAAAATTTTGCTAAAAATATCGAGACTCTTACCTATCTGTTAACAAATGAACAAGTTAGTTATATGTTCTCTCATCCAAATGAAGATATAAGACAGCTAACAAAAAGGGAACTGCGGTTTAAAAATGCTAATGTTGTTTTGCGTTTAAGGAACCTTAAAGGAGGTATTGCATACGGAAGATTAAGATGGATAATGTCGGACGGGTGTGGTGATGTTGTCGATGTAAGTTTTATACCTACTTCTAGGGATGAATCTGATAAATACTGCGATATCGTCATACCAGTGGGGGTTGTAATAGTTGAGAGTAAGGATGGGCTTCCTGATCCGATTAAAGTGAAGTGGGAAGATCTTTATGTCTATCAATAACTCAATTTTCGAAATTCCTATAGGGTGATACTGTGCGGACTATTTTTGCAAATAATTTTCGGTCTGTCATCTTTCTTTTCTATTTATTGCCATTAAATCTTTCTGCAGAGTCCATTCGAGCTTTTGAATATGACCATAATAATCAATTAATTAAAGAATTACAAGCTGATGGTCAGTCCATTACGTATAAATATGATTAATCAGGGCATGTGATACGGGAGTGTCCATCTACTGGTTTCGCTGTTGACTTTTCATATGATAAAAATGGTAATTGCGTCTGTATGATGGATTCTACAGGAACTACGAAGTATTCATATGATTTGTTGAATCGACTAATAGCTGTTCAGACTACGTAGTAGAGGAGACTTTGGATGCCTTAATAAAGATTGATCAAGTGATAGCTATTGCTACTAAAAAATATAAAAAACTAAAATTTTCTTATTGTTGTGCATGAACATCTCAAATCATGCCGATATGTTATTTATATAAATCTTACAGTCTAAAAATCTCCAATCTAGAAATGAAATAATTAATCGATTTAGGGTGTGAGATTGAAGTCATAATGGATCAAGAATTTAAATTCCTTTACCGGATTTAGTAGTGGGTGTATCGTAGCCATTTACTATTAGACCTATGAGGTTTTTGATGAGCCTTAGCAATTTTTCTTGGAAAACAGTTTTGTTAACCCTTGTGGCATGGGCATTATTCTGGGAGGTCAAGGAAACTATCTGCCGGGATAGGAAATTTTTTCTTGTTAGATGGATGTACTCTGATAAAAGTGCAGCAAAAAAAATAGAGGTGTTGCCTTATTTACTAACGGATGAAAAAGTCATTAAAATGTTATCTAATCCAGAAGAAAAGGTTATACAACCTAATCAAAAAGAACTTTCTTCAAAGAATGTGAATGTTGTTTTGAGATTGAGAAATTTAAATGGCGGGTTAGCATGGGGTCGTCTTGCCTGGAAAATGCTTGATTCAACCTGGAGTGTAGTTGATGTTCATGATATACCTTCAGCGGGTAGATCAAAAAAATATGCCGATGTTGTTATACCGATTGGAATAGTTGCAATGGGGCGAAAAGATGAGCCTCCAGATCCTATCAGTATCAAATGGGACGAACTTTATTTCTATCGTTAGCCGGTTTTTTTTATAATTTGAGGGTTTGTGAAATCAATAATTAAAAATGTTATTTTTAATGCCTGTCTATTGTCTTGTTGGCATTGTTTGAATGCTGATCTAGTTCAATGTTTGAAGTATAATGATAATAATCTCGTAATTAAAGAAAAGAAACCAAATGGGCTGAAACCTCACGTATCAGGGTTCGGAAACTAGTATATTATGAGACTGAACTCATTTCGAGAAATTACGTGTTCTTTGAAAAATATACATAAAAACTTAAGATTTTATCAGCAATGTATAGAACATCAGTGAAAGGATTTGTACTTTAGCAGTTTACTAACTAACTAATATAGTATTTTCTTTATTTTTTGGAGAATGCTCATCCGCCCACTTTGCTCTTTCATTTTAAATAAGCATATTTCTCTCAATTCGAGAAATTCTAGGTCGTTTGGATTTCTTTCAACGTGGTATTGAATAAGTGACAGGGCTCGATCTAAATTTACTTCTACTCCTGCAATTCCATGGATAAGTATTCTGATTAAATAATAGGCAGGCCAAGTGTGGTCTGGCTCTAATGCGACTGCTTGCTCTAGATGTTCATATGCGAGGTAAAAATCTTGCTCCATGCCTTCTTGTATTATAATGTGTGCAAGAAGTGAATGAGATCTGGAATCATTGGTTTCTATGGATAAAGCTTTTTTTACGTATTCCAGAGCGAGAGCCACATTTCTGACTTCCGTGTCTAAATACAAAAGATCTGCAAGATTATTAAGGAGATAAGAGTTCTCGGCATCTATTTCTAAAGCCTTTGTTAATAATTCATAGGCTCGCTTAGGATCCTTAGTAATCCCATAATCGTCATTAATAAGAAGTACTCCAAGTTCAATAAGAGCATGGTAGCAATTGGGATCAATTGATAGGGCTTTTTCAAAGCAATCTTTTGCTTTAGCCAGGTCACGTAATTCTGGTGAAGATTGATGTATTTTAGCTATTTCCCACCACGGATATGGTTGGTTTTGTTCTATTTGGAGAGACTTCTCTGCTATTTCAAGAGCTTTTTGAAAGTTACAGGTCCTACGATACACATCGGCCAAATTATTGAGTATTACTAGATCGGTGGAGTCTAATTCATAAGCTTTTTCAAAGCAAAATAATGCACGGCTGAGATCTCTAGGTGTATTTTTTCCTTCTGTAAGGTACAGCTTTCCTAGGTTTGTAAAAGCATATGCATACGTTGGATCAATAGATAGTGCCTTTTCAATGGCCTGACGCCCATTTATAATATCCCCAATTGCACCTAAGTTTTCTCCGTAAATTGTCAATGCAGCAACATTATTTGGATTCATTGAAAGAACTTCTTTTATAAGTTCTTGAGAGCGCTCGAGATTGTATGGTACACCATCGAGCTCGCTTGTTAGTAGTTCAGCAATTCCTATCATTGCTGGAATATCATAAGGGTCGATGTTGTAGACAGCTGTATAATGATGAAGTGATCGTTTCAAGTCTTGTGTAATTGACTCGCTGCCATTTCTAAACAATTTGCCAAGGGAAATATGTGCACTTAGATTACGTGGATCAGATTCAACTGCGCGCTGGAGGTAGTGATAGGCAGCTTGTGTATCCTTTTTTACACCACTATCACCTAATCGTAAAAGTTCACCAAGATTTGCAAGAGCGAAACCATAATCTGGCCGTGTCTGGATTACATCTAAAAAAAGATCGTAAGCTCTTTTAGGATCTCTCGGTATTCCTTCAAAGTTTGCAATGTAGATGCCTCCGAGAGTTGCTTTGGCATATTCATTTGTTGGCTCAACTGCTAAAATTTCGATGAGAAGTTGATGTGCTCGCTTACTATTTTCTTCTATTGCTAATCCAGGTGTAAGTAGGAGATTTGTAAAGGCGACTAGCGTATGAATATTCGCTGAACGAAGATCTGTGATGAGATTGCCGAAAACGATTTCTTGTTGAATAATTCTCAGTAGATCATAAAGATCGCACAAATACCCATTTTCGCCCCAATCAGAGATCCGCTCCACCTCTAAGAGCATTTGCATGAGATCGTTTTCTAGATCTTCAGAGTTTTTGAGCTCAAGGACGAGTCCTAGCGGGCTAAGATTTCCATCTGCAACTTGTTGTACTTCTTCATTATATAGGCTTTGATTTGTCATGCTATTGGTCCAATAATTTGGCGTTTATACAACCATGATTTTAACTTACAACTCTGTGATTAGGTGTTAGATACTTTTTGGATCCGAAGGTGAGGCAACGAATACTGGCTTATTTGGTAGTTCAAAAATCCAAGGTTCAAAATAAGTGGTTGAAAATATCTCTAATTTGTAACTGTTTGATAATATAAGTGTAGGATCAATTGGTAAAAAGGCTGATTGTGGTTTGATTTCAATAATAGAAAGGCTTTTTAATTTTGTTAAAACCTCTTCAGCATCAGTATCTTCGCAACCGCATAGTAATTTATCATTATCGATAATTCGCCATGAGCAGTTTATGTTTAAACTCCAGTTTTCACCCGATAAATTGAGATTTGGATATTCCCATAAAGCGGTAGTGATCTCGAGTGGAAGGGAATCAGAGATGTTTTTAAATAAATTTTTCATCTTAAGTGGGTACATCCTGAGATATTGTCAAATGTTGTGTTTCAAAAAAAGCCTACACCCTCGATTCTTAGC
>CAYWZU010000046.1:0-3817 GCA_964462925.1 uncultured bacterium
AATACCATGGAACTTCTCATTTAGGGTGGACTAATTTTCGGGGATCAGGTCACTAACATTTAATCCCTTTTGAAGATGAGCTACCCTCGCTAAAACAGCTCGTGCATTCACCAGATTTCGTTGTTTATCTTCACTGACTAACTGTTCAGTTGTGAAAGATGTCGGACTCTGCGATTTGCGATTCTCGTAGAATCGCAGATCGCAGCCCCCGGCCCCTTTTACTGCTGACGATTGGATTTAATGACGATTGGATTTAATGTATTATGCTAAAATCTATGTGGCTGTCTAAGTCTGGCCAGTGATTATTGACAAATTCATCTAAATTTAGACAGATGCCGGCCATTTGATTGAAGCCAGTATCGTCGATATTATTTGCGCAAGCCTGATTGTCCTTGGCAGTTTTGCTAAAAGCTTTTTGCGGCGGTTTTTGAGTGTCTACAATTATTTGGATTTTTTTTGCGCCGCCATCACAAGAAACTACCTTTAAAATTTTATTTAAAGTATATCCAAGAGCATCAAGGGCTATTTTATGAGTTTTAAGTGCTTCGATATTTCTTGAGCCGCCATGATGGGATGTAATTCCAACCATGTCTATATTTGTACACCCAAAAGATTTAAGAAGTTCTTTATTGTCATTGATTGCTTGAATGTTTTTTGATCCACCATCATGTGACACCATTCGCAGGATATCTTTGTTAGTAAAACCAAAGGTTTCAAGTGCCTTCTTGTGCGTCAGAACCGCCTTAAGGTTATTAGATCCGCCCTTCTGAGAAGCAATTCTTACCATATTCTTAATGGTAAAACCAAGTGATGCCAGTGCTTGTGTATTTCTTTGCAGCTCGTTAAGACTTTTGGCCCCGCCGTCAGGTGTAACTATTCGTATTATTTGTTCTTTGCTAATCCCCAAGGTCTGTAATTCTACATGATGTTTTACAACTGCAGTGAGGCTATTCATGCCTCCTTTGCGGCAAAATATTTTTACCAATTGCTGGTTTTCGTATTCTTGAGCTTTTAAATAGGTAATAGATTCTATAACAGTACGTGTATTATTTTTCTTGCTTTTACGTAATTGTTGCTGGATTTTAACAATTTCATCTTCATCAAAATGAAATTTAGTTAGTTCTTGTTTAATATCTGTGATACAGTTCATAAGTATATTATCTATTTAAAGTTGAAATATTTAATAATTATATCTTTCAAAATTATTTAAATCAATAGTGTTTTTATAAAAGCTTGTTATTTCTATTTCTTAGAGTCTTTTTAGACTAAAATGAACAATAACTTGCTTTAATCTCAAGCCAAAGAGGAAGAGTATCTGGAACAAAAAAATTATCTCTCTTAGCGTGTGCTTCGCGCTTAGATGCCCACACAGCAGTGGCTGCTTTTTCGATAGTAACTTCTGCTAGTGTATTAGAATGCAGCTCGTTATATTTTCTAATATTTTGGTTTAATTTTTCCAAAAACGGAACTGAATATTCTGTTATGTTATTAGCAACAACAGTGATGATTTTGTTTAGTTTATACTCATCTTTCCATAAGGTATGAGACTTAATGAGTGTCAAAAACCCTTTTTTTCGACAATGACACGCTCATTTTTATCAAACCGAAGTACGTACTTATCAGGATTTTGTGAAAAGGCATCTATATTGATAGGCGTAGATCACTCCTCTACTGCTATAAGTTTTGCAAAAAGACGATCAAGGCTGCTTGCCTGAAAGCTCGTTGCTTTATTCGGCTGTCCGTTTAAGATTATTGACTGGAAAAACTCTCGCATCTCAGTGGGATTATTTTCCGCGATCCATTTTTCAAGGAAAGCGAGCTCTTTTTTAGAGTAGATAGTCTCCCCGTTTAAGAACTTTATCTTTACGATTTTTTCTAAAGCTTTTTCGCTTGGTTTTCGCTTTGGATCTTTAAAGCCAAGGGTAAGGTTGTAGTAGTCTTTCGCATCTACGGCCCTACCATCATTTTGCGCAAATATGCATACGTCATCGCCAGAGACTACAAGGTGATGAATAGGTGTTCTAAAGTTGCCAAGCAGCTGCATATTCTGTGGATCTTGCTCGCCCTTTTGCCACTCAAGCACATTTATGGAAAAGGTAATCCCATCAAAGAGTTTTGCATACCTTGCAAGCTCAGGCTGCTTTTCAAAATAATGCTCCATTGAATATTTATAGTCTAATGAGTACTGATCAAGATCTTGCTTCGTAACAGTATCTTTATAGGATAAATTGTAGTTATATGTACGTTTACTATCGAGAACCACAGAGAGATCATCGCGGGCTACTTGCGTCTGCACCTGAAGTTCAGTTTGAAGAGCAGTTTCTTCTTCTACTTCAACAGTTGCTGCATCATCACTAAGCGGCGATATAACGAATGGATGCACTTTTTTAATTGTAGTTTCTGCAAGAGCATCTATCTCCTTGAATGCGCTATCGAGGTCAAATGATACATTTTTGGCAATGCTCTCAAGGTATGTTTTGCAGCTGTTTGCCTCTTCTCTAATAACAAGTTCACTTGGCCTTTCAACGGCAAAGTTTCCATAAAGCTCTCTTGGACTTTTTTGTGCAGGTTTAATCCATAAAGTCGCAAGGGTGGTAAATGCCTTTTTTTTGTCTATAACGCTTATATCTGGGTTTAAGAGCGTAGAGATAAGCAGCATCTGAGGTATAGCCCAGATCTCTTGTTTAAAGGCTTTAAAGTTATCCGTACCCTGCTGCTGGCATTGATTTTCAATGACAAACCTCAGTATCTCGCGAAAGGTTATTTTTTGCTCAGCTTTTAGTCCAAGCTGCTGGCGAAGTATTTCCTCCACTTCATTATCGATAAGAAAGCGCACCTCTTGCCCCTTCTCTAAACCTCGAAGGCGCCATACTGCTTGTAGAAGGTCTCTAAGAAGCATCGAGCGTCCGATAGAAACTACACCTACAGCATCCACTTTTTGAGGAACGTCAGAGCCTGTAGTATGGCTCTGATCCAAGAAGGTTAAACGTGCGTCAGGAGCAAGATTTCGCTCTCTAACATTTTTTTCATTTAGGCCATCTGTAACAGTCTGCTCGTTTTTACTGTTATAGAATACAACAGGTTTTTTGTACTCAGCTGCTGCTAAGCGCGCAATCTCTTGGTTTGATCCCTCCTTAAAATACCCTCCCGCATCAGCGATAAGGTCTATAGAGTGGTTTGAAAGCTGCTTGAGCATTGAAGGGACGGATCCTTTTGCAAGCCTGATAACGTTATCTTTTTCGCTGCTCATTTTCCAAAGGAGCGAGATAGTTCGGGCGTCAGTTCCTGCTTCTGGCATGGCTAAAACCTTGCGGTGCAAGCTATCTGCATTCCAGAGAGTTCCTGTAAAGCCGGCAAGAGTTGAAAAAAGTGATGCAAGCATAAGCGGGTTGCAGGAGATTTTTGCTTCATAGAGCTCAAGCTGTACCAAAAAGGCCTCTTGTATAATTTTTGCAATTGATTCCTCAGATTCATTTACCTTCTTAAAAAGCTTATCGAGCTGATCATCATTTAAGACAGCGATAAGTGGAATAGCAAGATTTCCCTTTATCTTCTCAAACAGTTTGTAACTTTCTGTCTCAGAAAGAAGTTTCGTTCCGCCAGATTCTGCCACCTCAATATCGGCACGTTTTTTAAGCTTTGCTATTTGCGCTTTCAATGTATCCTTAGTTACACCCTTCTTCATATGAGTCTGGAAGGTGTAGTTCATTGTAATGTAGGGATTTGCAAATAAAGAGCCGTGGCTTGGGGTATTTGCTGCGCTATAGGGAATGGCAATAACATCCTTATCAAGCCCAAATTTTTCATCCGTAATTTG
>CAYWZU010000046.1:3917-18122 GCA_964462925.1 uncultured bacterium
ATATCTTGCGTCTTTGGAGGGACGATGCTTCCTAGGCTAAAGCTTACCTCATGCAGCACGTTAAGTACCGTATCTACTTCATCGATAAGAGGGACTGCAGCTGTCTTAATCATCGTAAGGATATCTACCATCAGCATAGTCTCATCTTGAAGAAACTGCTCTCGACGAAAAGCCGTATTTGCATGCTCGACAAACTTAAGCAGGAGCGACTGCACGCTCTTACTTGTCATAATGAGGCATTCTTTATTTTTGATGATATCCTGCAAGGTATCGCGGATTTCCTCAAGTGAGCGCTTCGTAAAGGTGGTGTTGCGGTCAAAGTGCAAAGTTCTAAGCGATTTTGAAAATCCCTCCTGCAGTATTTTTTGCGTATCACTTGACACGCTTTCAAATAAAGGCTGTGGAACTACCAGCATAGAGAGCTTTTTGCCATCTGCTCGAAGCAGGCCAAGTAGTGGCAGGAGCACTTTAGATTTACCAGACCCCATGATCATCTCCATCACAGGATTCAGATCGCCATTTTTAATGAAGGCATCAATCTTACTCTTTTGCGCCTCGCGCATGTAAATGCCAGCGTAGTGCTCAAAGACAAGATATGCCGTATGTTCTTCAATATTGTAGGCTCTCTTAGCCTCGATTAACTCTGCAATCTGGCCCCCATCAGAAAGAGAGAGCGCCTTTTCAGCCTGCTGCTTATCTACAGATACCTGCAGGTACTCAACTGCGTAGGTATAAATCATTTTGAGCTCTTCTTTGCTAATGCTTTCGTTTTTAGCAAGTAAGAGTGAAGTATTTTCTTGGGCAAAGCTTATAAATATATCATCGAGTGAGATGTCCTTTTTAGTTCCTCCCATCTTTTGCAGTGCGGCAAGTTTTTGCTTAGTCTCATCTTGAGGAAGAACATTTGCAGCCCGGATCATCGCCTCAGCTAGCTCAGCCATCCGTCTCTCATCTCTTTTGACCTTATCTGCAAGCGTATCTTTTACGCTCTGAAGGGGTTCTGTTAGCGCATAGGTCATTCTAGTGGATGTTGCACTATAGGCTGCAAGGTCCCCTTGCAGGCGCCCATATTCCTTGTGGGTAAGGGGCTCATCTGTACTTGCTTCTTTCTGAGTCTCAAACCACTCATGCAGATCTACCGCATACTCCTTAGGAGAGGTAAATGGAATAGGGCGCACATGGATTAGATCTGAGAGCGGTACAACAGACGGTATATCGAATGTGCAGGCAATCTTCGCCTGAGGCGGCAGCTTTTTTTCAAGTCGATAGTATGGTTTTGTTATGTCTTTACTCCTTTTTACAGATGAATCTGCTGCATCAGGAAGCAAAATTGTCAGGCAAATGGTAGCGAAAGAGTTTCTCCATCGTTCTAAAACTGGGTTATAGCCCCGATCGTCATTTCCTGGAGGCGGAGTAAATTTTGATGGGTTTTTTAAAAGCTCCTTAAAGAGATAACCAAGAGCCCGATTTTTATCATCTTTATCGTGGCAGAGAAAGGTTGCTGCAGTTTGCAGCCATTTTTTTTGTGATGCAGTTCCGGTAAGCGCATCCGTTATGTAGGTATAGAAATGTTCTCGAATATCGTCTGCACTTCTTGTAAGAAGTGCGCTATAGAGAACGTCATCTGTTCGATAAACGCGAATGTCTCTTAAAAAGTTTGCAACAGTAAGTTTTGCCGAAGGAGTTATTACAGGTTTTTGAGAAACAGGTGTGTAGTTTGCAGCATAGCTTGGATCAAGCTCTCGGAGCCGTTTATAAAAGGCTTCGACATGGCCTTTAGCGAGCAGATTTTTACTAAGGCGAGTTTCTTCTTCTGGGGTTAATCTAAGGGCATGCGTATTTTTGAAGCGAACAAGGTATCTTTCATAGAGTGTTCCAAGTGAATCTTTAACTTTTGATTCACATCCAGGGTTAGTTGCGAGCAAAAATGCTGCATAGAGGGCAATGCTATTTTGCTCACCTGACGTATCACCCGTTACTTTCTGGATGTTTACAATACGCTCTAGCCTTGCCGTCTCACTTTGGGTGTATCCCGATAATTTGTCTCCATGCTTTCTAAGAAGCGCTGCTGCAAGTGCATATTCATGATTTGCGGCAAGAAGTTCAATTATGTGTAAATAGCCATCTCTTGATGAAGCAATCGGCTTTCCTTCAGCATCTAAATCGTAGCTAAAATACCCAAAAGTGGCTGTAGATCCCGCCTGTATAGCAGTCTCTCTTCGATAAAGAGGTTCAAGCACCTCCTTCTTATTTGACGACGTTAACTCTTGATCGGCAAGTATAATGCGCTTTTTGCCTCTTTCATTTACAAGCACAAGATGGTGGCTGCTTCCTCCAAGAAATGCTGCCGTTTGATTTTTTGCAAGATACCACCCTGGCATTTCTCTAGACTCTAGACGTTTGCCCTGTGCTGAGAATGAGAGTGAAAAGCGAGGAAGCTCAACTTCTACAAGATTTCCTTGAGGAGTATACCACTCATGAATATAGCCATCTTCTTCAATCCGAGAAAAGGTTTTACCTGCTTTACTAAGCAGGCATCCATCACCTCTTCTGATAGATACAGTCTTGTTTTCTTGAATAGTTGCCGTATATGCAGGCTGCAAGTTTTTATCAAATAGGAGTATGTGTGAGGGATTATCAAGGGACTGCCAAGCGCTTGTACTATCAATAAGAAACCTGCTTTCAAATTTTGATGCCTCAACAAAACCCCTTTGCTCTACGAGCTTTGCCCGATCGATCAGTTCATACCAGCTAGAGCCGATCTTTTTTTGCACGATAAGGGCATTGTCCTGTATCGAAAGAACTACAGCATCACCTCTTGCATCCTGAAACTGATACTTTCCGCCCTCTAGTTGAATTGCCCTTTGTTGATTTGGAAAAACTCGAGAAAAAGAGGGAGATTCTCGAACATGATAAGGCAGATAGACCTCTTGGTTAATTGCGACAATACGTCCTGAAAGCGGCTCAAAGAGCTCATTTCGCTCAGATCGATAAATAGGCACTCTGCCCTCATCGCTTACCAGTTTCCAATTTTTAGGCACCTCTTTGCCTGTAGCTTTACTGAAAACCCTATTTAAAATATCTAGATTGTTTTTTATAGCCTTTACGATATCCTGTGAGTGAGAATAGATCCCCTTTTCGATTTCCCAAAATGTCTTAGGGTCTTTAAGCTGTTTCGGTATTGGGTTATTTGCAGTCCATGCAATTGAAATGAGTAATTTTTCTATATCTTGCGGAGAGAGCTTGCTTTTTTCCGAAAGATAGGCGCCATATTCAGCATAGGCTATACTTTTTTCTTCTACTGATGCTTGAGGAGACTCTAAGATAGCTGAAAGGATCTCCCCTTCATTTGCTAATGGATTCTTATACTCGCTATAGCGAGAGAGCATACGGTTGATGCGAAGTATAAAGACAACAGTTTTTAGGTCATTTTGTTCTCTAAAAAACTCAAATGTTCTCTGGATAAATCGAGCAAGAGCATCTCGAAATTCCACCTTTGAGTCGGAAGGAGTGTGAAAGGTATTAAAAAGTGCCATCTGAAAAAGCTTTTGGTAGTCTGAATCGGCAAGCTTTTCAGGATGTTTTGTAAAATACTCTATACCTTCTACTTCGATAAATCGCTCAGAACTGAAAATATGAAGAAGCTCCCTTGCCTCTTCCTTACTAAAGCCTGGCACCGTATTACTCTTTACAGCGGCAAGAAGAGCTTTTTCGCCATTCTTATGAACATCATCAAGCATGTTAGAGATCGCTTGTAATTTTGGATCATGAAATGACTGCTGGGCAGCTTCAAACTCGCTATTTTTATTTCTATGCTGCGCGGCAAAATCACCTATACGAGCTTGCATCGTATCCGAAAAGGGACTCTTAACAAAGGTAAGTGCTGGCTTACTTGTGCTGCTAATGAGAGAGCAGACGGGCATTTTGAAAAGGTAGTGATAGCGAATCTGGGTATCCCTGAGATCCTTTATCCACTTGGGAAGATGGGGGCTTGTGGCAAGTATAAGCTGTTTTTGGGAGTAGTCGCAATGGTTATAATTTGGATTATCCTTAATGACCAAACTCATCTCTCTCGGATAGCTATACATAGCCTTCTCAAGAGCTGAGGGCTCCTTTTTTTCTTGAAAGTTCCGAAACGCTATTTCCCCACCAATATTTGCAAAATAGTCGCAAAAGAATGACTTATCTTGGTAAGTTGCAGTAGACAAAACGGCTCTTGTAGAAGGATCATGAGCCTGCACTGCCAACCTATTAAACTCTGATTCGTTTGGCAAGGTAAATTCAGGATTTACTTTTTTTGCAAGAAGCTCATGAATTTTATGAATTTTGTGCATACATGCGAGCTTTTCTGCAAAAAGAACGTGAGCTGTAGAGGTAAAAAAGCAAGATTCAAAAAAGAGCTCAGCAATTTTACTCCAATCGGCAATATATTCTTTGGCACTTTCCTCGCTCATTTTATTTGCGTAGGCACTAAGCGATATTTGATCTACATAGCCAATAATTGCATGCTGCATGGCGGCATACTCTTTATTTGCTAATGCCTCATTAAGCTCTCTTAAAACACTTTTTGGAGAAAAAGCTCTCTCCTTTTCCATGCGCTCTTTTATAGGAGATAGCTTTTCTGTGCTAAGAATATGCTCTTGAAATACCTGTTCTGGCTGGAAGAGGGCAGCATGAGGCATTGCTGTAAAAGTCTGATTGCCTTTAGTCAGGCTAAAATCGAGCTGAAGATCATCTTCATCAAAATGAAGCGGCTTTTGTCTTTCGAGCCATTTTGCAGCATCGCCGAGTGCAAGGTGGGCATCATGAAGGTATGGATTTGAAACTACCTTATCATGAAAGAGGTGATCCACTTTGCGGCTGAGCTTTTGAACAGATTTTTGCACGAGCCGCCATGTTTTTTTTGAAGGCTGAACCTCCGTCTTAATATAGGTTGAAAGCGCCGCAATTCGCATATCGCAAACAAAACGCCTGTACTCATTTCGGCTCATTTTTGACTTGATTACAGCCATAAGCGAGCGAAGCGAGCATGTACCAGCGCGCTGCGGCTGCATAAGGGTAGACTCGAGCACCTGATCGTCATTTTGAGACTCCTTTACGCCTAGAAAATCGCGAAGGCCGTAATAGATATCCTGAAAGGAGTAATTTGTCGGAGTAGCTGTCTTGGGAAGTTTTGCCTCACTTTTCATCTCCATTACTATCTGACTAAAATGCGGATCTAGCAGGCGGTCAAAGGAGATGTTTTTCCACTCTGCATAGCCTACCTTTTCTTTGACACCTTCCTGGTATTTAGGGTGAAGCTGAATACCTTCTCCAGTATTAAATATGCGCATGTTTGCTTTATTTTGCCCTGTAGGGATTATCTCGTAGTAGATCGCATGGCCTGAAGGAGATCCTACCCAGCCCCCTGGAATCAGGAGGGGTTTTTGGTTTTTTTTTGCTTCCTCAAGTGCCCGAGCGAGGCTCGCTTTATCCACAATAGTATAGGCGCCCTGCAGCTCATCGAGCATGGACTTGCATTCAAGCATCATCCTTGGCGAATTTTTAGCACGCTCTGACATATAGTTTAGGACAAATCCTAAGACCTGGTGGGTATTTGCACCTTCAAGCTCTGACCCCTTTCCAAACTCATCAGCTTGAATCTGAAAGAGCAGACGATCAGTGATGTATCCAAGGTTTGTTTGGGGAATGCGGGCATGGAGCCCATCTAGATCTGCTACAGCAGGAGGAGCATCAGGAATTTCTATTGGCGGCTTTTTCACAAGCCTCTCAAGCCACGATCGCTTCATCTTGCCAATTTCTCTACTTTGGCTAACTAATTTGTCATAAAGAGTAAGGAGTTTTGCTGAAAGGGCATCTGATTTTTCCTCAGGCTTTGCATGGTAGAGGTAGTATTTCAAAATATGTACAGCCTTTCTAATGCCGTATTGTCTTGGATTATTGATAACAGCATCTAGTTTTTCTGGACTTGCAAGCGCCTCTTTTGCAGCTTTTTTTTCGCTATCTGTAAGGACAATTGAAAGAGAGTCCTTCTCGGGCTTCAATACATCAAGCGATGTTTTGTGGATGTTTTTTGAGTCATCCGGTTTAAGCGGCGTTATCTTCTTGCCTCTAAGCCAAAGAATTAGCTCGGTTGCGCCAAGTGTAGCTCCCGCAATACAGGGAATAAGTAGAATGACAAAGGACAGAATTTTCGCCCCAAGCAGCACCCCATCAGCTAAAGACTTTGGCCTTTCCCAATGAGTAAAATACTCAAGGGCTCTATCATGCACTTGCTGAATATCCATAAGGGCGCCCTCTCGCTTCACTATCCTCAGTATATCATATTTTAAGTAATTATTTTAAAAAATCCGTAAAACACTCATATCGAGTAAGATAAATAGTTATTGATTTAAATAAATTATTACTATACAATTAAAGTACTTATGCAACCTATTTGTGATCTAAAAAGCTTAGGAAAAGAAATCTCTGCCGAGTTTAGTAGGCAGCATCAGGCCCTTTTGGATGGCAGAGCCCTCAGTGCTGTCCAAGAAGATGATCCAATTTATGACGAAATAGCCTCTGTTTTTGAAAGGCTCACACTAGACTATCCAACTACGGAAAATGGCAGCAAGTTTATTGATTCGCGGTTTACACTTACTCCCAGACTTATCGTACGTATAGAGGATTTTCAAAGCCTTTACCAGGGAAACTCCCTTTTTCCTGATGTGGTGGGTAGAACGTTCCGAATAGAGCCTATTGATAACGAAATATTTGGTCAAATCACAGCTAAAGCGACAAATCTAATCATTAGAAACGTAAAAAGTTCTCACAGGAAATCTACAAGCAAAGACATCAAACAGCAAACAAAAAAGGTCGCAACCCTTATGACTGAACTAGATATGCGGCCAAATGATCCAAAGCGTCAAATATGGCAAATGGTTGCAGATGTTACATTCGGTAAGTTCTACACGGACACAGTTGAGCTCCAAAGCACTACTGGCAAAGCGGCATCATTTGTCATTACCCTACCCTCACTAGAAGGTGAAATTGAGCCAAACGGCACAGTTTGTCTTCCAAATGGCGCTAGCTTTTCTATGGAAGAGCTGCTTGGAAGCCCAGTTTGCTGGGTTTCACATACCCACAGCGAAGATTTAGATATAGAAGTTACTTTATAAGCTTCTATTATGCTTTTCAACAGCACTGCGAATCACTTGAGTCATTCCAATAATAAGCGTAGGCAATCTCGTGTCTGTATGCTCAAATGCGCCTGCTCTGTAGTGTTGATTTCTCTCCCCTAGCTCTCTTCCCAAACCAGCAGCTGAAAATGCGGCTATTCGTTGAATTTCCTCATCTGTAAATTTTTCTTTCAGGAGAGCTTTGACCTGTTCGCGCACTGCCTCAACATCTTCTTTTTTACCCTCTACAAGCCACTTCATTCCACTCCACCCTGGGCCAGAGGTAGGTCTTGCAATCCTATTAGCCATATTATTAAGGAGCATCTCTGTAGCTCTTGTCAGATAAACCTCTTGAGGAGTTACACTTGAAGCTACGGTTTGGGCTTCTTGTACGGAAGCTGCCTTTTGAGGCTGCGCTGGAAGAGGCTTTGCTCTAATCTTAGCCTCAGCAGCTTCTATTTTTTTAGCAGCAGCTGCAGCAGCGCTTTCAGCCTCTGCTTCATACTGCGGCTTTTGCGCTATTTCTGCTTGCTCCTGTGCTCTTCTTTCAAACTCAGCCATTCGCTTTTTTTGCAACTCTTGCTGCTCAAATTGCCTGTCGACGATAGCTGAGCGCTCCCTGCTTGCCATTTCAGTAACGGCTTCTTTATCTAGTTTTTTATGCCCTACAATTCTATCTCTGTCATAGGTGTAGGGTGCGCCGTCCAATCCTATGCATATAACTTTCTCTTTATTATCTGGGTGGGGTCTTATTTCTTTAAAGACTTGTACAAATGTCTCTGTGAATTCAGCTTTAGCTCTTCCATATACTCGTTTTAAAATGTTACTTGATATCTTTAATTCATAAGGGGTCTCAGGCTCAAATACCTCTGCTGTTTGAGCCTTTGCTGGTTTTGCTCCCATATAAGTCATGGCAACGCCTGTTGCGTGATCTGGCTTGCCATGTACCTCTTCATGCGATTTTATTTTTACGTCCTCGCCGCGAAATGTGGCTTCTTTGTAGCCTCTTGTCTGGTCGGCTACATGCTGCTGCAGTTTTTGGATTGCTGTTGCATCATCAGAAGTTCCAACTACTTCCCCCATCTTTTTTTCCATGTACTCTTGTTTTAGCTTACCAACAAGGAGAGCATCTGTATTTTCCCAAAGAGCGCCAGCTGGCAGGTTCCATTCTCCTCCACAAAATCTTGCAGCTTCTTGTATGGAGACGCCTACTGTTTCAGGGTCAAAATTATCATGAATACCATCTGAACAGACTAGAAGCTGATCTCCAGGCTGTAACTTATAGACATAGCAAGAAAGACCGCGATAGTCATGCTCCTCTTCGCCGCCAACTTTGCCTATTCTTCCTCCCGGGTCACTTGCATCATTGACATTACCTCTACTTCCACCCGTGACATCAACTACAGTGCCATCACCTCTTTTAACAAAGGTTTTAGAGTCGCCATTGGCAAGTATAACAGCATAGCCGCTTACCACTGCTACCTGGGTAAAAGTTGTAGTTCCATTATCTTTCATCTCCTTTTGTGCAGCCCTCATTCCGTCACACATTTTTGAGGCAACTTCCCGTAAATTGGTTACTTGACCCGATGCAAGGCTTTTTTCTAAATGTGCTTGCATCTGAGTAGAAACAATCTGTGCAGCTACTCTTGCAGCAGCTTCTTGACCGCAACCATCACAAAATGTCATTACCTGAGCGCCTGTGGGCTCCTTACTTGCACACGCGGCATCGCAATAAATGGCAGTTTTTGCAGTAGGCATTATATGAAGTCCACTTTGTGCAATTTCTACTGTTTCACCGGGCTGAATAGCTAAAGTAACTCGTGCCGGTTGACCCTGCTCATCAAGAGGCTCATGGCAAATTTCAAAGTTTGATTTATATAAGCAGTTATCCACTTTTCTTTGAATCCCATTTTCAGTAAAGGAAAGGCTATAGCTATTGTCACCCGTTCTCGTGACTGTAAGTTTTGTGCCAGGATCTACACGCATGCCATAATTATTGCTATCAACAATTTGGGCAGAGGATCTTGCAACCGTATCTTTTACCGAAATGGGAATTACCGGAACTTCAGAAAGCATATCGCTTATAGAGAAATTGATGACCACTCGAAGATCTTTCAAACAAGCCTCTTTAGCGGCCTTTATCTCACGCGTCATTGGATTCATTTCTTTTCTCAAGGCGTCCATTCTGTCTAATGCTTTATTTTTTTCTGCATCAATTTGATCATGCTCTTCTTTGAGTGGAGAAAGTTCTGGAAAACTCTCCTGATATTCCTTTTTTTTAAGAGCTAACTCTTCTCGCAATGCAGGGTATTCACCCTCATATTTTTTATTACTAAGCTTGCTAGAAAGTATATCTATGCTGCTACGAAGGGCACTTTCTTTTTCCCTTGAGGGTTCATCGAGCTCTGAAATTTTGACTTTCATCTGATTTTGAATTTGAGCACGCTTACCCTCAAGCAGATCCTTTTGTTCTTTTGCCTGCGCATACGCTCCCTCTAAAGCTTCGAGTGCTGGTGCATGTTTCTGAACAAGCCCCCTCCATACTTTAGCAAGCTCGGTTTGAGGAAGGCGAGCTACATGTACACCACCCTCCCTAAGATTTTCGGCAACTTTTTGCTCAATTGCATCATGGGTCTTGCTCAGTTCACTTTGCACCTTACTTTTCGTTATATCGAGCTGCTTCATTTGGCTTGCGTATTCTTGAGCATCTGCTATCAAGCGAGGATTTTCTTGCAGCAATTTCTTATCAGCCTTTAATTTAGCAATTTGCTCTTTGAGCTCGGCTCGCTCTGAGCGTTTTGTGAGCAAATTCAAACCCTTTAACTCCTCTTCGAGCTTAGCAACTTTGCTATCGATAAGCACATTTGCAGCTTGATTATCTTGGCACTTTAGCCGAACATAACTATTAGCAGTATGTATTTCATCTGGAGTGTGTTTTCCATCAAAGTCTTCCTGAAGCCGTTGGATATTGTCTTTTGCCTTTTGAAGTTGTTTTTGGAGGCCATTTTTTTTATCGTTTAGGGCTTGTAAAGTCTCTTCTCTTCGCTCTGAAAGGGGCTGCAAATTACCCTTTGCAGTTTGCTTCGACACCGCTTTCGACATCCCACCAAAGGAAAAGCTAGGGGGCGGAGTTTCTCTACTTGCAGGACGCTGCCACCCTTTAAGGCCTTCGGCTGCTTTGGCTGTCGCTTGTAGGGCGTTATTATCATTTTGGACAATAGGAGCTTGCGAGGCAGTAGTCTCTTCTATAGAACTTGGCATTTCTTCTAGTTCCCATGAAAAGTCAGCTTGCGAAGAAATACCTAGTGGAGATGGCTCATTATAACTTCCAGACCGTATTTCCATATAAGTCTCCTATCTAAGATGGTTCTCTTCAGTGAAAACTGCCTTCCACTTTTGATACTCGGGATGATCTTTCAGGGCTATAAGGCCCTCTTCTACTATTTGTGCTGCACTCTGAGGATCGTTAAGAGCTCTAAAACAGCGGCTTGCTGCAAGATATGCCTCCCCCCTATCTGGCCAGGCCCTGTAGATAGCGCTATAAAGACGAAGGGCCTCCCTATAATGGCCTTGCTGAAATTCACAAGTAGCAAGACCTAGACAAAATGCAAATGTATGAGGATTTAAAGAAAGTAAGAAACTAAAGACATCGGCAGCCTCTTCAAAACGCCTTTGCATGAGAAGCTCTCTTGCTGCCCTATAGAGGACATCCATAGTAACTGCATCTACTTCAGCAAAGGCCTGAAGGGTCATCCCTTTAGACATGCACTCCCTGTAGTAGGCCACATCTTGAGCTATCAGCTCTCCTAGGTTGCTGATGCGATCGATATTGCTACTTACCTGATCAGTAAAAAGCTCAGGGCTTTTAGCTCCAAGGGCTTCTAGAGCGCATTTAAGATGTTTTGCACCAGATATTTGGCTTTTTCTAAAGGCCTGAAATTCCTCCAGAAGCTCTCTCCTATGCTTTTCAATTAAAGCGGTTTTTGAGAGAAGCTGATTGGGGCTCAAAAGCTCCTCTTCAGCCCTCTTTATCGCAATATCTTCGGCGTAAAGACTAAACTCGTCATCTATTTCGTCAGGCTGGAGTATGGGGTTTTGCTGCATCGGTAAACCCTCCCTTTTTTCTATTATATAATATAATTATTTTAATTTTTACGTTTTTTGAGTTTTTTAATACTTTTAAAACTTGTATTAAATTATATATTACATTATTATATTTTTAAATTTTATTAGAGGTTAATAATGTCATTAGATGGGATAGTATCTAATTCAATACAATTTCGACCTATTACTACTGCCCCAACTACCCAAGAGCGCGAAGATATTGAACTTGCCCTTTTAGCAGGAGATTCTAACGTAATTAATTTGACTCATGAACAAGTCGCTCAAATGAAAAAAGAAAACTGGAAAGAAAAATGGTGGGCGATACATGAAGAAGAAGATGCTGAAGCAAAAGAGGATAAGACGGCAAAAAAGCTAGAGCCTATTGGTAGAAAGCAGTATATCGTGCTCGGCGTTACATGCGCTGCTGTAACAGGCCTTCAGTATATCTTTGAACAAGAGCCTGTTATGAAGGGTACAGTGGGCGCCACTATGAACGCCTATAAAATAGTCTATATTCAGACAGCCGCCCTTAAAGATACAAGGGTGCCTCAAAATGTTCTAAGAGTTATTGCCGGCACAATGCTTGCTAGTGCAATCGTCTTTCGCTTCGTTCCTGAAGATTCCTATGGCATAATTTCTGTGCTTCGAAAACTACCCCTTACGGATGCATCGCTTGCAATCTTTGCAAAGTGCGATTTAAACTCACTTAGATTAGACAAAAAACTTATTGAACTCGTTAGAAGGTGCTGCAATCGAGAGCTTCCCTCTACAGCTGCAAAAATCATTACGCTCATCGGACAAGCTACCGTAATGGGTACACTCATGAGCATTCCAAATATTGTCGGTGATTATGTTGCAACAGGAGCTGCTGTACTTAAAAAGGCTACCTGGAGACGAATGGCTGATATTCTTTGGCAGAAAATCGACAATACAGAAGATCCAGTTAAACGAAAGGCAGGAATTGCTCTCGCTGTGGGCTCATCCGTCGCAGTCACCGGAGCCTCGGCGTATGCCGCCACAACCACGCTCTTTCAAAACCCCTATTTTCAGTGGCTTCCGGTAGCAGCTGGCATTATTTCCTTTGATGCGGCATCTCGTGTGGGCAAGCAGATGATCAATGCATACGACCTTCCAGAAGATGATGACTTAAAAGAAAAATACAACCTGCCTAAAGATGCTGAAATAGTACTGCCACCCTCTACATGTATGTCAAGATTTACGAGCGTTTTGCAAACAATTGGACTTTTTGGCGCAACCGCTGGCATCTCAGCAGTAGTAGGCCCTACGATGATCAATCCACCGGGCGTCCAAAGTGTTACCACAACACCAGCATTTCTTATCACCGCCTGCCAAGAAGCTGGCTCCTACCTAAAAGTAGCTACGGGAAAGATCATGAAGTCAACTGCTGCCTTAGCAGGAACCGCTGCCCTCGTAGCACTCGGTACTGGAGTCTACCTTGCACGAACACCGCTTGGCATTGACCGCTACACAACCCCCGGCTACGGCGCATGCATCTTTGCCCTCTCCTCCCTCTTTACCACAGCCATGTATCTCAACAAGCTCCTTCTTAAAGCACCCAAAAAGGCAAAAGCATCGAAGGCAAAGCCTATTGAAACAGAAGAGAATCCACGGCCGAGCCTCTTTCAGCGCATCAAATCCTGCTTTACTTGCTGCTTTAGAAGACAGCCTACAGAAACTGTAGAGTTAGAGTAAAAATCAGTAAATTTCATGAAAGCAAGGCATGCCACCATTTGGCCCTTATATTGTGCAATAACAGCTTATGCGATTTTTGTATTTCGTAGCGACAGGCATAAATCGTAAATAGACTTTTTATTGTACCATGCCCTTATAGTTACAAGCTCTATGAACTATCACAGGAGGTTTTGCAGCCTTAGCCTTAGCTTGAATTTCATCCGCAAGAGTATGAAGTCCAATACTATTGCAAGCAGCAATAGCATGATTAACTTCTGATACGGTTTTAGCTTCAAAATCTGCGTACACTGGCAATATCTGATGTCTAATAAAGGGCGCACAGTAATTGCTAAAGATAGCCGGATCTATATCCAAAAAGAGTCTATCTCCATCATAGACGCCGCTTACCGCTCGTTCAAGCGCTGAGCCGCTATTGTGAGGAAGCTGTAGTGTTGACTTTGCAAATGAAAATGACTGGCCACCGACATTCACTTTAACTGTAACATCTTTCCTAAATGAATCTGCGAGGATAGTAAGTCCAATACTTTTGCACGTAGCAACAACATGATCAATCTCTGAACTATTCGCATAATCCACCTTTTGTGGCAATATCTGATGCCTAATAAAGGGCGCACAGTAGGTGCGAAAGATAGCTGGGTCTATATCCAAAAACAGTTCATTTACCGCCTTTTCAAGCACAGAACCTTTATTATGAGCAAGCTGTAATGTGGCCTTAGCAAAATAAAATAATTCACCACCAACATTCACTTTAACTATAGCCGCTGTCATAAATAATCCCCCATCAGATTTATTAGTTTATAATTTTATTGCGCAATAGGCATATGCGATTGCTACGATTACTGAATCAATTTTGCCTGATTAATTAGATCAGGTAAATCTTTATCATATTGTCGAGGCACCAGATTCTGTAAAAAGGGACCGGACTCAATGGTGTCAACTTAAGGATTTTGTTGACTTAAGAAGCTGAGATGTAGATGCTTCCGTGGTAAAAATTTTACTACGGATTCCGCGCATGAAAATAGGAAATCAGGTCGTTACAAAAATTCAGTCAACGATCGTAAACACACAATTTATTTCCCAACATCGGTATAGTCCAAAAGCTTTTACTCGCAGTCGTAAGCTTCCATTTGGTACAGTCGTTTCGACTATTCTTCAGTTAGCTAAACGTAGTCTACAGATCGAATGTAATTTATTGGGAGAACGCGAAATGACAGATCCAGCGTCAAAGCAA
>CAYWZU010000047.1:0-17369 GCA_964462925.1 uncultured bacterium
GAACTCGAAAAATTTTCCTGGCCAAATTCCAATACCTTGATTGGAGCTTGCAGAACAGTTGCTAATAGTTGTGTTAAATTCATTATCACCCCCATCAGTATATGTGAGCACTACAATTCCTGCGGCAACCTCTCCACCGATGTTATAATCAAAACTAGAATTTGATACGAGAATATCCCTTACCAATGGACCATATAGTATAAGTCCCTCTACATACTGGACAGCATCCGCTGTTCCAATAGAGTTATAATTTACTTGGCACTGATCAATAACTCCACTACCCTGAAGTGATATGCCTGCAACAACAGCCTCAGCATTCACTCTACCAGCACCACCATCTGCGATAGTATTAAAGTTTACTTGGCAGTTGCGAATTACAGTATTTTCAACTATTCCAACTCCATTAGTCTGGAGCCAAATATTGCTGTCTACCGCCTCTGCAAAGTTATTATTTACTTGGCATCCATCAAACACCAAGTTGCTTGATTCAAAAGGGCTGAATCCACGTAAGTAGCCGAGCAATGTGGCAGCAGTATTGCTGTTTGCTTGACATTCTGTAACAGTAATGTTGCTAGAATTTCCAATAAACAGCATTCGATAGAGTTCACCTGCCACATTTGTTGCAATAGTGTTATTGCTTATTTGGCATCGGTTCATTGAACAAGTATCAGAAAACATAAATCCAATACCAGCAAAGCGATTACCCACTACCTGTCTTATGGTATTGGTGTTTACCTTTACATTCGATAAATCAATACCTGTGCAAGAAGCTAGTCCTATAAACATAGTGCTCGTATCAAATGAACCAGTTATTGAACTTTGCGTCTTGGTGTTATTTGTCACATCAACATCTCGCACGGATCCATTCTGGCAACTATCTAGTTCGATAACTGCACCAATCGTACTCAAAAAGCCGGAAGCATTACAGTTTTTGACAATAATATTGCTGCATGTGTCCATAAGCAGGGCACGCTCGCCGCTATTGTCATTGATGAAGTTTACGTCATGCACGCTTAGATCTCTTGAGTTTATTTCGCGAATTGCATCTAGAGCATTACCGCTCATGGTAAGGTTATAAAGCTCTGCAAAGCTATAATTTTCCACCAAAATGGCAGCATCTTGAGCATTGATAATGCGGCCGTTAAATACTTCTAATGCCTCGTGGCCACTTGCGATGATGGCACTTGCCCTTCCTCCGGCATTTAGTGTATGGCAGCATAGATCTATGCAGACGCTATCTGCTGCGACAATAATAGTCCCCGTTACATCCTCTGCGAGGGCATAATTACCTGAGTTTTTCAGAATGAGGGTGCCATCTTCTCTATCTATCTTTTTTTGACAGATCGGTACGCACTCACAACACTTTGGCTCATGACCTTTTGCAAGTCTTTTGAGCTCTTTTTTGACACTTTTGCAACAGGAATCATCTTTAGCATATGCTAGAGACGTTGTACAGAGAGTAAGCAACGAAAATACAGATAACAAGTTATTTTTTGAAAAGAAACAATTCATGGGCCACCTTCATTTAGAATTTAGTAAATATACAGAGAACGACAGGACAAATTAAAAGTATCTCGCGTCCAAAGAACTGTCAAGAAAAAAAAATCTTAGGAATTTTTACAAAGTAAACGGACGATGCAAGCGGCCTACAAGAGTACAAAACTCTCCTAACCCAAGGCTTTTACAGAAGAGGTAAAGCGCATAAGCAAGAGGGCACTCTTCAATCTTTCGATTAGTGCTTTTTTCAAAAGAGCTTACAGCTTCTCCTAGATGCTGATTTTGGGTCAGAAAGAGAAATGTTTTGTAGCAGGCAGCTTCTTTTGCAAATCTTATGTAAAAAGCGCGAAGATGCTCAGCCTCCTCTTTTTCAAGATCAGTAAATTCACTTGTCCAGTCTGTGTCGAGTATCTGCTGCATGGCCTGCGAGGAGTGGACATAGGGACCTATGATTGGGAGGGAAAATGCAAGGCGCGCCCTCTCGATATTTTTCCAAAACTGCTCCTGCATCTTTGTTTTTGTTTCATCGCTCGATAACGTAGCTACCATCTCATCAAAGCTTGAAAATGGCTTCTCTCGCAAATTCCAAGGCAGTGCGCAAATGTTATAGCGATTATTTGGATCGATAAGTTCTGTCACTAAAAGGCGCTCTACCATATCGACGTAGCGCTCACATAAAAAATCTCCAAGCCATTTTTTAGGAAGACGCGCATCTCCCTCGTGCACTAAAGGCTCCCTATCGTGTGAAAAATCAGACTTTATTGCGAGCATATGGTTTTCTTCTTGGCCAAAGGGCAGATTAAGGCAGAGCTTTTTGGAACTTATAAGGCCCGCCATACCATGCACAAAAGGAGCCTCAATCCACGGGCAGTGGCCTAGTATTTTTTCTCTATTATAAAGGACATCATCCTTAAGGAAGCTTGAATCTTGAGCAAAACGCCCTTTTACCCAGCCAAGCCTTTGACTATATTGCCCTCTATGCTCAAAGGCCCAGAGCGCATCCACTAAGGTTGCTGTTCGCGGAACAAAAATATCATCATCACCCATGTGGATAAATTCAGCTTCTTTTCCTGTGTGCTCTTTGTACAAAAGGGGCGCAAGCAAGAACACGGCATTTCGCGCTCCGCCATAGCCAAAGCCATCTCTTTTTGATGTGACAATAAGGCCCTCTACATCTTTCTGCCTTGCAAGCTCGATTATTTCTTGAGTACTAAGATGTACAATCGGATAGGAAAGCTGTTCGATATAGGCTCTATTTTCTAAAAAAAGCGGCTCTTCAGACTGGTCAAATACAAAGATTGGATGATTAGAACTATCGAAGTAGTCGCAAGCAAGCTCAAAACTTGCAATCAAAGACTCTAGATATGGGAGAGTAGAGAGTTTCTTGCCCTTTGTCGGCAGTGCATGGACAAGAAGATCAAATCCTTCTTTGTACTTATCCATAATGGCGAGAGAGCTTATTTGCTAGATAGGCATCCACTAAAACAAGCGCGCACATTGCCCGAGCTGCTGGTACTGCCCGAAAGGCAACACAAGGGTCATGCCTTGAGCCTTCCGGAAGTGTAAAGGTCGTCTTTTCTCCCGAGCATGTCATGGTATTTTGCTCTTTTTTGATGCTCGCTGCTGGCTTAAAGTGTACGCGTATGACGAGTGGCTCCCCTGTTGTAATTCCTGCAAGGGTGCCTCCAGAATGATTTGTATTTGTTCCAATGGAGCCATTTTTTTCACAAAAGGAATCATTATGTTCAGATCCCTTCATTGAAGATGCTTTGCAGCCCTCTCCAATTTCAAAGGCTTTTGATGCTGGAAGACTCATCATTGCAGATGCAAGCTTTGCTTCTATCTTCTCATATATAGGATCGCCAAGACCTTTAGGAACATTATAGGCTATACATTCAACGACGCCGCCAAGAGAATCTCCCTCTTCTTTTGCAGCATCTAAGGCCTTTTGCCACGCCTCTTCATTTTCGATGCCGCCAACTGATTTAATGTAGGCATCAATCTCTATCCCAAGCCCTGCTAAAATCTTTAAGGCAATAGCGCCTGCAGCAACCCTTCCTGCCGTTTCCCGAGCAGATGCTCTGCCTCCTCCCCGATAATCAAAAATGCCATACTTTTCGAGATAGGTAAAATTGGCATGTCCTGGACGATAGAGGTCCTTTAAAGCCTCATACTTTGAAGAGTCGGCATCTTTATTTTTGATGAAGAGCAGTATTGGATGACCGGTCGTTTTACCCTCAAATACTCCAGATACAATCTCCACGATATCAGGCTCACATCTAGCAGATACGTTAGAACTAGTTCCTGGACGTCTTTTTGCAAGTTCGAGGTTAATATCTGTATCTGTAAGAGCAATACCTGCTGGGCATCCATCTACGACGCAGCCGACAGCCTGCCCGTGAGATTCTCCCCAAGTTGTGATTGTAAAGTGCGTACCAAAACGATTGCTAGCCATAAAAATCGAGGATTGTATGAGCAATCTCATCCGGTGTCAAGTGGTCGGTATCGATTCGGTACTTGCAAATCTTGCAAAAAAGGGGATGTTTTAGGTCATAGAGCTTTTTGAATGAGCCATAAGGGTCTTTTTGATCGAGAAAAGAGGCATTTTTATCTAATTTCTCTAAGAGCTTGTCAAGTGATGAATATAAATAGACCAGACTTCCCATGTGCGGAGCTAGCTCTTGCGCTTTTTTGCTAAGCAGCGTTCCACCACCAAGGGCGATGACAATCTTTTTTTGTTCTTTAAGTTCCTCTAAGACTTTTGCTTCTTCTTCACGAAAATGCTCTTCTTCAAGCTCCTTATGAAGTTCACGGATTGTTTTTTTGTGTCTATTTGACAAAAGCTCATCTGTATCGAAGAAAGGAAGATCAAGCTTCTCAGCAACTAGGCGGCCGCACGTGGTCTTTCCGACCCCCTTAAAGCCTGCAAGAAGAAGTTTTAGCATAACACTCTTTTAACCTCTGAATTTCTAAAAAGAAATCCCTGTATGTTTTTTTTACGCATTCTATGCCAGAGAGCGTGCTCTTTCCACAAGCAAGGCTCGCCGCAACTGCTAAGGACATTGCCACTCGATGATCTTCATGAGAATAGAGACTCGCTCCTGAGAGCTCTGACTCATGGATAATGAGCCCATCTTCTCTCTCTTCAATCCGTGCGCCCATCTTTTCGAGCTCGAGTCTCATGCTGGCTATTCTGTCACTCTCTTTTTTTCTGGCTATGGCACCATTGTAAAGATGCGTTGTACCAGAGCAAAAACAGCCTGCTACTGCAAGTATTGGAAGGGCATCGATGCAGTCATTTACGTCAATAGCACATCCGGTCAATTTTTGTGGACCTTTTATATAGAGATTTTTATTTTCATAGAGATAGGATGCCCCCATCTGCTGATAAATCGAAAGCAGCACTTTATCGCCCTGTATATCCTCGAGATCGACATCTTCTATTGTAAGCTCAGACTCAGAGAGCATGGCATGAGTAAAAAGAAATGCGAGTGAGGAAAGGTCTGAAGGCACCGTGTAGCTAAAGGGATTTACCTTTGCCGTTCCATGAATAAAAAATCTATTTTGTCCCACTTCTTCATAGGAGACTCCTACCCGATTTAACCAATCAAGTGTTAGCTTAAGCCATGGCCTTTCGCCAAGATTTATAACTTCAATTTCTGTTGTTCCTTGAAGAAGCGCTGCCGCGATCATCAAAGCAGAAACAGGCTGAGAGTCCGCGCCATCGAGGACAACCTTTCCAGGAGATAGCTGCCCCTTCACAGATATCGGAGGAAAAAAAACCTCAGCTCCCAACTGTTTAAGTCCGTCTAAAAGAGGAAGAGATGGCCGCCGGATCTTGCAAGAAGTATCTCCTGTAACAGTAGTTTCTATCCCAAATGCGCTAAGCGCTGCCGGCAAAAAGCGAAGGACGATCCCAGAATTTCCCGCATCAATCTCTATTTTTTGAAGCCCCTCTTTAACGCCTCCCTCTATTGAGAGCGATGATCCTGTTTGTTCAATTTTTGCCCCAAATAGGCGGCAGGCTGCAATCATCGCATCGGTATCTGGCGAATCAAGAATATTGTGAATAAAGGATAATCCCCTCGCAAGCGATGCAAAAAGTATGGCCCGTAGGGTATGCGACTTTGAAGGAGGAAGCTTTGCGCTTCCTAAAATCCCTCCAGGACTAAGTTCAACCATTTCCATAATAGAGAAGAGTATAGCCCTCTTTCCCACACGGCGTCAACATAAGAGCATATCAGAAGAGTCTTTCGCAAAACTCATGAACGTACCATTCCCAAAAGTTCAAAAGTGTTAACACCGAGACATTGATTTTGGTGATCTCTCTGTCTAAAGCTCGTATACCTAATAGAGAAATAATTCTAGATCTTGCTATAATCCAGGGATATGCACAAAATACTTTTATTACTTCTCTTGCCGCTTCAACTTTTTGCCTTTGAGCTTAAAAAAGAAATTTTGAAGGCGAAGCCTGGTGATTTTATTGTCTATTCATACAAAGAATCGCTCGTACTTCTTCGCATTCGAGACACCTCTCCAACACTGCTAACTGTAGAAGAGGTTTCGACCCCACGCTCTACAGCAAATGATAAAAACTGGCAAGAATGGCTTACAAAAGACGCTCCAGGCCACACCTCATGGACAATCACCCGAATTGACCTTGCGACCGGCAAAGTCCTTTCGATTTTCTCAGTTGACGCGAAAGAATTTTTAAACACAAATCCCCCCTTTCTCTTTTTACCTACACTGCTCGATGCATCTCTTAAGCCTATTGAACAGCATGACCGAAAGTATGTGGGACCAGAGCCTATGGCTGGAGAGATTGACCAAAGACGCCTCTGGAAGCCGCATATTATATATGAGGGAAAAGAACTCTCAGTTCCTGTTTCTGCCTATAGAATACGCTGGCCAGATGATGCTAGCGATCTCTCAGGAAAAGCAATCGATCTCTACTTTGCAGAAACAAGCCCAATATCATATTTACCCTACTGGATTGAAGTGGCTGCTGGACTTGGAAAAGCCAAAATATCGGCCCTAGATTCAGGTACTAGCCTTACTTCCCCAGTAAAGTTCCACAGTTATGAACAGCCCGAAAAAAGCCTTCAATAATGGCTGTTTTTCCCTAGGGGCAATGCTGTAAGTCGTTAATTATAAAGCACTTAAGAAATAGGCTCTGCCCATATCTTGTCTATTTATCGACAAGTTGTCAACAGGAATTCTCATCTCTTCGACACAAGTTCCACAATTGGAGAAAACTTCCCCCAAAAAAGCGAACAGAAAGCGAACAAATTACACTCTTGGCAAAATGTGGGAATGTGTTTACAATCTGGCTCTTTAAAAAAAGCGATGTAAAAATGGCAAAACTCTATTCCCTTTCAAAGTGTAAGAAAATTTACAAAGAAGCCGTCCTTCGCCGTAATAAGCTTGAAAAAAAGCTTTCAGACGATCTTATAGGCCGATTTGATCATATCCTTGATTCCCTCGAACAGGCAAATCGCGCAAAGGATATTGATGCTTGCCGCCTGCATGCCGCTCAAGTGGAAGACTTCTTACAAGAGCATGGCAAAAAGACGCTTTTTGAATCGATTAGGGAATTCACCATCGCCATTTTAGTAGCGCTCTTAATCGCTGCAGTTGTACGTCAGATGTGGTTTGAGCTGTATGAGATTCCTACTGGCTCGATGCGTCCAACATTTCGCGAAAATGACCGCGTACTAGTGTTTAAAGATACTTTTTGCATAAACAAACCCTTCGAGACAGCCCATTTTTACTTTGAGCCCCAATATGTAAAAAGAGGCTCCATTGTCGTTATAACTGGCGACGAGCTAGACCTTCCTGATGTTGACACTGTCTATTTTGGACTTTTTCCTGGCAAGCGCCGCTACGTAAAACGCTCCGTTGCAAAAGATGGAGATAGCATCTACTTTTATGGCGGCAAGCTCTATGGCCTAGATAAAGAGGGAAAACCTATCTCCTCCCTTCTTGAAGATCCGCTCTTTTCTACACTAGAATATATCCCCTTTATCTCATTTGAAGGTAAAGTTGATCAAAAGGGAAATGACTTCATCCTTCGCCACATGAATATTCCAGTTGCAAAAGTTGGTTTAGGCCCAACCGGAAGAGTAAAGGGAGAGATGATGGCCCCCTTTAGCAACTTTGGCAAAACATTTGGGATAGATAATTTTGCTATGTGCAGACTTATCAATCCAAGCGATTTGCCGAAGGGAGAGACTCCATCTTCTGACGCAGAACTGTATCTTGAGCTTAAACATAATCCAAGCTTGCCAAATGGCCTCTCAAATTCTACAAATCTTGTTAACTCTGAATTTAGCCTCATTCCCCTTTCACAAAAAGCATGTAAGAAGCTAAAGGATTCCCTCTATACCGCTCGTTTTTACACGCGAAAAGGCATAGCCTATCGCTACACTCCAGAGGGACCAGATCTTACAGGTAGAGGCGTTCTTCTAGACACAAGCATTCCCGACGGATGCTACGAATTTATCGATGGAAAGGCTTATGAAATAGGCTTTGGAGCCTATACATCGCTTCTAGATAAAACACATCCAATCTATCCCACCACTCTGAAAATGCTTAAAACGCTCTATAATTCTGGCATAGATTTTTCAATGAGCACAAATACGGCAAAGAGAAATGGCCACTTTCCAGCGCGCTATGCCTACTTTAGAGACGGCGATCTCTACACCATGGCAAAGCCGCTCTTTTCTAAAGATGACAAAGAGCTTGAGCACTTTGTCGCAGAGGAACAAGCAAAAAAACAAAAAGATGCGTCCTATATAGCCTTTGTTGATAATGGGCCCCCATCTGAGGAAGAGATCAAAACTTTTGGCCTCCATATTCCTGAAAAGCACTATCTTCTCCTTGGCGATAACCATGCAATGAGTAACGATAGCCGCTTCTTTGGCCCAGTTCCGCAGAAAAACCTACAGGGCTCGCCAGCACTAACCTTTTGGCCCCCAGGAGAGCGCTGGGGATCTCCTCCACAGCCTAGCCTTCCATTTTTTAGAGCTTCAAGGGTGATTGTTGTAGCCTGCGGTCTTTTTGGCATTTGGATTGCCATGACCATTTATAACTATAGAACACGTCGCAAGAAGTAAGAAGATAAATAATCGACAAAAGGACGATTGCGCTCGTCCTTTTAGCTTTTGTTTCGGTGTTGTAGAAATCACCCCTCGAGCCACTGGCCTCGGTGGTGACTTATGCTACAAGGCCTTATGCTTGCTACAGTCTTTTTGAATTGATGAGCATCTTCATATCTTGAAACATCTCTTCAAAAGAGCGCTCGCCATCAATTTCAACAAGGCATTTTTCGCTCGAATAGTAGGAAAGAAGCGGTTTCATGTTACAAAGGTAGCTTTCTGTACGCTTTTTAAGCATCTCAGGACAGTCGTCTGTCCTCTGGGTAAGTTCATAGCCGCACATATCGCACTCCCCTTCACTTTGTGGTGGAGAGCGGTCAAGATGATAGACCCTGCCGCAGTTTGTGCAGACAAGTCTTCCCTCATGACACGTGCGAAGCCAGGCATCAGATGTACGTATATAGGTAGGAAGCAAGGTATATTCTTGGCAAAAGCGTACTTTAAGGGCTTTTGCCTGAGACTCAGTCTTAGGAAAGCCATCAAGCAAAAAGCCTTTTCTGCAATCAGAGCGGCTAATTCGCTCAGAAATTAGTTTAAGCAGGAGGTCATCAGGAATATCGCCTGTATGAAGGCACTTTCGTGTATAGCGGCCCAGTTCACTCTCCTCATCGCTATAATCAAGGAGAAGATCGGCAGTAGAAACATAAGGAAGAGAAAAAGTACTACTTACTTTAACAGCAAGGGCATCTCTTCCAGAGCCAGGAACACCAAGTAAGAGTAAAATAATAGGGCGATTTCGTGTACTTTCATCTGCCTGTGCAGGCAGTGTAAAGAGCAGTAGCAACAATACATGTATAACCATAGTATCACTCAAGCGGTTGCAGACATTGTATCTATCAAGCAATTTTAATGAAACCATGAATCGATTGTACTCAAGTTTATATTTTTAAAGGTATCCATAATCATATCTGCCTTATGAGGAAGATTATCAAATCTTTCCTTTGAGAATGTTGTGGTAAGCGCTACACAAAAGCTGCCAGCTCTTTTAGCAGCTTCCACTCCAAGCAGCGCATCCTCAAAAACCACAGTCCGCTCAGGAGCGAAATGCAGCCGTTTTGCAGCTTCTAAAAAACATTGTGGATCTGGTTTTCCCACTTTGACATCTTCTCCAGAAACGATTTGAGAAAAAAAATCCTTTACTGAACTTTTTGCAAGGACAAGGTCTATATTTTTGAGTATCGACGAAGAGGCAATTGCTACTGGGATTTGTTTTGCTTTAAGCGCTTTCAAGAAAGGCTCTAGTCCTGCAATAAGATCGATCTTTGCAGTTTTTATATGCTCCTGAAAGAGGGCCTCTTTTCGCGTAGCAATCTCTGATATTTTTTCAGGATCCTCTGTCCAGCAGATAATCTCAGATATAAAGCGCTCGTTCTTCACGCCAAAGCCTGCTAAAAACTGCTCGTGAGTAAGGCTTTTGCTATATTCCTTAGCTACCTTATGCCAGCAAAGTTCATGATGGGGTGCCGAGTCAACAACAACCCCATCAAAATCAAAAATTGCACCCCAGGACATTATGAGTCCTTCTTTCGCTTTTCAAGCATAATGACAGCTTGCTCGCCATTGAGATCAATATTTGCTCCCTGACATGGCCCAAACGCAAAAGAGAGCGCCAAAACTTCCGGCCCTATGTAGGACTTATGCTGCTCGATGCAGTTTTTCACCCTATCTGTCGTATCTAAAGTAACAGCAATGCGATCTGTAATGTCAAGCCCTTGCTCTTTTCTCATGATGTTGAGTTTATTGACGATTTCACGGGCAAGGCCAAGATCTAAAAGCTCAGGCGTAAGCTCCGTATCCAACGCTACCGTAATTTCATTTGCATTTTCTGCAACAAGACCCTCTCTTACCTTGCGCTCAACCTGCACCTCATCGCTTGTAAGCTCTATTTGCTGATCCTCTATTTTTAGAGTAATGCTTTTTCCTGACATAAGCTGAGAAAGGTTGTCGTAGGAAAGCTCCCCTATTGCTTTATGTGCTGCATTCATCAGCTTTCCAATCTTTTTACCAAGCACTCTAAAGTTTGGCTTTGCCTGAAGTTCTACAAACTTGCTCTCATCACTGCTAAAGACAATTTTTTGAACATTAAGCTCATCGGCAATTAAGTCCTGCTCTTCTTCAAGTAGTTTTAGAGAGGTTGGATTCGACGAGATAATAAATGCCTTGGCAAGCGGCTGTCTTACCTTCATATCATGGCCCTTTCTGAGGCTATGGCCAAGGCTTACAGCTTCCTGCACTTTTTCCATCGCTTGTTCAAGGTGCTCATCGCGCAATTCTTTGTGATAGGTAGGATATCTGCAGAGATGCACAGATTCTGGATCCTTTGGCATGCGAAGATTCTGATAGATGGAATCTGCAATAAATGGAACAAATGGCGCAATAACTTTTGAAAGCTCTATCAGCACTGTATAGAGGGTTTGAAAGGCCTGGAATCTATCGGCAGATTCTTCATCGCTCCAAAATCTTCTTCTCGAACGTCTGATGTACCAGTTTGTCAGCTGGTCGATAAAATCTACAAAAGGTTCCACGCTCTGGCTAAGATCGTAGGCATCCATTCCCTTTTCAACATCATGGATGAGCTTTTGGGTCATCGAAAGTATCCAACGATCCATTGTAGACTCTGGATTTACGGGCGCATCTTCATTTTTTGGCCTGAAGTTATAAAGGCGCGCGTAGGTCAAAAAGAAGCTATAGGCATTCCACAGCGGTATGAGCACTTGCTTGAGTACAAGCTCAACTCCTGCCTCTGAGAAGCAGATATCATCTGCCTTTACAGCTGGACTGTTAAGCATATAGAGGCGTACTGCATCTGCTCCATACTTTTTAAGGACATATTCTGGATCTGGATAGTTTTTGAGCCTTTTAGACATCTTCTGGCCATCTGCTGCAAGCACTATGCCGTTCACAATCACATTTTTAAAGGCAGGCTTATCGAAGAGGGCTGAAGAGAGTATGGTAAGTGTATAAAACCAGCCACGTGTTTGGTCAAGGCCTTCTGCAATAAAGTCAGCAGGAAAGCTCTCTTCAAAAATCTTTTGATTTTCAAATGGGTAATGATTTTGCGCATAAGGCATCGAGCCAGATTCAAACCAGCAGTCAAAAACCTCAGGTATTCTCTTAAAGGTCTTTCCATTTTTTACTATCTCGAGGTGATCGATGAAGTGGCGATGAAGATCTGTTGCCTTATGTCCTGTATGCTCTTCAAGTTCTTTGATGCTTCCGATAACAAGCATTTCGCCATCATCTGCTCTCCAAAGCGGTATCGGTGTTCCCCAATAGCGATTTCTTGAGATGTTCCAGTCGCGCGCACCCTCTAGCCATTTGCCAAAGCGTCCATGTTTAATATGCGGAGGCATCCAGTATATCGCTTCATTAGAGCGAAGGAGCTTGTCCTTTATTTCTTCAACGCGAACAAACCAAGTCGACATCGCCCTGTAGATAAGCGGCGTATCTGATCGCCAGCAAAACGGATATCTGTGGCGGATGGTATCGTGCTTTAAGATTCTCCCCTCTTGCTTAAGATGGCGGATAATTTCTTTATCGCAGTCTTTTACCATGCGGCCCTGATATTGGGGCACATCGCTTGTAAATTGTCCATTTTGATCTACTGGACAGACGACGGGAATATTTTTTTTCTGGCAGGCGTAAAAGTCGGCTTCACCAAAGCCTGGCGCTGCATGCACAAGGCCTGTGCCATCTTCTACCGTGACAAAATCATCCAAAATAACTTTAAATGCGCCTTTTTCTCGCATATTTTTAAAGTAGTCAAAGGCAGGCTTGTAGGGACGGCCCTCAAGCTCTTTTCCTTTAAAGCGCTTTAGAATTATTTCTTCTTCTGGATGTTTAAAGTAAGCCTCTAACCTGCTTTCTGCAATAATATAGCGGTGGTGCGAATGGGGATCTTGGATAAGAACATAGTCGATATCCGGCCCCGCGATGACTGCAAGGTTTGAGATAAGTGTCCAAGGAGTTGTCGTCCAAGCCAGAAGGGAGACATTTTCTTCATCAAGAAGCGGGAAGGTAACAACAACTGATGGATCGTCTGTCTCTTTATAGTTTTCGCCAGCTTCAAAGTTAGATAAAGGCGTGCCGAGCTTCCAGGAATAGGGCATAACCCTATAGCCTTCGTAGACTAGGCCTTTTTCATAGAGCTGCTTAAAAACCCACCAGACTGTTTCCATAAAGGAGAGGTCCATCGTGCGATAGGTTTGGGAAAAATCTACCCATCTGCCCGTGCGAAGAACTATAGACTTCCACTCTTCAGCATAGCGAAGTACTATGCTTCTGCATTCTTCATTAAAGTTTGCAACGCCGTATGCCTCGATAGAGCTTGCGCCGGTGAGCCCTTTTGCCTTTTCAATTTCATTTTCGACAGGAAGACCATGGCAGTCCCAGCCAAATCGCCGTGGCACATAGTATCCCTTCATTGTTTTATATCGAGGAACTACATCCTTAATAGTACCAGCAAGTAAATGGCCATAATGAGGAAGGCCTGTAGCAAATGGAGGACCATCATATGTCGCAAAAAGCGGCAAACTCTTATTACCTTCAACAGATTTTTCAAAGATCTGCTTTTTTTGCCAAAGCTCAAGTATTTTTTCCTCACGCTCAGCAAAGCTACTTTTACTGTCTACTGCCTCGAACATACAAAACCTCAATTGAGTGGTATACCCATTCAAGTTCAAGAATGGGTATAATATGCTATCTAAATTTAGGAAAAAAAAAAAGGCCTAAAGGACGGCATCTTGTCGTTTATGTCCTTTTGGTCCCTTCTATAAGACTGGCTTTAAAAATACCTTCATGATAGGTTCCGGGTAACTGAGGGAATACATGCTTAACCCAGAAGACTATACAATCATTTGTGCATGGTTTCCAAGACTGCTTGGCCTCGTCTACCTCTTTGCCTTTTGGCCCTTCCTCTTTCAGATTAAAGGACTACTTGGAGAAGGTGGCATCTTGCCTGTCAGCTCCTATCTAGGCTGGATAAAACGGCTAAGGCCAAAAGATTATTACAAAATCTCTCCAACTCTGTTTTGGCTCCGCTCAGATGATAAGGCACTTTTTTGTGTCACTATGGCAGGAGTCATCTGCAGTATTTTTCTTATTTTTGGCATCTATCCAACGATGATGCTTTTTGCTCTCTTCATACTCTACTTTTCCATTATTTCAGTTGGCCAAGATTTTTTGAGCTTTGGGTGGGAAGTCCTGTTGCAAGAAATTGCGCTCAATACCTTCGTGCTTAGTCTTACTCCCGTTCCCAATCTTATGGCATGGATAAGCATAAATTTTTTACTATTTCGCTTTCACATACAGTCAGGAGCAGTAAAGCTTCAAAGTGGAGATCCCAACTGGAGAAACTGCACAGCCATAAGCTACCACTACGAAAGCCAGCCCATTCCAAATACGCTCGCCTGGTATGTCCATAAAATGCCTATGTGGTTTCATAAGCTCTCCTGCTACATCATGTTTGCTATAGAGCTTATAGTTCCTCTTTTTATCTTCTTATCCGATGATTTTCGCCTCGCTGCATGCGTGCTTTTTGTAGCACTGCAGCTCTTTATCTATCTGACAGGCAACTTCAGCTACCTTAATCATATGACGGCAGTCTTCTCTTTGATTTTGTTAAGTAATAATTTTCTTGAAAAGGCCGGATTTCATGCACCACCAATAGAGGCCTCTCCCCTTTGGCTCGATATTTCTTTAACTCTTTTAGGAACGCTTCTTTTACTTTTGCAGATCGCTCGCTTTTGGGACCATTTTTTTCCCACAAGACAGCTACATACACTCCTCAATAAAGTATCCCTCTTTTATATCGCAAACCGCTACGGCATTTTCGCCGTTATGACAACGACTCGCTATGAAGTAGTTGTTGAAGGAAGTAGTGATGGCCTAGATTGGCAAGAGTATGACTTTTATCATAAACCTGGAAGTCTCTTTCGCCGTCCCCGTAGGATCTCTCCCTACCAGCCGCGGCTTGACTGGCAGGTTTGGTTTTTGCCCTTCAGCCATTTTTCTGAGGAAGAGTGGTTTCAAGGCTTTCTTTTGCATCTTCTCAAAGGATCAAAAGAAGTCCTTAAACTACTCCGGCATAACCCATTTCCTGATTCTCCTCCTAAATATATTCGAGCTCAGATGTATGTCTATACGTTTACGAGCTTTAAAGAAAAACAACAAACAGGCGCCTGGTGGAGAAGAACATTTATTGGCCCATATTGCCCAAGCTATTCACTAAGTGTGCATCCTCATCAATCTCTTTGATTTTATTGAAGATCATTTGCACCTGAATCATTGTGGCAAGATCTGCTTTTTGCCCGCCAAGTTCAGTAAGCAGTAGTGTAAGCCGTGCAAAAATCTCTTGCATTTCCTCATCTGAAGGATATGCACCCTCCTTTTGAGTCTTACGCTGAATTACAATAAGATCATCATAGAGTATCTCTAAAGATTCTCGAGTAGTTTTTGGCTCTGAATAGTGTATATATTCAATCATGTGGACCTCGCGTCATGGTAATTAATTCAAGCTTTGGCTGGCTAAATCCGCACTTTGTATAAAATGGAATAAGCTCAGGAAGACATCTAAGTTCAAATTTTTCAACCGTCTGCAGTTTTGGGTGAGCTAAAACAGCCTCCACAAGAAATGTACCCAATTTTTTTTTGCGATATGAGGGATCGACCATCACATCAAAAATAAAGGCGCATTGGGAATAATCTGTCACCACGCGAGAATAGGCTACAAGCTTTCTGGAACATCTTTCAATGAGGGCGATAGAAAGAGAATTTGCTAGTATCTGACAGAGATCGGCAAAGGTTCTCCTCTTTGTCCACCATTCATTGCTGAACAATTTATAGAGTTGCTCTTTTTGCTCGCTGCTAAGAGCTGTTACCACATCATACTCGCGCATACAGCAGAAAATTCTATTGCAATCATACTTTTATTTCACTACAACCTTTAATTTGACAAATCAAACCAAGAGGTTGTTATGAAAAAAGTGTTACTTTTAGCATGTCTCTGTCTGCTCACACAAGGCTATGCAGCGCCCACTCGTGCAAAAAAGCCTGTACCTTTTAAAGCACTGCGCAAAATAGAGTGCAAAATGAAACCGCGTATGAAGCACGATCGCATAAGAGTCCATCAAAAAATTAGAGAAGGAACAAGTGAAAACTGGAGCGGTTATGCTGCAGCTACTAATTTAAAAAATCCAGGTGTAGGCTCCGTGAGCATGGTTTCTGGAACATGGACTGTACCTGATATTTCAAATTCAAAAAAAGGCACCTTTGCATCTATTTGGGTTGGAATCGACGGCTATTCAAGCGGAACTGTTGAGCAAATTGGTACAGAGCATGATTGGGATAATGGCGTTGAAGAGCACTATGCCTGGTTTGAAATGTATCCAAAATATCCCCACGAAATTTCTGGCTTTCCAGTAGAGCCGGGTGATGTAATTTCGGCACAGGTCTCCTATAAAGGTAATGACATCTTTGAAATGGTAATCAACAACCATACCAAGGGTATCACAACTACAATCCCTACAGAACATACAAAAGCAGCTGGAACTAAAAGAAATTCTGCTGAATGGATCGTAGAAGCTCCTGCAACTGCAAATGGAATCCTGCCACTTGCAAATTTTAAACAGACAGTACTTAGCGACTGCACGGCAACCATCAATGGAACTACTAATTCCATAAATGGCGGCAAGTGGCAATTTGACAAACTTGTTATGGAAACAAAATCTGGCGGCTTAAAAGCAAGCACATCAGAGCCAACAAATGGAGGACAAGACTTCACAGTTGTCTGGAAGCATCAGTAAAACCTTTGGCCTTTTTCCTTCCGAGAAAGGCCAAAAAAAAATTCACTTTCAAAAAAATCTCCACTTTCTGTAACGTAAAAAATCTTAAGCTAACAAATAGTATTTTTTATTGATATTTTGCCCCTGGAGACTACAATGAAACATCTGTTGCCCCGCATAATCGCCCTTACCTTTACCACTACTCTTTTTGCAGCCGATGCTCCTAAAGCAAAAAATGAAAAAGACCACTTTGGTTATCACCATCATTCAACATCTTCATCTAGTACATCAAAAGAACATGGAAGACCTGGTCCAACTGGTCCAAAAGGACCAAAAGGTCCTACAGGACCAAAGGGTCCCACAGGCCCGACAGGTCCAGCAGGAACAGCAGCTGCAACAGGCGCGACTGGTGCAACTGGTCCAATAGGCCCAACTGGCCCACAAGGAAATGATGGAGTGACGGGAGCTACTGGCGCAACTGGTGCCACAGGTCCAAAAGGGAGTACCGGTCCATCAGGCGCAACTGGCGCTACAGGAGCTACTGGTGCTACGGGTCCAACTGGTGCCACTGGTGCTACGGGCGCAACAGGAGCTACTGGTGCTACTGGTCCAACTGGTGCCACAGGAGCTACGGGCGCAACTGGAGCAACAGGTGCAACTGGTGCTACGGGTGCAACTGGAGCAACAGGTGCGACAGGTGATGTAGGTGCTACAGGCGCAACGGGAGCTACTGGTGCTACTGGGCCAACTGGTGCCACAGGTGCTACGGGCGCAACTGGAGCAACAGGTGCGACAGGTGATGTAGGCGCTACCGGTGCAACAGGAGCTACAGGTGCCACTGGTCCAAGAGGTGCAACTGGTGCTACGGGTGCAACTGGCGCAACAGGTGCGACAGGTGATGTAGGCGCTACCGGTGCAACAGGAGCTACAGGTG
>CAYWZU010000048.1:0-16681 GCA_964462925.1 uncultured bacterium
TTAATCATGAGCAAACACAGCGTGATTCAAGCACTTGAACAGAAGCAAATGAAGAGCGATGTTGCTGATTTTAATGTAGGCGACACCGTCTGCGTCAAACTGCGCATCATAGAAGAAGGCGGAAAAGAGCGCACTCAGACTTTTACAGGTACTGTAATCGCACGTAGCGGATACGGCGTATCAGAGACATTCTCTGTACACCGCATTGCATATGGCGAAGGTATGGAGCGCGTATTTTACCTTCACAGCCCGCTTATCGCAAGCATTGAAGTTGTGCGCCGCGGCCACGTACGCAGAAGCAAACTCTATTATCTCAGAGGCAGCTCAGGTAAGGCTTCTAAGGTAAAAGGCCGTTTTGCACAAACAGAGGCACAAAACGCTGAGCAAGAACCAGTGCAAGCTTCACAAGAGTTTGCTCAAGATGCCACAGCTTGAACTTTTTAAAAAGTCTAAAGCACCTGATGGCCTGATTGAACATGAGCTTCAGCTCTGGAAATCAGGCTTTAAGAAAATTGCAGGCGTAGATGAAGTAGGACGAGGGCCCCTCGCAGGCCCCGTGGTTGCTTGCGCCTGTGTCTTGCCAAAGGGTGTAGTATTTCACGGTATTAAAGACTCTAAAGTGCTCCCTCAAAAAGAGCGCGAGCGTCTAAGTGAATTCCTTACAAACCACCCTGATGTCATACATGCTATCGGCATCGTTGAACCTCTTGAAATCGACAAAATAAATATCTTTAAAGCAAGTCTTCTTGCTATGCACAAAGCAATAGATGCGCTCCAGGAGGAGCCAGATTTTGTTATTGTAGACGGCAAGGCTCTTCCATTTACCCGCTTTCCTTCAAAAGCTATAGTAAAAGGCGATGCCCTTAGCCAAAGTATAGGGGCGGCATCTATCATAGCCAAAGTCTATAGAGACAAAATTATGGACGACTATCATATCCAGTATCCCCAATACGGCTTTAATAAACATAAAGGGTATGCTACTCAAGAGCATAAAGAAGCACTTGCTACCTACGGGCCATCACCAATTCATAGGACAAGTTTTGGAGCTGTAAAGCTTGAAGTCCAGGAAGAAATCCCAACCCTATTTTAGAAGAAGATAAATCAACTTCCTTGTAAGTTGACTTATCGGCTGTTTTATCCTTATGCAATAGCGTAAAATAAGCCATGTATAGACTATTTCTTCAAAACAATCGATGTGCTAGGAACTGAGTTTGTGAAGACCATAGAGGCTTTTTATATGTAGTATAGGGAGGCTTTACGTTGTAAGGATGTTTTTGCAGGCGGCGTCGGCCTCATCACTTGAAATCCGCGTAAGCGGATCAGGATCAAGCATATGCTCAGAAAGCCCTGAAAGGGTAAGAATATTCGATGCCGGTTTTCCCCTTGTTAGGGTAAGAAGAATTTTTTGTTTGCAGTCTTGAATAATTCCAATAATTAGTTTTTGGAATAATTCAATTGCATGGAGAACTTCTTCATGATTCTTTTCAGATAAATTATATGCTTTAAGTAGGGTTTGATATTCCTTTTCTTCTAATTCTGTTCGGAGAAGGATTCCATGGAGAACATGAAGCCGATTTATTTTTTTATGTCTTATAGTTGACAAGCTAAGATCATCGAATTGAGTAAGATGAAGGGGTTTATCTTCGTGAGAAAGGTGGTAGAGTATAGCTCCCGCACTCCAGACATCTTCTTTGGGCGTTGCTATAGGAGCCTCTCTGGCTAAAAAAAGTGAAAGGAGCTTTTCTGCGCTTGCCCATATGGGCGTTCCTGCAATTTCTTTAATCGATCCAGAGTCAGTTTCCTTACAAGCAAAACCAAAGTCAGTTAGTTTAATTTCTTGTTTGCCATCTTTTTTCTCCATGACTAAGACATTTTCTGGTTTGATGTCGCGGTGGATGATTCCATTTTGTTTCAGGATAACTAAGAATTCTGTAAATCTTTTTGCCATAGAGATTTTTATCTCTTCAGGCAAGCTAAAGAGCCCTTTTGGCAATTTTTCACTAAGCGTCGCTAAATCGCAAGTAGCAAGTTCTTGATAGACGGTCATTTTGCCCGAAAGTTTTTGAATAAAATCAAAGTTTTGAGGAAAACATGAGTATCCCTCAAGTTGCTGCATAATTGAGATTCGTTTGTGGACAAATCGGTCATTTGCTGGGAAGGATAAGCGTACAATTTTTTCTGCACCACGTTTTCCGCGAAGCCTAATGCCTGTCTCATCAAATGCGAGCATCAATGTCTCGGTACATTTGACACCTTGGGCACCTTTTTTAGAGAGGTGGTTGTGAAGTGAAATGTATACGCGGCGTACATGATCTTTAATCGGGGTGATAACAAAACTATTTTGCACATCTGATCGTTTAAATGTAAAATATGTATTATCAGTGAGATGTATGCGAACAATTGCCAGTATGTTTACAAGTATATTCCTAGCTAAAAGATTCTCTCCAACAATTTTAAGAATTCTGCCCGCGCTAACCTCATCCTTCTTACATACTGAAATATGAGGAGGAACAGGACGGGGTAGGAGATCTACCTTATAAGGATAGAGAGCTTGCATCTATTGCCTAATTTTGCATTTTCAGATCGAAAAGTATACAGCTGAAGGGGTTAGTTATCAAAGTAAAAAATTAATAAAAATATCTTTATAATAATTAATTTATTAGTTAATCAGAGAAAAAGGCAACAGGAGTTTACAATGCCTGCTACTGATAGAATTATCTTCTGCCTGCTATTTATTGCTAATGCGCTTTATTCTGCACAAGATATTAGAAAAGTTATAGCAAAAGATTTGAAACTGAATAACGACAAGCATCTTTGCCAGATCCTTCCACAAAATATTCCTAGTGCATTGAGCTTCAACGCTTTACCAAGCATCGCCAGAAAACAGCGAGCCTATCTCTTTTTAAAAGAGATAGAAACTGCTAAAAAATCGCAAATTCGACAAAATAGTTTTGGAATCACGAAAGCTGAGCTTCTCTCATGCCTTCACTACATAAATACCATAGCTGACTATAGGGGCACCTATTTTCCGAAAGAGCAAACGAATCTTTCGCATACCATAGAATATGATCCAAATAGTGATAGATACTTTATCGTTCTAGAAGGCGAGGGTGTCTATATAGGCAAGGGGATGAAAAAGGTAGTGTCAAAAGCGCTCTCTTATGATGGCAAGAGGGTGCAGGTTGTCGCCCGAGCCGAGCAGACTATAGAGATGGATAGAGAGCTTGCTATTACCAAAACCTTTGGGGGGAGAACCGGCCTCTTTAAAACGGTTGGTTTCGGACAGCACGAAGAGGATGGAATTCCTCACTACACCATCTATTCAGAGCTCTATGTACCCGGATCGCTACAAAACGTTTTTAAGAAAAAACATAAGCTTACCCTCCATGAAAAAATTACTATCGCGTACGATATCGCCAAGGGTTTAAGAACGTTGCATCACTATGGCATAGTTCACCGCGATCTAGGAGTAAAGAACTATCTTGTGAATATTGAAAAGGGAAAGCCTGGCAGGCGATATGTAACAGCCTGCATAGCAGACTTTGGAAGAGCTAAGGATGTAGCCGAGGTTGATGCCCTGGACAAGCGGCTTCAAGGTAATACCACATATATGGCGCCAGAAGGCCACCATTTTAGCGAGACGAATCCAATCGATCACTATAAAATGGACGTATTTGCATTTGGCTGCGTCCTCTATCGCCTGTTTTATGGCATAAAAGCCCCTTGGCAGGATAGATCTTATGTAAACGATACTCGCCCACTTTTTATTCGCCACTCTGAACACGCTGATCGCGTTATGGAAGCGACTGAAGAAAGAAGGGTCTATTTAGCGAAAAAATATCGCTTAAGTAGAAAAGAGCGCTTCGAGTACCTTATACTTCAGATGCTTGATGTTGATCCTGATGCACGGCCATCTGCGAAAAAGCTATACAATAAACTGACGGAGTTGTACTACTAGTAGAGTATGACTTCAAAAGTTTTGGGACGGTTTGAGGAGCTAGCAAACCATCTACAGGATGCCAGACAGCATGACCATGTTGATTTTGATGAAAAAAGGATTCGTCATTCAACTCACATTTCTCCATTTCCATTTGAATCTATTGCCCATCAGTTTATTACGGCTATCGGCGTAGTACTGCCTCAGCTTTTACCGGCACCAAGTTCTTGTCAGCTTCCTGTTAAAAATACAACCTTGGACTATCTTGCAACGGTTTATGGAAAAAAACGTCTCGAGCGCATTATTGCAAGTTGCAGACTCGATTTTGCAACTAGAGTAGATGCGCCCTTGACAGTGCGCGAGCTTGAATGGATTGTCGTGCGATCTGCAGAGGTATATGAAATAGACCTCAATGAACTAATCGACGAGCTCAAGTCAGATGCAGAAACTATCCGCTATTTAAGCGCTGAAGAAACCGCAAAGTTCAAAGACCGGTTTAAAGATAAAAAAGATCTAGATGCCTGTACAAATGAGGATATTGAAACGCTTTTTTCGATATTGATACCTGTACAACAGCTTGAGGAGCTTTTTTTCCATAAAGTGCCTTTGCTTGATTTTGCCTGCGTAGATTCTGGCAAGCATTTCGATGGAATGAAGGGCAGGGTTTTTATCTATGAGACACTTAGGCGTAAAAGACATACTGAGGCCGAATGGAGCTGCATGGTTGCAAAACGTCTTGTGGATAGGGAAATGCCAAATGGCGTTGTGTTCAGAAATGCACATGGCGGCTTTTGCAAGGTCCATGCAACAGTTTTTGGCGACGGAGCGTACAAGAACTTTCTAAAGCATGTAGGCCAGGAGGGCAAACACCATAGAAATATCGTCCTATACCGGGGAACTCGCATGCTTTTGTCAGCGACTGAAAACTTTGGATCCCTTTTTGATGACCTCCGGAAAAATCTTGGCTCTAAGGGCCCTGTGACTACCTATGAGATGACAAACTCCTTTCTTTCTGATCCCAGCCTTGGCTTTGTGCAGACATCCGATGAAGCCGTAGAGGGGATTGGCATGAGCCTTGGAGCTACCCATTTAAAGCGCGATGCAGCCCAATTTGGTGCAAAATTTGAACAATTAACTCTTCACGCAGGTCCAGGAATCGATGCAAGGTGCGCGAAAGTCTATTCCGATCTCATAAACGAAAGTACAAGAAAGGTTAGAATTGTCTACTATTGGGAGGCTGATGACTATACGCATCATTTTGGCGAGGTGCACCTTGGCCACGGATGCCTGCCCGATAAGGCACAGGTAGAAATAAACCTACTTCATGACGAGGAAGAGCTTACACTAGAGCGGGTAAGAGAGCTTGGCAGATATCCAAGAGGGATCGTTTCGATTCAAACAATTGCCATGGCAGGAATAAAGCTTGCAGAGAGCCTCAGCCGTCCCCATGTGCGCACAACGCTTATCGGCAACCACAAGATCTTATCACTCACAAATCAAAACCCAGAGCATCCAGTAGCGGAAATTCTGAGCCATAATGCACTCATCGACAAAAGCTGGGAAGCACTCAGGCGGGGAGCCATCACATTCCTTCCCTTCGTATAAAATATAAACACGCTTTCTGATGTTCTTAAAAGACATAAAGGACGGCTGTTAACCGTCCTTTATCCCACTGAATCTTAGGAGTGTCAGGAAATATGTCTAGCTTAGCGTGTGAATTTATTCCAGCACTTAATGCCAGCTGTCGCGAGGTCCATAAAATCTTGAGCCGCGGATGATGAAGTCTTTCGCACTTCATCAACTGATTCCATGATGTCTTTTGTGAAGGCCTTGATTTTTTTGCCATTATTGCCCCCGAGGAGTGAAGATGCTCCGCAGCCAAGTACGCCGCCAAGTGCAGCACCAACCATAATGCCTTTAAGGAAATCTCTATTATCCATATCAGGAAGATCAGAAATTTGATCTTTGATCATTTCGATGACATTCGACATGTCAAAATCAGCAAAGCCATTAACTGCTGTTTTAATTTTATCGCCATATTCTTCGGCAATTTCTATAAAGGAAGAAGGACGTCGATAGTTCTTTGCCAGCATCGTTACGGCAACTGCACCAATAGCCCCGCCGATGACTGATCCAATTATGATTTTTCTTGAATCCATGGTCTTATCTCCTTGTTTGATTAAATATTCTTGTGCCTATCAGGGCAAGGCGCAGATACTGCTCTAAAGGACTTTTTTTTTGAGAGCAGCACTCGCAGAGTGTTTGTTCTTTAAAAGAACAGGTTTTATGTTCAAGTCCTTCGCCTACATTGGAAAGTGCCTGAAAAAATGGGTCGAGGGTTTGCATTTTCCAATTGCTATTTGCAAGAAGGTCTTTTACTTCTTCAACAGCTTTAGAAGCCTTATATAAAAAGATAGCAAGAAAGATCACTAAGGCAACAATTGCCACAGCAACCACGATATACGCAATTTCTACCGGTGTCATAACCCCTCATAATTAAATTTTGACATTTAATTGAATTATGCAAATTGAAAATTTAATGTAAAGTAATTGTTTGAAAATTGCGCCGCTGCATGCGGCGCTGGAAGCCTAGGCAGCCATAGTTAAGGCAAAGATAAGCGTTACGATGAACGCGATCAGGAAAAGGAAGAAGAGGACTTTAGCAATCGTCATTGCAACACCCTCAACACCATAAAAACCAAAAAATCCAGCAATTAGAGCAACAATTAGGAAAAATAGCGACCAGTGTAACATATCATCCCTCATGTTAGAGTTTTCTTTTTACATAAGCGAGTGGCTATTTTTTGTATATCTATGAATTTTCTTGGCTTTTTTGGAAGCCTTGGCTACAATAGTTGTATAATACAACTAATCGGGTCGTTATGAATGTAAATCAATTGAGACAGGATGCGCGAGAGGTAGTCCGGGAACTTGGCCTTCTTAAAGATGCTTTTTTTGACATAGGCGTTACCCTGGCAGAGCGACATTTATTACTAGAGCTTGCGAGCTCATCCCTTCCTACAATGAAGGAAATTGGGGAGAAGCTTTTAATTGAAAAGTCAACAGCGTCTCGGCTTATTGCGCGCGCTGTCAAAAAGGGCTATGTTTCGATATCGTCTGATAATAAAGATAAAAGGTGCCGGACTCTACAGCTTACAGATTTAGGGAGAAAGACGCTTGTCTCCTTTGAAAAAATTGCCTTTAGCCAGACAAATGAAGCTCTTATGATGCTAGAGCCTGAAGAGATACACTATGTTATGAAAGGAATGGCCCTCTATGCAAAAGGGTTAAAGGCGGCAAGACTTCGAGATAAAATACAGAAGGAGCCTAAAATATATTCGCTTGATGAGAGCTATATTCTTACTGAATGTAGTTTGGAAGATGAAGCTGGACTTTACGAGATTTTCCAGGAAATTTCGGGTGTAGATGGCTATTTTCCAAATGAAAGTACGAGTTTTGCTGAATTCCAAAATCAGTTCTTTTCTACTGGATGTAGAGTCTATGTGTGTAAAGAAAATTCTTCAGGATTGATTGTAGGAGGCTTCTATCTGAAGCCTAATTTTCCAGGGCGAGGACGACATGTTGCAAATGCGGCATACATGGTAAGGTCTACACATCGCGGACGTGGCATAGGAACAAAGATCATAGAGGCATCTTTTGAACGTGCAAAAGAGCTCGGATTTAAGGCCATGCAATATAACATGGTGTTAAGCAGCAATGTGAAAGCTCTAGCGCTCTACACAAAGCTTGGCTTTTCGAGAGTAGGCACAATTGCTGAAGCAATCATAAACGATGATGGCAGCTACCAAGATGGCTACATTTTACATAGGAGATTAGTATGATTTCGAAGGAGGAGACATTTGATAAACTGGAAATTAGGCTAGGGAAAATCCTCTCTGTTGAAGATGCTCCAGCATCTCCTAAAAAAGCATATAAAATGACAATAGATTTTGGCAAATTTGGCATAAAGACAAGCGTTGGAAGATTTACTATGCATCCCAAAGAAGAAATTGAAGGAAAGCTTGTGCTTGGCATCTTAAACTTTACTCCTAGGCAGATTGGCGATACGCTTTCAGAAGTTCTTGTACTTGGAGTGCAGTATCCAAAAGCTGAAAGCTATGAGGCTACTTTTATCACCTCGTTCAAAGAGGCAAAGATAGGCTCAAAGCTTTTCTAAGGGGAATTTAATGATGCTATCGTGTAAAATTCCCACGAAAATTTAGGCTAATTATGTCAAAACCAAAATACCTCTACAAAGTTTTAGCTTATCCCCTTTGGCAGGAAAGCCTTGGTAAAGAAAAGCTCATTTTACCAGAAGAAGATAATGCGTTCATTCGCCTGCATACCCATGAGCAGCTAGCGCGTGTGCTGCTTAGGCACTGGGCAAATATTCCAAAGTATATGGTGCTTACCCTCGATCCGGATCTTCTAGAGGGCGAGCTTCGCATTGAAACAAAAGGTACTGCTTCTACAAGCTATTACCAGCTTCACAATGGATCTATCCCTCTAAAAGCTATTCTCGAATCACACACAAACGTGAGGAAGTTTTAAAATGCAAGCGGTCTCTACGCTTGTAAGGTTGCTTTCCGATTTTGTACTTATTGATTCTTACGAGAAAACGGGCAGCCTTGAAGCGCTCCTAAAACAAAAATGCAGGCTGCCTCCTGAAAATTTTGCAAAATCTCACCCTGATGAGTATCGACGAGATATAGTGCGCTTAACGCTGCATGTGGAGAATTCTTCATTTCTATGCGGCATGCAAGATGAAAATGAGCGACTTGCTCTAAACGAAATCGACCAAGCACTGCTAGACCTTATTAGCCGACTGCCAAATTGTCCTTTAGCAGAATCTACAGAAGGTGTTCATCTTATAAGATATCTTATTCAGGAGCTGCTTTCGGCAAATTTGTTTGTGCTTGATAAAGAATTTCAGGCTATGTACACCCAAGATGCCTATGTGCCAAAAAATGAGCTTCTTTTTCCCTTAGAGAAGGGGAGTAGAGAATCGAGCATTTCAGTTCTGCGGACTGGCTCAGTATTTACTATTCGGGCAGTGCAGTACTGGAAAGTAGCAAATGCAGGCGATCCGAGCAAAATCAAAGGCTATGATGCCCTGCAGGTTGTAGTTACTATAGATCTTAATGGCGCAGCACGCGATTCAGTGCTTAGCTGTTTTGACACAGCAAGCTGTCATCTTCGCTTCCACGGCTTTTGCCCAAATCTTGAGGCTATTACCTATTAACTTTTTATGCGCTAATTGCGAAGGCTTCCTGTCCAGTTGAGTTTGGAGCGCAGTGTAGCAAAGTAATCAAAGGTAGGCATAGTTACAAGGCGAAAAGGTCGCTTTGCTGGGCCTATTATGACCTTTTGATGAGCGCTTAAAGGAAAACGGACCGTGCCGTCGAAGGTTACATCAACCGGGAGATAGTCGCTTATGTATTCTACCTCGATGGTTTTGGGCTCAGAGAGAACTACGGGGCGATTCGAGAGGGCATGAGGGCAGATGGGGGTTATGACGATGGCTTTCAATTCCGGATCTACTATTGGGCCGCCGGCGGAGAGGGAATAAGCTGTTGAGCCGCTTGGAGTAGAGATAATGACGCCGTCTGCGCTAAATGTATTAAAGTATTTTCCATTTACAGTGAGCTTTAGGTCGACAAGGTTATTGTTTTGTCCACGATGTACGACAAGCTCATTTACTGCATAGCAGGAGCTCTTGCCTGGCGTTTTGCCTTCTAGCATCAGGCGCTCTTCTACGCTAAAGTTGCCAGAGAGGAGATTTTCGAGGCTTTGTGCAATTTGACTTGGAGTAATGTCTGCTAAAAAACCTAGTGTCCCAATGTTAATACCGAGAATCGGGGCGGTAAGATTTGGATAGGTGTGAATAAGCGAAAGAATAGAGCCGTCGCCTCCAAGTGATATCACATACTCAACATCATCTCGGTCAGCAGATACAACAGAGACATTTCTTTTTTCTAAAAAGCTTGTCACAACAGTTGCCAGCTCTTCAGCTTGCTTTTTCTTGGTGTTTACAACTAAGGCAATTTTCATGGGAAGTTTTGCGTTTGCGGCTTATTATCAGGTCCAACTTGAAGCATCCCTTCACGATTTTTCATGAGTACTTCAATTTTCTTTTCCGCATCATTTAATTTTTTGTGGCATGCGAGAATCAATTTATCTGCTTCTTCATAAAGAGTGAGGGATTCTTCAAGAGAGGCTTTTCCGGAGTTTAGGCCTTCAAGGATCTGTTCGAGTCGCTCAAAGGACTTTTCAAAAGAGTGTTCGGTCATGTGCTACCTTGGGTAATTTGTGCTGATACTTCGCCATCATGGAAGGCGATTTTTATCGCTTCATCTTTTTGAAGGGCAGTAGAGGTTGTTACTACTTTTCCATCTTTTTGAGAAAAAATGATGCTATAGCCCTTTGCCAATATTTTCTTTGGGTTTAAAAGTGCAAGCTGCTGCGATACATTGTCTAGCTTTCTTCTTTTTTCAAAAAGCCCTTTTTGTACAAGGCTTGCAATAATTTGGTAAAAGTTTGCACGTAAGAAGGCCCGTTTTTTTAGTGCAAATTGAGCTTTAAAAGAAACGTTCAGTCGTTCATTTTTATTCAAAAGCTCTTTTTTCTTGTTTTGAAACAATCTTCTGAAGGCTATCTCTATGTTTTTTTTGTACTGCTCAAGCTGCTGCATGCGCTCGCGAATTCTATTGCTCGGGCGTACAACTTCAAGACTTTTTTTATAGCGCACAAGATCCTGCATACAGGAAGTAATTTTTCGCCGGACACCCATATCAAGAAGCTCTACAACATCGTCTAGTCTTTGCGCATGGAACGTTAAAGACTTCTGAGTTGCTTGTGAGATGTTTTTTGCATACTTTGCAAGTTTTTCTACGAGGTCTTTTTCTTCAAGTGAGATAATCTCTGCAGCTTGTGAAGGAGTTGCGGCACGAACATCTGCTACGAGGTCTGCCACCGTAACATCTGTTTCGTGGCCAACTGCTGAGACGATAGGGATTTCGCTCTGAAAGATGGCTGTCGCTACAAGTTCGCTGTTAAATGGAGCTAAATCTTCTGCACTTCCGCCGCCTCTGCCTACAATGAGAATGTCTGCAAGTTTATACTCGTTAAACTGCTTAATGGCATTTGCAATTTCGATGTCAGCACCCTCTCCCTGCACCCGTACAGGGTTTAAGACCAGATGAAAACTTCTCATGCGACGTCCTAGGACTTTCAAGATGTCTTGGATAACAGCCCCGGTAGGGCTAGTAACAACGCCAATACGCTTTGGAAAGTGAGGAAGCTTTCGCTTTCTTTCAACGGCAAAGTAGCCAAGTTTTTGCAGCTTTTGTTTGAGGAGTTCAAGCTTTATGAGATGATCGCCGACACCTACGTAGGAGAGCTCTCGAACAACCAGCTGATACCCTCCTTTGGGGGGGTAAACACTCATTTCAGCACGTACGAGGACCTGATCGCCAGCTTTTGGAGTAATGCCAAGCTTTACAAGATCTCCACGAAAAAGCACTGCAGAAATCTGCGCAAAATCATCTTTGAGAGTAAAGTAAAAATGGCCGGAGGATTGCAGTTTTGGGCCAGAAATTTCTCCCTTTACCCAAACGCGCGAAAACGTCCCTTCAAGCGTAAGCTTTACCGCTTGCGTGATTTCCGATACAGAAAGAATGAGTGGCCCGGCCTGAACAGTCATGCCGTAAAGGATGCTGCAATCACGATAAATTCACAAGCACAATTGAGTGAGGAAGTTTTCGTGATAGCCGTGTTTGAATTTCTTTTACCACAGAGGCAGAGAGAAGAATTATATTTCTCTGCTTCTATGTTCTTTCTCTCTGCCTCAGTGCCTCTGTGGTAAAATTTTTTACTCTTCTTGCAAAGGAAAGGGAGATTGGTATATAACGACAAGCTGATCTCGAATGAGGAGAATGATGGCTAAACAGACTAGAGACTGCTACATTGTCGGCAACTGGAAAATGTATAAAACTATCGACGAGGCTATAGCTTTTGTCGATAAAATTGCACCTCTTGCGAAAGAATCTACCTGCAAAATTATGCTTGCTGTGCCATTTACAGCGATAAAGCCTCTTTCAGAAAAGGTAAAGGGCACAAATATTGTTATCGGCGCGCAAAATATGAATGATGCGTCAGAGGGTGCTTTTACCGGCGAAGTTGCAGCTGTGATGTTAAAAGATGCCGGCGCTGAATTTGTACTTCTTGGCCACTCAGAGAGAAGAGTCCATTTTAAAGAAGATAATAACTTTATTAATCGAAAGGTTATTCGAGCTGTAGAATCTGGCCTTATACCGCTTCTTTGCATCGGTGAAAGCTATGATGAGCGCGAAGCAAATAAAACGGATGAAGTTCTCCAAAAGCAGCTAGAAGAGTGTCTGCAAGGGCTGGATCAAGAGGCTGCTAAATCTTTGATGATCGCCTATGAGCCAGTTTGGGCAATAGGAACAGGGCTTGCAGCTACAGAGAAAGATGCATCTCAGGCTATTAAGAAGGTAAAAACAGTTCTTGGCGAGCTTCTTGGAGATAAAAATGTTTCTAAAGTTCCCATGCTCTATGGAGGCTCTGTTTCGCCAAATAATGCACAATCATTTCTTGAATCAAGTGATATAGATGGCCTTTTAATAGGTTCTGCATCGCTTGCTGCTGATTCATTTGCACAAATAATTTCTCTTCAGGCAAAATAGGTAGAACTTAAGCGAGGCACAAATGTCATTTTTATATTTTTTCTCTATCGCAGGCTTTCTTTTTCTCTGCTTCCTTCTCTGCCTTCTCGTACTTATCCAAGAGGGTAAGGGCGGAGGACTTGGAACAACTTTTGGCTCAAGCGACTCCTCAGATTCTCTCTTTGGAACCTCAACGCCAGAAATCCTCAAAAAAGTAACCGGCTGGCTTGCTACTGTATTTGTTACTGCATGCCTTATCCTCTCCTTCTGGACAGGATCTCTCGCACGACACAATGCAAACCAGTACTCCGTAGAGCAAACTGAAGTTACCGAGTAACAGTATCGTCTGATTTACGTCTCTGTGAATTTTTCTTCACCACAGAGACACCGTGTCACCGAGAAGAGAACAAAGAGCGAATATTCTAATTTTCGTCCCTTTGGGCTCTTCTCTGTGTTTCGGTGTCTCTGTGGTGAATTTTTTTAGTTACAACTACATGTTGTATTTTTTGTGGATGCGGCGGAGGTCTGCGTCGATTTGATTGCGCTTTTTCTTTGAGATGCGATCGATAAAAAGCTTGCCATTTAGGTGGTCATTTTCGTGCATTAATACACGTGCTGCCCAGCCGGTGAGCTCTTCTGTAAATTCATTGCCATTTTGATCGAGAGCGACTACGGTTATACCTACAGGGCGTTCTACATCTACATAAAGTTTAGGGATTGAGAGGCAGCCCTCATCGTGAACCCATGTTTCTTTTGAGGGGTTTGAGAGCTTTGGGTTTATGTAGACTTTTGTAGGGGCGCGATCATAGCGGCCAAACTCATCCTCGACAGGGAATCTGACAAGACAAATTGATAAAAGCTTTCCAACCTGATTTGCAGAGATGCCGATGGCGCTTGATGCATCCATAGTCTCCTCCATGTCAAAAATAAGCTGCCTAATTTCATCTGTAATGGATTCTACAGGCTTTGTTTTTTGACGCAAAATCGGATGGTCGTAGTAAAAAAGTGGTAGTTGCATAGGTAATAAGTATAGCCTCTCTTGTAATTTTATCTCAAGTGGTGTAGAAGCAGAAAAAAGGAATTTTCTATGCGACTACTTAACCTTACAGAACATATAGAATATTTTGATCTTTACAAGAAGATGTGGCAAAGCTATCTGCGCGAGCAGCAAACCGTTGCCCATGATGGTGAGGGCAGAGTTATTTTTCTTATCGAAGAGGCTTCAAAAATTGTCGGTTTTTGCGAAATTGCCCTTGAAGAGGAGTGCAACCCCGAAGAGGATTTACCAGAGCTTTGCCTTAAGGTCTACGGCTTTTACATTATGCCGGAATATCGCAACCATGAGCTAGGGCGCTCAGGCTTTAAGCTAATGCGCCAGTGGGGAAGAGACAATAAGGCGGCCCTCCTAGAAGTTGAAGTAAATAAAGACCTCAAATTCTCAAACGACTTTTTGCAAGAGCAGGGCCTTGAGCTTGTAGGCTCAGGCTCTACAAACACGTGGCGCGGCTTTATTTAGGTTATTCCAAAAACGGTGAAAAGGGTTTTGAGATTTCTGAATGTAAACCCACACGGTATAGTATGGGTTGTAATTAGTACTCAGCTATCAAGATTTGAACAAACATCCAAGCAAGTACTTCACGATTCCTGCTTTAGCACTATTGGAGAAACTAATGCTGGCGTTGAGATTTTTTTAAACTTATAAATCTGCAACGATTCCAGTGAGCAGTTTTATGTAGAGCTCTTTTGCTTGAGCATTTTCCGCTTTGTTTAGCAATGTTGGCCTGCTCTCGATGAAACTCCGAAGTGTCTTTTCTAGAAATTTGCGAGAACTTGAGGTTGTGTTCAGTGTTAGTGCGAAGCTGCAATATTCGCTAAATGTATTTTCTGCTATATTGCTCTCCAGACGCTCTTCGATTGTTTTTTTCTTTGAATCAAGCGGGGTATAGTTAGAGGCAAGTTCGTAGTATTCGCACAGACTATCGATCGATAAGGCCTCTTCAATTGCTTTATGAATCTGCTCTTTGGTCGGCTGATGTTGGAGCATGTACTGCACATGACTTTTGAGAATATCATCGTCAGTAATTTTAAGGGCATGAGATGCAACCTCTCTCCAGCTCTCTTTTGTAATCTTGGTAATAAGCAGTCTGTTTGCAATAAACTCAAGGTTCTTAAGCAAAAACATGCCTGCAACCTCGGCAATTGCTATTAGCTCCCGATAACTTTTATTGGCAAGGTGCGCATTGCCTGTATAGATATATTCTAAAAAAGTTTCAAAAAGCTCGGGTGTGAGTCGTTCATCAACAATTTGAATAGAAGCTTGTTGGGATTCTTTATATGAGGCTGAAAAAAGCGCTTCAAAATAGGGAGATTTTTTAGCGAGAATAACTTTATGCACAGGAAATTCCTTTCCAGCAACTACAAGTACACAATCTGTAAGGGTACCAGCGACTCTAAAGGAATTTGTTTTTGACTCTTTTTCAGGGACTGGTATTCCAAGAAGTTCGGCTAATAGTTTATTTTGTTTCTGTTCCCATGAAATTGAAACCATGGTTTCACTAGGGCTTCTGGTTTTGGCAGAAGGATCGTGCATTTCCACGCGAAGATAGCGCTGGAAAAGAGTGCTTAAAATCCTAGATTCTTCTGGCCAGACTGCAGAAAGATTAGAAAATTTTAAAGAGCCTTTATTGAAACCCTCGGAAATCGATTTTTGTAGTTTGGCAAAAAGAGGGGTAAATTCTTTAGTTACTCGTTCAAAAGCTTCGCTTTTACGCTGTTCGTGAGATTTTTTTGGCTGAGATTGAACTGGTTGTCGTTGAACACTTTGAAAACTTCCAAAAAATTGACGAAATATATCCTCAGGATTGTGTGTTGCAGACATTTGTTCTGGTTGAGGTTGCTGTTGTGACTCAATTCGTGCTATCTCATCAAACTGCGAATTAAAAGTTGTAGATAAAAGAGTTAATAGATGCGCTGCCTGCATAAAATACCTATTTAGTTACATAAATACAGTATCAGAATGAAAAGTTTAAAGCAACTTTAGGCTAATTCTACAGGCTCGATAGTGGGCCCTTCTAAAGTAGGATGCTGAAAGCATCCGAAGAGCTTTATAAGCAGGGGCATATGGCTCTAATGAGTTTATAAAATATACATGCTGTTGCTGCTTGCAATAGTATTGGACTTCATACTCTTGCGATTGACATAAAGCACTATTCTTTTTATGAGGATAAGTTGCGGGCTTTGCAAGCAAGGTCTTCTAAGATGCACAATTGTATAGGACGTAATAAATGAATATATCTGGACCTTCACGACCTACCCATGGAGAGGGAGCACCACAGGAAGATGAGTTGGAGGGCAATAAACGAATTCGCAAGGAGGATACTCCTGACAGTTTGGTTGAAGATGCAACAGGCAAGCGGCATAAAGCATCATCTCTCCAGGCAAAGGATAGCCCTCAAATTGAAAAAGTTGAAAAAGCTGCCCAAGCAAGCAAGAGAGAGCGTGAGGAAGAACCAGACGATAACAAAATAGTACCAAAAGCCGTTAAGCCAGCTAACAAGGAGCGAGATGACCTTCAGAGGTCAACACGAATGGCTTCCTTTGTTCGTGGCCTTACAAAGGATGAAGCAGGAGCAATAGAATCGCTGATTTCCTCGTTACCACGTGGAGAAAGATGTGATGAACTCCTTCTTCATGCGCAACAAGATTTGCCTGAGACTTCAACTGGTTTAGAGCGATTCTTTATTATAGCTGCCTATGCGCGAATCCCGAAAAGAGATTCTAGCTTACGTGATGCTGTAATAAAAACACTTCAGCTAAAAATACTACGTGACAAATCTGATGTAGCTAGCTGCCTCAGATTAATAGGACAAATGCCAAATTCAGAAAGAGCTGACTTTGCAAAGCATTTACTACATATGATACAGTTGGCCGCTCGTTATAAATTGGACATTCATAGGTTGCTTTCCGACACTTCAATGATACCACCCATAGTTCGAGAATTTGTTCTTTCTGAAGCAAATATTGTATTGGAAAAGAATCAATTCAATATCATATGGGAGAT
>CAYWZU010000049.1:0-16602 GCA_964462925.1 uncultured bacterium
GGCCAACTGGTATGCGCTCGGCATCTACAAACTGGCGAACAAGTGTCACCTGGCTGATTGCACCGCCAAGGCTTTGACCTGTTACAATGATGCCATTTCCTACTTTATCTTCTGGAAGCTCTTTTCTTTCTTTTGCCCGTACATAGAGGGCGTTATACCATTCGTTGACAACCTCTTTTACTAAAGTCTCGGCACCTAATTGACGAGCATGAAATACTTGATCGCGGTAGGCGTCAAGCTTTGCAAACGAGCCAAATTTAAATTGATTATATACTTCGGCATTTCGCTTAGTTAGATCGCCCTGAAGAATGTTATGCTCAAGCTCGCCGATAAGTCGATCTATGCCAAATTTAATATATTCATCCCCAAGCTGCTTTTGTACTATCCTGAGCTGATCGACGAGTATTTTAGCATCTTTCTTTTCAGTATCTTGCGCACTTCCCTGGCGCTCAACATAGCCATGCATAATCTTTTTATATGTGCTTAAATAGCCCGTCGTCACAAGTTCTGAAAGCGACATCTCAAGGCCAATCCTATTAAGCAGCCAGTCATAATCTCTTGCAAGTGCAGTGAGGCCGCGATAGGCGCATTTTTTGTTGAAGTTTGCCTCTAACGCTCCATTTGCCTCTCTCAGTGCATGCACTGCCTCATCGATATTGCCTGCATCTATCAATTTTTTAGCATGCATCATATGGCCAACCCAAACAGGTACGCTATACTTTGTAAAAAAGTGCGCATCATATGGGACATTAAGCATCATGCCTTCATAGCCTGGAGGGTTTAGGCCATTTAGGTCATTTAAGAGGGTATCTTTGCCGTGAAGCGCATATTCACTGCTAGCTGTACTTCGCGCAAGAAATACTGCAGGAAGCTTTGAGTCTTTTCCCGCTGGCTCTAGCGTATAGGTGAAGATACCAAAGCCATTACTTACGCAGCGCGTTACCTTATACCATCTCTTTTCGCCATCTTCAGAGAGGGGAGCAGGAACGAGCACTCTTGAATAAAAGCCTGTTTCTTCTGAACCTTTGAGTAGATTTGCCTTTACAACTACATGGTCAAGCTTTTCAAGCCAGAGATCTCTATTTTGTGTGTTTGCCATTACATCAAAGGCTTGAGAGAGCTCCTGGCGATCTATCCAGAGCTTTTCTTCTCCAAGCTCTGCCGTTGTATAGCCAGCTTGAAGCGGTTTTTTAATTTTTCGGCCTGTATAGGAAAGTTCCGATGACTCTTTATCGAGAGTAAATGGCTCCATCAAAAACTCTATTTCCTTCTCAGTGCAAAGATCGAGGCTTGTTGGCAGCTCATCAAATTGTTCAATCCAGTAAGAAATGCCCTCAATTCTGCTTGATTCATCACTACTAGCTTGGCTGCTTTGCGTATCGCTCTCTGAGCCGCTCTGCTTAGATCCTGGGGCACCCATAAGATTACGAAGCAGGTATTTTGGAATTTTTGTAACTTCAGCTATTTCATCAAAATTCTCAGAATCACAACTTTTGAGCGCCGGAAGTTTTTGTATGAGATCTTCTAAATCATCAGCATCAACTGAGCGAAGGCCTATATTCATACGGTAGACATGCTCTGGGGTTAGTCTTTTGGCAGATCCGAGATCTATTTTGAATGCTTTCTGGACTTCATCAACCTTTCGCTTGCCAAATTCAGCTTCTAGAAATGATAGGTATAGGGCTACCGCCTGCTCAGAATCTTTACTTCCCATAACAAGCTGAAGGCGATCGCCTGCCAAGACGATTGAGGAATCTGCATCACTCGGAGTAACTTTATCTTTTGCAGAGTAATTTTTCTCATAGCCGCACTCAAAGGCAAAAGCGCTGAGCTTTGTGAAGGGATCCTGAAAGGGATGAGCGCTTTTCTCTACCGGCAAAATCTTTCTGACGCCGCCCTTAAGTTCAACATCAGTAGCACCAGGCACTTTTTCACGAAGAGCTTTAAGATCGAGCGCTTCTTGCTTTTTTGCAGATCGCGCACTTCCCTGACAGATTGTATACTTTTTTAGGCCGCGATCTTTACCCTCTAGGTGCACAAGTGAAGTAGAGTGTGCAAGCACTTTTTTAAAACCAGATAGTACCGGTCTATCTTCGACCTTCCATTTTCGATTGCTGTGCTGAACCTCTTTTTTGATATCTACATTTTTTCCATTAACGATGGATTTGACGACAGCTTCAACAAGCTCATATTCATTTTGGCCCTCGGCATTTTCGACCGAAAAGAGAAAGTCTCTGGTCAATCCAGGCACATGAACGCGCCACTGATGGTCATCATATCTATCAATAGTAAAGGTATTTGTCATAGCTTTTATTTTAAATCATTTCTACTTTTTTGCCAACAAAAAAATATAATTTCATGTATGCTCCGGATATGATTAACGAACGCTCTAGTAAGGCTGTCGACAGCAGCCGCTTTGGCCCCTTTAGCAAGCCTCTCTACGATTCCTATGGATTTAACAGGATTCCTAAGACAGTAGAGGCCCTCTTGACAGGCCACGCGGATAATACACTCCCCAAAGACTGCTATCCCCAAGAGTCATATGACTTTGTCCTTCTCTTCTTTATCGACTGCTTTGGGTGGCGCTATTTTGAGCAATTTGCAGACAAATTGCCCTTTTTAAGACGCTTTATAGATGAAGGTATTGTATCTAAAATCACTTCCCAATTTCCCTCGACGACAACAAACCATGTGACGGCTATTCATACAGGCTTAAGTGTTGGCGAAAGCGGACTTTACGAGTGGTTCCACTATGACCCCATCTGCGATGCCTCTATCTGCCCCCTTCACTTCTCATTTACCAAAGATAAAGGCTTCAATACCTTAAAACGAGCAGGCTTTACCCCAAAAGAGCTCTTTCCCTTTGAACCGATCTATGGAAAGCTGAAAAAAGAGGGAATTTCATCGATTATTTTTCAAGAGTCAGAGTCTTCTAGATCTCCATATTCTGAGGTTATGTACAAAGATGCAGAGGTTATAGGCTTTAAAAACCTTCCTGACGGGCTTAATAAGCTGCTCCAAAAGCTAGAAAAAGTAAAAGACAAAACATACCTGCTCTTTTATTATGGGGATATTGATGGCAAAGGACATGAATTTGGCCCAAAATCCGAAGAAGTTGCAAATGCTATAGAAAAGACCTTTACTCGCTTAGAAGCCTTTTTCCAAGAATACACTCAGAAAAAGAAGAAAAAGGGCCTTATGATCCTGACCGCAGATCATGGCATGGTAGAAATCCATCCCGAAACTACCTGGTACATTAATAAAGAGCTGCCTGAAATACTCAGCCTCATCAAAAAAAATGCACAAGGCGAGCTACTAATACCATGCGGCTCTTCCCGGGATATGTTTTTGCACATCCAGGATGATCAAATCGATAACGCGCTCTCCATGCTGAAAAAATCTCTTAAAGGAATTGCTGAAGTATATACAACTAAAGAACTCATCGAAAACGGCCTCTTTGGCCCAGTTTCGACTCGGTTCTTAGAACGAGTAGGCAACATAGCACTTCTACCCCTTGGAGAAAACTCCTGCTGGTGGTATGACCCTAAGCGCTTTGACACACCCTATCATGGCCACCACGGCGGCCTTTCCAAACAAGAGCTCGAAACAATCTTTTTGACACTTGCCTTATGATTCACTGCAGCGCCTTGAGAGTATATGAGTTTTGCTCACACTCGCTAATCAAGCTCAAGAACTACCTTTAAAACTTTGCCAAAGAAGTTTAAAGGCAAAAGGCGTACCATGGCGTGCAATATCCCAAAGAACCCAGGGACCACGCTGGAGTGCATAATGTGTGGCACCCGCTGCCACAACTCCTGCTGCAATTTTTAAAGGTTTAATCCAGGAAATAATTGGAAGGCCGCCTGCTGCATGGCCTGCAAGCGTTGGAGCAACAATTGGAGCCATGGCCCACAAGGTTCCATAGCTAAAAAGTGATGATGTTTGACCGGAGAGGGCAACATAGGATGTAATAAGAGCAAGACTTATCATAGAACCAGCTGCTGCTTCTGAGGGCTTTACAGCTTTTCCGCTCACCATCTCGATAATTGAAGCAAAAGGCAGGCCAAATTTTGGAACCCAGCCGAGCGCACCAAGCGCAACTCCATAACCAGAAAAAGTGCTATCTTGAGCAGTTAAAACCACAATTTTGCGATCGCCAAGCTGTTCGGTAGGCTGAGAAATAGCAATCACGGCATTTTTATCGACACGCTGCAACTGACCATCAAGCTGCAGCTTCAGCTCATCTACCTTTTCTTTGATTACCTCTAGCAGCTCGCTCTCTTCAAAAGCATCGATAAGTGTGTAGAGGCCATTTACAAGCTGTTGATACTGACCAAGCTTTATGAGGTTTTCTTCGCTTTTAATGTTTTCGCCCATTTTTTCTATATCTTGGCGAATTACTTTCTTAAACACTTTCAGATACGCTTTAAGAAATACTGGCCCCACATCTACACTTGGTTTAAGATCCTGAAGTTTTTCATGAACATGTATAAAATCAGAGAGCATAAGGTCTTGAATCTTTCCTTCAAGCACCCCTTGAAGCTCGCTAAAATCTGTAGTATTTGCAAAGAGGCGCTTGCAGCTAAATTCAAAACCCTTTGTTAGGTCACTGAGCTTTGCTTGCAGAGCAGTGCGAATCCCCTCTGTAAACTGAGGAAGAAGCTCATCTACATAGCGTTTTGAGGGACGGTAAGAATCAAGAGAGTGAGATGCCTTTAGAAAGAGCTCATCAACAGTAGATACAGATTCAAGCTCTCGTTTAAAGGCTTCTACTTTTTCTTTTGTATTTAGCCTTTGAAATGCAAATTTAAGCTCCTCATCAACTGCATGGTTTGAAAGAGTTGGGATTTCTTGAAGCGCCTTTCGTATTTGAGGAAGGTTTGCATTCTCAGAATCAAGTTTTTCCATTTCATGGTGTATTTTTTGAGAGAGCGCACTAAAATTTGCAAAGTCTTCTTTAAATTCTACGTTTTGCACTCTTTGGGCTATTTCGTTAACAAGCATAGATAAACTTTGCTGTTTTTGCGAGGAAAGCCCAAGTTCTTTAATACTCTCGTGCATAGCCTTTAAGGCTAGCCCTAATGCCTCTTTTGCGTCCCCATGGCAAACATGCCTCAGTGCATACTGTCTATCAGCATCTCTTACCTCATAGCCAACCTCAGGCTGCTGTAAATTATGTAAGAGGTGTGATAAGTTTTGCCTCACATCGCTGTAGATGCACCAAGACCTTGTGCAAAAGACGTTTCTGAGAAACCTAAAGACTTTTGACATAAGGTCATGATCTACAGGGCTTTGCAATACAGGCAGCAGCTCTCGAGCTACCTTGCTTGTAGGCGTCGTTTTACTCTCTTTTGCCTCAAGCAAGATTGGCAATGATCTGTTTACTATCTCTGTAAGTAACGTTTCTACCATAGCTTTATTCTAGCAACTAAATATATTATTTGATAGATTTAGTATAAGAGATTATGGAGGTCCGTATGGTTGGCGGTATAGGCAGAAAAGGTCCTTCCGATGGAGGCGATGTTGCCCCAAGAAGATCTCAAAGGCTTCGTAATAAAGAGCCACAAGTCACTACAAAAATCGCTTCTAAGAAACGCGTAGAAAGATCAGAACCAACACAGGTTCAACACCTTGGACAGCGAGTTCGCCCCCTTCCTGAAGAAAAGAAAGGCCGTACTAAAAAGGCAAAAGAGCAGGCTGAAGTTGTCTTTACTGCTGGAAAAGAGCCCGCACCAAAGCGCGGGAGAAAAAAAGCAGAAAGAACATCCGCTGAACCACCTCTTCTTGATCAGTGGGCAGGCAGAGCAGAGCATGCTGATACTCTAAGCGGAAGAGGCCAAAGAGTGATGCAAACTATAAGCGGCGTCTATCAAAGAACCCCTACAGTACCGCAGCCTCTACAAACTGCTGCGATCGCTCTTGGTTCTTTTTATGCGATGTATCACGGCCATATAAAGCCTCTTGCCCTTGTAGGTATAGCCGGCATAGAAATTGCAAGAACTATTCTTAATAGGAAATAATATGCAAATAAATCGCCCTTCTAATGACATCATCAACATAAGCCTTCACGTACCAGTAAAAGGCAGGTCAAGAGAAGACGCGCTTATTCAAGATATTACCGAACATGGCCTCGATAAAAACTCTATCTGGAGAAAGCCAGTTACTCATGGTATCTTCTGGGAAAAGATTCTTCGTCCCATTTGCAACCTGTTTCAGGGATTGCAAAAGTGGTGCCAATATCAAGATTTCAAACACAACCTTTCCGCTTTACGAAGTGAGCTTCGCTCAAAAGAAACTATTCCAGTCGCGGTAGAAGGAATGAATAGCCCAGACGATACAAAAAAAATCTTCCATGTCTACACAAAAGCAATACGTCAGGTCATTACCACCCTCGACAGTAAAAAACAAAGTGAACTTCGATCCCTAATAGATGAAATCGATACCCTTGTAGATGCCCGTGAATTTACCGTTAGCCTTCCAAAAGAGCTTCAAGAGATTAAAAATCTGCAAAAAGCAATTCAAGATGATAGCCTTCAATCAATAGGAGTTCTGCGAGAATTTGAAGAAAGGGCAAAAAAACTGCCAGGTTATTCAGAAAGCACCCTTGAAAATGAAATTCGACTCTCACACTGCCTTCTCAAAGCAAAAGAACTAGCCTCTGAGATCCCTAAAAAAACAGCCTCAGAATTTCTCGTCTCTGCTGAAGCTGCACAAAACAAACTAATGGCATACACAAGTTTTACAAAATTAGATTCAAAGAACCAAGAAGCTACCCTTAGCTATTTTAAAACTCTTATTCAAGAGCCGCTCGGCACTATTCTAAAACAAGAGGAGCAAAAGTGCTTAAAAGAGGGTCAAACAGAATTAACCAATCTCAAGAAAAAAATCGAAGCCAACAGTTTTTCGCAGGAAGAGCTTACTGAATATCAAAACTTTATCAGAACTAAGCTTGCAGAATTAGATGCTGTGAATAATTCAGTGATCTCTCGTTACAACGAGGCAAAACCAACTGAAAAGGCAGCCTTTTTCGAAAACTACATTCAGGAGAGACTAAAGCAAAATAGACAAGTAGCCGCCTCCTTAGTGGCAATAGATAAACTTCTTAGTCAAAAAATCAGCGCACCCACAGTTGATGGAGCAAATCGGGCTCTTGCTTCAATGAGCGAAGAGCCTCGGCGAGATATTGTGGATATTACAGCCATAGCAAAAAAATCGGGCCTGAGGCTTTATGCAGATGGAGCAAAAGATGCCATTATTTCTACGGCCGCTTGGGCAACAGGCTCACGAGACATGCTTGCCACCTCTTCTTCAACCTATGGCTATGCAATGCAGGCAATAGGCTCAGCAGCTACATTTGTTATTTATGCAAGCTTAGGAGCTCTTATAGGCAAGTTTGGAAATCTAGGCTCTATTGCGTATGGTATCGGAGCAGTATCAATTTCTGCCATGCTTCCACAGGCAAAAAAAGACCTTTTGCCAAACGCTTCTAAAACCGTTCAGCTTCTCACAGGGCCGCTCATCATGGCATCGTATGCACTGATTGCGCCCGCAGTTTATGCAGCTAAGAGAGATCATCTTACTCCACTTCGTCAAGCCCAAGGAACTGTTACGAAAAACATACATCAAGTTAAAACAACAATCGACACCACACATGAGCATGCTACTGCCTTAAATAAAACAATACCTGAGGCAAAAACCGCTATCGACAACATCTCAACTACAACTAGAGAGATGCAATCTGTATCAAACAACATGAAAGAAACCCTTTCGGCAATGAAAGAAGATGTTACAAGCCTTCGTAATGAAATTCCCCTCGCCCAGAAAGATCTTTCTGCTTGCAAGCCAGATACATGTGCAGGCGTCGTGCAAAATATTACAAATAGAGTTCAAGAGCATATTGTAGGTATTGATCAAAAAGCTGTAAAATTTGAAGGAGCGCTCCATGAACAGCTTGATCTAAACAAAAATTTGCAAGGAAACCTCACAGTACTTGATCAAAAGAATACCATACTTCAAAGCCAGGTCTGCCAACTTCAAGAAGACGGCAGAGCCCTTCTTGCAAACAACACAAAACTTCAAGAAAGTGTAGCCAATCTTGAAAACATCATAAATCCACAAAGAAGTTTCTGGAATATTTTTAGCGACACCGCACTTGGCGGTGCTGTAGGCGCAGCAGGGGTAGGACTGCTCTTCATCCCGGGCTTTCAGGCCCCAGGCGCTCTTCTCATCTCAGCAGGCGCAGGCTATGCTGCAGGATTGTACCAATAAAATAATTACCACAGAGAAAAGAGAAGGCCATTGCTCGAAAATGGCAGGAATCCCATAATAATTCTCCGAATTCGATGGAACAGCTTATTGACTTGGCGCGGCTATTGAGATTCATCGCATTTTCAGCCCTGGTTTACTAGAATCGCCCTATGAAGCTTGCTTAGCGTGTAAAAGTGAAAGACAAGCTCCCTGCCAATTGTCTATAAGGATACCCGGCTAGATTGCGGATTACCTGCAACTCTGCTCTGCTAAAGGACGAAACCATAAGAATTATAAATAATTTTAAAAATGGAGCTTGCCGCAGGTAGTTCGAGATCTTTCTCTGCGATCTCGCTTTTATCTCTGCGGTGATTATTTCTTCTATGACACCTCTTGCTGAGAGGCTTAGGCCTAAAACTTTTGATGAATATGTTGGACAGGAGCATCTCGTTGGCCCTCAAAGCACTTTGCTAAAAAGCATAGAGCAGAAAAGGCCACTCTCTGTTGTCTTTTGGGGTCCGCCTGGATGCGGCAAGACTACGCTTGCAAAGCTTTATATAAAGAGCTTTAGCTTGCCTGTTGAGACCCTGCATGCAACCTCTTCGGCAACAGCAGACTTTCGGGAAATCATTGAAAAGGCGGCAAAAGCTCCCCTTTTTGCAAGGCCGCAGCTTGTATGGATTGATGAAGTGCATCGCCTCACGCGCCCGCAGCAGGATCTCTTGCTCCAAAGCCTTGAAAATGGCACGCTCGTTCTTGTTGCAGCCACTACAGAAAACCCCTCTTTTCAGCTCTCTCCTGCCCTACTTTCTCGCGTGCAGGTGATGATACTAAAGCCCCTTGAAGAAAAAAACCTCTGCACCCTCTTAGAAAGGTTCGAAAAGCAGTATGGAGCACTTCCCTTAACCCAAGATGCTAAAGAGCAGCTTGTAACTTGGGCAGGAGGCGATGCGAGAAGCTTTCTTCACTGGATAGATGTCTTGCAAAGAGAAAAAACAGAAGGCGAAATTACTCCTGATACATTATCCACCCTTCTTCAAAAAAAGCGCTTTGGCATTGATCCTAGCGGCGAGGGTCGATATCAGCTTATTTCTGCCCTGCATAAAGCAGTGCGAGGATCTGACTGCCAGGCGGCACTCTACTGGCTCGCCCGCCAGATAACTGCCGGCGAAGATATTAGATATATTGCGCGCAGGCTTATTAGGATGGCATCTGAAGATATTGGACTTGCCGACCCAAATGCTTTAGGAATCGCTCTAAACGGCCTTAAAGCCTATGAAACACTTGGGAGCCCAGAAGGAGAGCTTGCAATTGCTCAGGTCACACTGTATCTAGCTCTTGCACCAAAAAGTAATAGCTCGTATGTTGCCTTTAAAGCAGCAAAAGATCATGCAGAGCAGACCCAGCAGCATGCTCCTCCCCAGCACATTATTAATGCTGCAACAGGGTGGATGAAAAAGCAGGGCTTTGGAGAGGGCTATCTCTATGATCACGACGAGCCAAGTGGGGTTGCAAAACAAAGCTATTTTCCACAAGCTGTAGAGCAGAGGGACTATTTTTGCCCCATTGAGCGCGGATTTGAGCGAGAACTTGCAAAAAGGCTTTCCTACTTTACAAAACTTCGAAATGAATGAGCTTTGCTCATACTAAAAGGCTTATATGGGGAGAAGATTGCAGCACTTTGAATCAGCAAGTAGCTGCCAGCATGGCCTGATAACAACTTCTTTTTTACTCTTTATCGATATGGTAGATAAATGAGATTTGTCCCGCACTTTCGAGTTACCCCAAAGATTAAAAGGATGGTTGCAGAAATTGAAAAACTGCAGCACCTCGGCAAAAATACCACACGAGCCGAAGAGAAGAAATACTTTGAAAAAATAGAAAAAATGAGCTCAGACAGCCATATAGTAAGCGACTATATGAGAGCCTACGATAAGGTAGTCGTATGGGCTCGAGAAAAAAGACCTATTACTGAAGCTCTCATAAAAGAACTGCATGCAGCTATAATGGGAAAAAAGAGGGCATCTGCCTACAGAAGAGGTCAAAATGCAATCTACGATCCGACTAAAACAGATATTCTCTATTTGCCGCCGCATCACCGCTACCTCGCTTCCCTTATGAAAGAGCTCGTCGAGTGGCTTGAATCATCTTGCTATCCAGCTCCCATAACAGCAGCAGTTTGCCATATAGGCATCAATACCATACATCCCTACTATGATGGAAACGGTAGGCTTGCAAGACTTCTTACAAAGCTTATTCTAATGCAAGCAGGCTATAAGAAAACCCTCATAGAAGAATTTTACTATAAAGACCTTGACCGCTACTATGAAGCACTCGATCTGCAGCACTCACTCACAAGCTGGCTTAGCTATTTTTGTGAGGGAATGCTCTATAGCTATAGGAAAAAACGATGAGCCACTGCCACCACCATGCACATGTCCATACCTCCTATCGCATGAGGTTTCGGGTAGCACTTATTTGTACAATTGGGATACTAGTAATACCTCAGCTGCTTCTGCAAGCGGCACTTTGTTCAATTGTGGTACTTTGGGCAGCTTTTCCTTTCTTTAAACAGGGCTATAACTGCCTCAACATGTTCACGCTGATATCGCTTGGCATTGGCGCAGCATACATCTACAGTGTAGCTTCCCTTTTTTTTCCTCTTCCAGGCCTTTACTTTGAATCTGCAGCTCTTATTACAACACTTGTGCTCCTAGGCCAGCTGCTTGAAGAAAAAGCACAAAAGAAAACAAGCGATGCTATCCATCAGCTTATGAATCTTGCACCACCTGTTGCTACACGCGTAAATCATGATAGCGGCGAAGAGCAAATTGCACTGTCAGAAGTAAAGAAAGGCGATATTTTGCGTGTTAGACCAGGTGAAAAGATACCTGTCGATGGAATCGTAAAAGAAGGCCATAGCTACATCGATGAATCGATGATTACTGGAGAGGCAGATCCCTCTGAGAAAGTTGCAGGCGACTCTGTTACAGGAGGCACCCAAAATCAGACCGGCAGCTTTTTGATGCAAGCTCAAGAAGTCGGCGACAAAACACTTCTTGCACGAATTATTAAACTTGTGGAGCAGGCGCAAAATTCAAAAGCACCCGCTCAAAAACTTGTCGATAGAGTTTCTCAAATTTTTGTACCCATTGTAATAGCTATCGCCCTGATAACGTTTATAATTTGGAGCTTTTTTGACAGCTCTCTCGGACTCATAAATGCAGTTTCCGTACTGATCATTGCATGCCCTTGCGCGCTTGGCCTTGCCACTCCCCTTTCTATCATGGTGGGGATCGGAAGGGGCGCGCTTTCTGGCATTCTGATAAAGGATGCAAAAAGCCTAGAAGCTGCTTCAGCAATAGATACTGTAGTTGTAGATAAAACAGGCACGCTAACAGAGGGCAAAATCACTTTAGTAACTAATCTGCCGGATGATCTTTTGCAAAAGGCGGCAAGCCTTGAGGTTCATAGCGAGCACCCAATAGCACGGGCAATTGTTGCAAAAGCGCAAGAAAAACATCTACCTCTCCTTGAGGTTACTGACTTCACAGCTACTCCAGGCTACGGCGTAAAAGGAAAAGTTGGAACTGAACGCATCAGCATTGAAAGAGGAACCATAACGATTGATGGCAGGCAAGCAGCCTCCCTGACAGTTCAAGATGCAATAAAAAAATCAACTTATGAGGCAATCAAGCAGCTACGTGCAATGCAAATAGACATTGTCATGCTAACGGGCGATAGTAAAAGTAAGGCAGAGCTTGTTGCAAATGAGCTTGGCATTACAAAAGTCTTTGCAGAAGTTCCCCCTCAAGAAAAAAATGAGCTCATTCAAAGACTTAAAAGGGAAGACCGACGTGTTGCAATGTGCGGAGATGGCATAAATGATGCTGCAGCACTCGCAGAAGCTGACGTTGGCATCGCAATGGGCACAGGCTCTGACATAGCAATCGATAGCGCATCCATCACACTCATCCACGGCGACCTACGAGGCATTGCAAAGGCGATAACCCTTAGCAAAAAAACCGTGCTAAATATCAAATCAAACCTCTTTCTTGCCTTTATCTATAATATCCTGGCTATTCCAATAGCAGCAGGTGTCTTCTACCCATTTCTCTTAAGTCCTGTAGTTTCAAGCGTTGCCATGTCCTTAAGTTCGCTTTCAGTAGTACTCAATGCCCTTCGTCTTCGGAAGACTTCACTGTAATCATTGTAACGTAGCGCATATAGAGACCAAAGGATCGCTCATCTTCTTCGAACTTTTTGAGATCAGTAATAAGCTCATCTAAATTGTAGGTTTGGGATAAGGTACTTTTTGCCTCTTCCGCCCCTAAGCGCAAAATGGATTTATGACGAGCTGTTGCTAAAATGGGCTGCGTAAGGTGTGTATAGATCACTTTTCCGATTGGGTTTGATAAGAGTCTAAGCCCTATGTCAAATGCCGATTTTTGAGCGCTACTTTGTACCCCTTCTACAAGAGAGACAAACCTTTCATACCCCGGCTGTCTAGAGTTTACATAGTACTCTCGACCCGTTGACGCGCCCTCTTCCGTGCAGATATAGCCTCCCTTTTTGACTACATGACTCAGGCGCTTTAACACCCCGTCTCCATTTTGTATATGAGAGAGAACAAAGCGAGAGATGAGGATGTCGCATGGGCCAAGTTGATCGGGGGAAATTTTAGTAATATCCTGCTCAATAAACTCATATATGTTTGTCGAAGGCAATGTTTTTACTCGTTCTTTCGCTTCAGCGATCCTTGTCTTGGAGATATCTATCCCAATAAAATGAGAACTCGAAAAGATATAGCCAAGCCTTGCCTCTAAATAAGCACTCCCACACCCAAGAATAACTATACGCATGTTTGAACTTGGCAGCCGCTTTATCGCCTCCAAAAAGGCCGGAGTAGTAAGCTCATCTAATAATTCAAGACGAAGCTGGGCTGTTGGGGCATTTCCTAAAATATATGTCATTGATTTCTCCTCTTTTTTAACTAAAAGGATAAAAAATCAATCATCTGAAAAGATCCGTTGTATCTACCGATGCAGCTAGCTATACTAATCTAGTATGCTTGAGAATTTTTTGCTGAAAGCTCCTACATCCTTCTGTTTTACAGAAGGGACAAAAGAAATCACCCGCACATGTAGATCATTTCTTGATAAAAACGACTTTGCAAACTTTTACTTTATAAGTCTTACCAAAAAAGGCGAGCTTGTCTTTCTCACAAGTGATGTTGACTACGCCATGAATTACTGGGAAGAGGGCCTTCCAACAAGAACTGGCTGGAATGAAGTCGGCCCCCTCGTGCAGAACTACGAGATACTATGGGAAGCCTCAAACCTCGATAAAGAAATCCTTACCTTTTCTAACAAGTCAAAATGCTTTGATGGCTTTACCTTTGCAAACCGCTACCACAATGTAATTCAAGCAGTTACCTTTTTCCGAAAATACCCTGTAGATAACCCTCGAGACTACTACCTCAAACAAAAAGACGAGCTTCGGCACTGGGTGCAAGATTTTTACTTAAGCAACAAAAAACTCATTCGCCGCGCTAAAGAGCATCCCATGCATCTACCAGAAGAGTATTTTGCATCAGAAAAGAAGACCTTTTATCCTGAGCGGGCTGTTGCACTTAGCTATAGTGGAATCAAATCAGAGCTAAGTTTTAGAGAATTAGACTGCCTTTATCTACATGCAAAAGGCTTTAGCTGGCCCTGCATCGCTTCGATGCTTTCACTTTCCCTACGCACTGTTGAGACCCACTTTACTTCAATAAAGAATAAATTCGGCTTAAGCTCGCGAGACGATCTTGCACATCTTGCCTGGTCAAATCAAGCTGTCCAATGCTACACGCCTACTTTCTAAGAAGCTCCGTTAGCTTTTTTACTTCTTTGATTGATACGGGAAGGGTAAATTTTTCATCTACTCGAGGCTCTGCCATCCTCCGGAGGATATTTGCTGCCTCCTTGCCGATATCTTGGGCGCGAAGCGCGCTTTCAAGCCTATCATAGTAGGCTGTATCATTTTCCTCTTCCTCCAAGGGTACGGGATTTGAAGTGAGGATGCGATAGGCTGTGAGGGCAAAGGCGCGCATATCAAGGGCATTGCAGGCTGTTTCAAAGAGCTTTTTATCACTTTGCCAAAAGGCATCGCACATAACATCGAGATACCGCTTGCAGGCATAGCCTTTTGTAGTACCTGGTAAAAAGCTATTGGTACTAATATATTTTGCAATTTTTGAAAGGTTATCCCCTTTAAATACCTTCATTTTTCGAAGGCGTTCGATTTTTTCAGGAAACTTGCTTTGAAAATTTTCAATCTGCGTTTGGTTATTATTTGAATAGGCGCGAATCACTGCTGCAAGTTCTGCCTTTTCCCGTTCGCTTGCAAAGCGAAATTTTTTGTTCATTAATTGACATACTTCAGGAATAATTTTGCAGCTTCCAAAGTCAGCTATTTTGTAAATACGCCGATCGGCATCCCAGAGTATGTTCTGAGGCTTGATATCGCCGTGGCAAAGCTGTTTATCGATAATGTGCAAAAGTCCAGTAAAGAGCGTGGACACATGAATCTTATTATCTGCAAGAGATTGCGGGATATAATCCTGATCTACCGTCTGAGCTAAGCCGCTCCAAAACCCTTCAATTGCCTCCACTACGCCTTCTCCATCATTGACTTATAAGCTGCAAGTAGCTCATCCACCTTCTTATCACCCATAAGGGCGCGAAGTATGGGGCCATTTTCATTTGAAAAAGCTTCGAGTTTTATAGCTCTTGCTTCTTTTGGTGTATCCATAAGTTCTTCACAGAACTTTTTGCCAAATTCCATAATCTTCAGAGATCTTGCTTGGGGATTATCCCAGTCTTTTTGGTTAAGTCCAATCTTTTTGTAGAATTCTTGCATGGTAGTATTTTTGCTTGGGTCGCCATGCTTAAAATAATCCCTGTCGATTGCCACTTCTTTTTTACCTTCACTTGTCTCAAGCGAATGGCGCTCTAGAGATCCCTGAATGGCAGTGTGCTCACCAAGATGATCGAGGTTTCTCCCAGCATTTTCATTCTCGCCAGTCTCTTTTGCAAGCTCTGTAGGATACTTTACGACAACTTCGTGATTTGTCGTAAGAGATACACCTTTGAATACTATAGCACCGGCCCCTTCCCCTAATTTTTTTTCTCTGAGAATCACTTCGCCATTTGCAAGACCAATAATAGTGTGTCCTTTATACTCAGTCTCCTGAAGTGGTTTTGCGTTTGCTATAAGCTCTTTTCTAAGAGATTCGTTGACACCATTTTCCTTGGGTGTCTCTACTTTTTGAAAAGATTCTAGCTTTGCCTTAAGCCTTGGAGATATATTGCCTTGAGAAATTAAATCGTGATGGATTGTTTTATCATAACTTTCGCTGCCATCAAGAACGATTGTTCTGCGGGAAAAAGCTTTTTCTAGATCATTCGATACTGTCCGATACATAGATTTATCAAGCTGGCCCATCTTGTCGGCAAGCGATAAGAAGGAAAGCGTTTTGGTAAGCACAGCTTGTTTATTTCTGTTGCCATCAAGCACTTCGCTTCTGAAGCTATCGATAAGCTGTTGCCTATCTGAACCATTTGGCTTTTTTTCTGTACGTGAGAACAGTTCTTTGGCAGAGGTAATGATGCGCTTGATTGATGAGGCTGAGGGAAGGGTCAGAGAAATACGCTGGTTTATAGTGGTAGTGGTAGATTCCTTTGAGACCTTGGAAGGAAAAAGCTCTTTAGCCTTGGCATCTGATTTGCCAAGAGAAAAGCGCTCTTTTTGGGCAGTAATAAACTCCCCTACGCTCTCTCTAATGCCGCGTAGGAAATCGTGGCTTTCACCGATTGGCATAGACTACCTCTTTTCCCTAGTAATATAATAAAATTATTTTAAAATCAATCTCATTATTACTCTCGATCTAATTATCGTAATAAGAAATGTTTAAAAGAGATTGAGATTAATGGTAAAATTTGCCCTTTCGAGACCGAGACCGAGACCGTGTCCGAGACCGATGCATAAATCAAATTGAGGTTAACCATCGGTCACGGTCACGGACACGGTCTCGGTCTCGGAATGGAGCTCGCACGAAGGACAAATTTTGACAGCTTCGCTTCGGGTCGAACCCTCGTGGGTTCTCATCCCAATGTTCTGTATGGAAAAGTCGGAGGGGGTGGGATTGACTCGCACCTACGGTGTCTCGCCCTTCGGGTGATCACTTCGTGATCATCGACCTCCGCTTCGCTTCGGGTCGAACCCCCGTGGGTTCTCATCCCAATGTTCTGTATGGAAAAAGTCGGAGGGGGTGGGATTGACTCGCACCTACGGTGTCTCGCCCTTCGGGTG
>CAYWZU010000050.1:0-16520 GCA_964462925.1 uncultured bacterium
CTACATGTTCCCTTTTGCAAGAGCATGTGTCTTTTTTGCGGCTGCTCTGTGATCTTAAATCGAAAAGAAGAAAATGAGGAGCGCTATGTAGCCTATCTTATCAAGGAGATGGAGCTTGCATCAAAGAGGCAAACTGTTCGCCAGCTTCATTTTGGTGGAGGCACGCCAACAAAGCTTTCCTCGAGACTCCTTGAGCAGCTTATGGAGGCTATTAGGCGCAACTTTTTATTAGAAAAAGATGCCGAAATTGCGATCGAAATTGATCCGCGAACGGTTTTTGAAGATAGGGGAGAAAAGCTAGATCTTCTTCGCTCTCTTGGATTTACAAGAGTGAGCTTTGGCGTACAGGATACAAATGAAAAGGTGCAAGAAGCTGTAAAAAGGCGCCAAAGTTATGAGATGACAAAATATACCTATGAGCTTGCGAGAAGCTTTGGATTTTCTGGAATAAACTTAGATCTTATTTATGGTCTTCCGTATCAAACTGTAGAGACATTTCAGGACACGATTGAAAAGATTATAGACTTAAGGCCAGATAGGATTTCGCTCTTTTCCTATGCAAAAATCCCTTGGATGAAACCGCATCAAAAAGCAATAAACGATGATACACTTCCTTCAACGGAAGAAAAATTTAAAATCTACCTGCTTGCTCGAGAAGCTTTGCTTAAGGCAGGCTACAAAGCAATTGGAATGGATCATTTTTGTCTCGAAACTGATGAAATGGCTGTAGCTTTTAGTCAAAAAAGACTTCAGAGAAATTTTCAGGGCTATACTGTACTTGATGTGAAAGATCTTATCAGCTTTGGCATAACGGCAATAGGCTATGTGCAAAATGGCTATTTTCAAAATGTCAAAGAACTCGAGACCTACTACGAAATGCTCGATCGAAATACCCTGCCCGTTTTTCGGGGCAAAATGTTAAATGAGGATGACACCATTCGCCGCTGGGTTGTACAGAGGCTAATGTGCGACTTTACAGTAGATAAAAAGGAATTTTCTTCACTCTTTGGTAAAGACTTTGATCGTTATTTTAGTGAAGATCTTACAAGAGTAGCACCGCTGGTTCATAAAGGCCTTGTGGTAAACAGTCCTCAGATGCTTTTTGCAACTGAGGTGGGGACTCTTTTCATACGAAATATTACGGCTTGTTTTGATTATTACCTCGCTCAAAAAGAGGGTCATAAGGAATTTTCTAAAGCAATATAAGCTATTGACATTTAATCAAATAAAGTGTATAATAATTTCTCTAAAACAAGGAGGGGAAGGTGAATCTAGGGTTTTCAATGGGTGCAAGTCCCGTTCAAACACAGATCTCCTCGCCTCAGCATTCTAACCTAATGCTGCAGATGAGGCCAGATCAGCTACTTGCTCGAACTGCCTTAATAGGTATGCAGCTTGGCGCATCAACATCATTCTTTGGCCAAGTTAATTTGGCACGAATTGTGATCCGCGCTCCATCAAAAAATGAAGAAACTCGCGACCAAAAAAAGGCCAAAGACCTTATCCGCAAAATCAAAACAGAAAAAACTGAGCCTTCAAACGACCAAAGACCTCAGTAAGGAAAGGCTAAGGGCTGAAGACTAATAGCTAATTTTTAGCCCTTGTCCTTTAGCTTTTTTTTTACACGCCTTGACTAAATTCTCAAGGTCTGTCTACAATCCCACATTGACATAATTATAATAATATTTTACATAGAAGGTGAATGTAGCGTAGATAATTAGAGGAAATTGTGGGACTTTCATTTGGCGCGCCTGGTATTCCAGCTGCTTCTCCTGTGACATCGTCTGCTGTGCAAACGCAGCCAGCTGCACAGGGTGCATCTGGCCCAAGCTCTATGGCACTTGCTCAGCAAGTCGCCCTTGGCGTCCTCATGCCCTCTAGCTCTATTTCACAACAAGCGTTTAGCATCTATGTAGCAAGAAGCATGATTCCGCCGCCTCGCGAATCAGGAAGTGATATCTGCCCAAAAGACCGCCTCAAAAATTTGAGGAGTCGCAGTATCAAAATTTCAAAAAGCGAAGCGATGGGACAGCAAACAAAGCAAAAATGAAAAAAATCGCAATTATTGGGGCAGGGATTTCGGGGCTTTCACTTGCCTATTTTCTTGAACAGCTCCTTCCTACTGCATTAGATATTACAATCTTTGAAAAAGATGATGAGGTTGGCGGTTATCTAAAAACCAAGGTGCTTAAAGAGGCTATTTTTGAGTGCGGACCACGTACTATTCGAAATAGCTCAAAAGAACTCACATCACTCATCAAGGCGCTGGATTTAGAAAGTGAAATACTCGCTGCGTCAAGCGAGGCAAAAAAAAGATATATTGCCTATCGAGGAAAACTAGAGGCTCTTCCATCTAGTATGCATTCGCTTTTTACCTCAAAGCTCGGAAGAAAAGCCTTGCTTGCACTACTCAGAGAACCTTTTGCAAAAAGAGGGGATTTTGATGATGAAAGTGTTGAGAGCTTTTTTTCAAGGCGAATAGGAAAAAAGGCAACGTCGATTTTTATTAGCGCCCTAACAGCTGGTATTTACGCAGAAACTCCAGACAAGCTTTCCATGCGATCCTGCTTCACATCGCTTTGGGAGCACGAAAAAAAATATCGATCACTTCTTCGCTACCGATCAGATTCAAAGCAGCACTCCTTTACATTCAAAGCGGGAATGCAGTCTCTTCCAAAGCGTCTTAAAGAACGTATTGGAGCAAAAATAGTGAATAATTTTGATGTTCAGAGCATAAAAGAATATGCAGATCGTGTAGTTGTGAATGAGGAGTATGAATATGACTACATCTTTTCTACAATAGGCCACCCTGGCATTGCAAAAACCTCTGTGGTAGCAGTTTCAGCAGCTTTTGAAGATCAAATTCCGATACCTTCAGGGTTTGGTTTTTTGTGTCCAAAAGATGAAGAGCATCATCTGCTTGGCTGCATATTTGACTCTAATCTCTTCTCAGGGCAAAATGGTGGGTATAAAACACGCCTTTCGCTAATGTTTAAGGATCTTATAGGATATAGTGATGATGTCATCACGGCCTATAGCGTTGAGGCGCTCCGTAAATATTTGGGAATTTGCAAGGAAGCTGATTTTTTACATATTTTACGCCATGAGCGTGCAATTAGCGCCTATCCTGTTGGCCACTATAAAACCTGTGAGTACTTTTCACAAATGCAAGGAAGGCAAAGGTTTATAGGTAGCGCACTGTACGGCGTAAGTATAGGAGATAGTGTGACATCGGCATCTATTGCAGCAAGAGAGTTTACAAAAAACTACCTAACCAATAATGTCTCGAATAAGTAGATACATGGGATATATATATAATGTTTGACAAATTCACCAACCGCGCAAAGCAAGTTATCAAACTTGCCAAGAAAGAAGCGCAGCGCATGAACCACAACTATCTCGGCACAGAGCATATCCTTTTGGGGCTTTTAAAGCTGGGTCAGGGTATTGCTGTAAATGTCCTTCGCAATATGAATATCGACTACGACACCGTGCGAATTGAAGTAGAAAAACTGGTGGGTTTTGGTCCAGAGATTCAACTTTACGGAGATCCCGCACTTACTGGCAAAGTAAAAAAAGTAATAGAGTATGCAAATGAAGAGGCAACAAACCTCTCGCATAACTATGTCGGTACTGAGCATCTGCTGCTTGGACTTCTCAGACAAACAGATGGCGTTGCTGCCCAGGTGCTAGAAAACTTAAATGTAAATCTCAAAGAGGTGCGCAAAGAGGTACTAAAAGAGCTTGAATCCTTTAACCTCCAACTTCCGCCAACTGCAGGGGCAGGAACTGGTCCATCATCTGTGCAGGATCGTCCCCAAAGTAAGCAGCAGTTTGAAAAGGGCAATAGCTACTCCTCGCAATCTGCAAGTGAAAAACTTCCCGCACTCAGAGCCTACGGCCTTGATCTGACTGAGATGTGCCGCGAAAACAAGCTAGATCCTGTAATCGGCAGAAAAGATGAAGTGGAGCGTCTTATCCTCATACTGTGCCGAAGAAGAAAAAATAACCCAGTGCTTGTTGGCGAAGCTGGAGTTGGTAAAACGGCCATAGTTGAAGGCCTCGCACATGCTATTGTGAAAGGTGAGGTGCCTGATATCCTCCGCAAGAAAAAACTCATTAGCTTAGACCTTGCTTTAATGATTGCAGGTACAAAGTATCGAGGACAGTTTGAAGAGCGCATAAAAGCTGCGATGGATGAAATCAGAAAGCATGGAAACGTCATCCTCTTTATTGATGAGCTTCATACTATTGTTGGAGCTGGTGCTGCAGAAGGTGCAATTGATGCATCAAACATCTTAAAGCCTGCCCTTTCTCGTGGAGAGGTGCAGTGCATCGGTGCTACTACGATCGATGAATATAGAAAGCATATCGAAAAAGACCCAGCGCTTGAGCGCCGCTTCCAAAAGATCTTTGTTGCACCGCCTAATGTACCAGATACTATACAGATTCTTACTGGCCTTAAGGCAAAGTATGAAGAGCACCATAAGTGCCACTATACCGATGAAGCAATAGCAGCAGCTGCTGTGATGTCAGATCGCTATGTCTATGGACGCTTCCTACCAGATAAGGCTATTGACCTTCTTGACGAAGCCGGCGCCATGATGCGCATCTCTATGATGAATCAGCCTCTTGATATCAGCAAGTTTGAAGCTGAAATTGAAGAGTCGCGCCTCGCAAAAGAAGAAGCGATCAGCAAGCAAGAGTATGAAAAAGCTGCAAAACTTCGCGATAAAGAAAAATCTCTTCGAGAAAAGCTCCAGCAGATACGCACTGAGTGGGAGACAAACCGTGAAGAGCATGAGGTATCTGTTGATGACGAAGATGTAGCTGCTGTTGTTGCAAAGCAAACTGGCATCCCTATCTATCGTCTTACAGAGGGCGAGATGCAGAAAGTGCTTAAACTTGAAGAAGTGCTTCGCTCGAGCATTATCGGACAAGATGAAGCAGTTGGCATCGTCTCAAGAGCAATAAGACGCGGCCGCGCTGACATCAAAGATCCAAATAGGCCAATTGGTGCATTTCTCTTTCTTGGTCCTACAGGGGTTGGTAAAACCTTGCTAGGGCGTCAGCTTGCGATCAATATGTTTGGCGGCGAAGATGCCCTCATTCAGATTGATATGTCTGAGTACATGGAGAAATTTGCAGTTTCGCGCATCATGGGATCACCTCCAGGCTATGTTGGCTATGAGGAAGGAGGCCAGCTAACAGAGCGCATTAGACAAAGACCCTATTCTGTAGTGCTCTTTGATGAAGTGGAAAAAGCGCACCCTGACGTAATGGATATCCTTCTTCAGATTTTGGAAGAAGGCCGCCTTACCGATGCCTTTGGAAGAAAAGTTGATTTTCGCAATACCATCATCCTCATGACTTCAAATCTCGGTGCTGACCTGATCCGCAAAAATACGCAGATCGGCTTTAACACAAGAGAGGGTATGGTTGATTATGAAACTATGCAAAAAAAGATCAAAGATGCCTATGAAAAGCACTTTAAACCAGAGTTTTTGAACCGTCTGACAGATGTTGTAATCTTCCAGCCGCTTTCAAAAGAAGCGCTAAGACATATTGTTGATCTTGAAATGAAAAAGATCCAAGATCGCCTCCTTAAAAAGGATGTTACGATTACCCTTACAGAGGGTGCAAAGGAATTTTTGGTGGAAAAAGGATTCCAGCCGGAAATGGGCGCCCGTCCTCTCAAGCGTACAATCGAGCAGTACGTAGAAGATCAGCTTGCAGAGCAGCTTCTTACGCATCCAGATGAGAGCTGGCACGCAGATCTCGTGGCAGAAGGGGAGAAGCTTGTCTTTGTGACAAAACCAAAAGATGAAGCAACAGAGCCTTCCAAGCCGAAAGAGAAAAATAACCACCGTAAGGCAGCAAAGGCCGCTCCGGCTAAAGAGGAATAAAAAAGATCTGTCTCTGTAGTTATTTTACCACAGAGACACTGAAACCCTGAGAAGAGAGAGCAGAGAGAAAGAATTTAAGTTTTCTCTTTTCTCTCGGCCTCAGTGTCTCTGTGGTAAATGCCAATTATTTTAGACGAGAAGGGTGGTTTCCCAGTCCTTGATTATTTCGAGAAGCTCGGTTTTTTGCGGCTTTTGCTGAAGCTGCAAGCAGAGCTTGTTATTGCTTGTAAGATGTGCGATTTTTGAGAGAAGTGCTAAGTGCTTCTTATCATCTGATGCGAGCAAAAAGAACAGTGTATGAACAGGCTTTCCATCGAGTGCGCCGTAGTTGATTGGCTTGTTGAGAAAGACTACAGCCACAGCATCTCTATGGCCATCCATGAGAAAGTCTCGAGCATGCGGTATTGCAAAGCCTTGACCTACGGCAGTAGACATAAGATTTTCTCTTTCCATAAAAAGCTCAAAGAGTACATCTGGATCTAAGCGAAGGCCAGGCGCGAGGCGCTGCATGGTCTCTCTAATGAGTTCTTCTTTGCTATCGCACTCTAAATCTGTATAGACATCGCCATTGTTTAAGGCGCGAAAGAGGTTGTATCGTAGTGCGCCGCTAGAGGGTTTATGTCCTTCATGGCCGCCTTTATCAGCCATAACCCAGCTTTCTATCTCTTCTCGGTTAAAGCGGTAGGACCCATTAATATTATAGGAGGGGACTTTGCCGTCAGAGACAAGTTTTAGAAGAACATTTTCCGGCACATTGAGCAGCTCTGCAACTTCTTGTAATTCGAGATCCATAGTTCATCCTGTTATAATATTTCGAAGAGGCTCATCACCTCTTTAGGTAGTGTTGTCCCAATTAGATTTTTGCGAAGTTCTTCATCTCTGAGAACGCTTGTTACGCTTGAAAGAATGCGCAGGTATTCAGTTTGCTTATCATCTGGACCGCCAATAAGAAAGATCAGTCGAACTGGCGCGCCGTCGAGTGCATTCCAGTCTATACCTGTCTTCAAGACACCGATGGCTATAAAAAAGTCATTATATGCATCAAGCTTTGCATGAGGAATTGCAACGCCCATACCAATACCAGTAGATACAATCTTTTCGCGGTCAAAGATCGCTAGTCGGAACCTTTCGCCTTCTGGAAGCTCCATAGCCTCGACAGTACGATTTACAATCTGGTTTAGCGCTTCATCTTTAGAAGAGGCATCCAGGAAGAAAATAAGTTCACTGTTTAGGTAGTCATGAATTTTCATTGCTACAATGCATAAGCTGTTTTGATTTTGCTTGCAAGGGCTTTTTTTGTCTTACGTGCCTGTATGGCCAAAACCTTTAGTGCCTCGATCAGATGTTGCAAGCTCTAAAGCTTCTGAAAAGCTGGCCTGAACACATGCAGAAACTATCATCTGAGCTATTCGCATGCCGGGCGTTACAATAAATTCAACATTTGAATGGTTCATCAAAATAATCTGGATCTCTCCGCGATAGTCGCTATCTATCGTTCCTGGAGTATTGAGGACTGTGATTTGATTTTTAAGGGCGAGGCCGCTTCGAGGTCTGATTTGCACTTCAAATCCTGGAGGGATTTCAAAAAAGAGTCCCGTAGGAATAAGCTTAGTAGAATGGGGAGGTATAATTACAGCTTCTTCAAGATACGCCTTTAGATCAGCTCCCGCTGCACCCTCTGTGGCATAAACGGGAAGAAGTGATGGGTCTTTTGCTGTATATTTAATTTGTACTTCAGGTTGACGTTGGTTCATGCGCTTTTTCTCGAGTGGGATTCATTGACGTATGTAAGGATATTGCTCAAAGTTGCTTTTAGCTCATGTCTTGAGGCTATAATGTCAATTAAACCATGCTTAAGGAGGAACTCTGATTGCTGAGCGCCTTCCGGAAGGGGTTTTCCTAAAATCTGCTCAATTACGCGTGGGCCTGCAAAGCAAATAAGGGCATTTGGCTCAGCAATAATGATATCACCAAGAGAGGCAAATGAGGCTGTAACGCCTCCAGTAGTTGGATTTGTAAGAATGGAAATATAGGGAACCTTACGCTCTTGAAGACGGGCGAGGGCGCTTGATGTTTTTGCCATCTGCATGAGAGAGTAGGTAGATTCTTGCATTCTTGCGCCGCCAGATATGGAGACGATGAGAAGAGGCAGGCGCTTTGCTGTGGCATGTTCAATAAGGCGTGTCAGTTTTTCTCCAACAACAGATCCCATGGAACCTCCCATAAAGCCAAAGTCCATGACGCCAAGCGCGACAGGAAATGAGCCTATTTTACAGGTGCCAACAATGCACGCTTCTTCATGGCCTGATTTTGCTTTTGCTGCTTCGATTCGCTTTTGATAGGACTGGCTGTCTACGAAGTTCAGAGAATCAATAGCCTCTAAGCCTTGGAAGAGTTCAGTAAAACTATCGCTATCTGCAAGGAGATTTATGCGATCTATAGCACTAAGTCTATAGTGATAGTTACATTTTGGGCAGAGGTTTTGGTTGCTTTCAAGTTCATTTGCATGAATGAGCTCGCTGCAGTGTGTGCATTTAAGCCATCCGCTAAAACCATCTTTTTTTGTAGCCGTAATTTTAATCTTCGGTTTTTTTCGAGAAAACAGCCCCATAGATTATCCTATTTTTATGAAGTTCAAATTATATAATCCAAAGGGTATTAGCTCAAGTAAAAAGCCATTCAAATATTTAACATACTGATAATGAGCAGCTTGAAATATTAATAAAATTTTTATTTAAAATATTTTCCATTTCAGTCACAATAAAGATAGGAAAAGTCCATACATATTGGAGGGTGCTATGTCACTAGAAAATGCTAAGGCTAATCTCAAAGAGTTTGGGAAAGAGCTAGGGCTCGAGGATCTTGAATTTGATGAAAACAATACCTGTATTTTGGGAATAGATGATGAGTATTCTTTACATATCACTTATGAACCTAATTCTCGAAGAATGTATATATATTCGCCACTGCTTGACGGACTTCCCAAAGATGATAAAGTTCGCCTAAAGCTCTACGAAAAACTTCTTGAGGGCGCTCTGCTCGGCGGTCAAATGGCCGGCGGCGGCGTAGGTGTTGCCGTTGCAGAAGAGCTCATTCTCGTTCACTCAACAATCGATATGGAACATGCTGTAAGCTCAGCGCTTAGAGCCTATGCACCAGTCTTTGTTGAAATGGTCGAAAAATGGCGTAAAACTTGCCAAGAAGTTATGGAAGGAAGAGACACAAGCGATAAACCTCAACCTGCTCAGGCAATGCCTCCATCACAAGGACGTCCAGGACAGGGACCAGGTCAAGGTTTTATTAAAATCTAAGTTAAGTAGAGGCTGCGGTAAAACGCTCCTCTACATTTTTCCAGTTCACAATATTCCAGATTGCTTTGACGTAGTCTGCCCGTACGTTCTTATACTGCAGATAGTAGGCATGCTCCCATACATCAATACCAAGAAGTGGAACCAGACCCTTTGTGCTGAGGGGATCTTGGTTATCGCAGGTGGCGATTTCTAGACGCTTTTTTGCTTTATTTAAGCCAAGCCATGCCCAGCCAGATCCTTGAATTGCAACAGCCTTTGCACTTATTTCTTCAATAAATGCACTATCTGATCCAAAATCTTTAGCGATAGCATCTTTTAATTTTCCAGAGCTCATCTCGCCTCCACCTTTATTTTTTGGTGCAAGATTTGTCCAAAAAATAGAGTGGTTTACATGGCCGCCGCCATTGAATTTGATAGCAGACTGAAGGGCAATCATCTGGGCAAGATCTTGCCTAGATTCTGCATCAGCGTACTGCTCGAGTGCTTTATTGAGATTATTTACGTAGGCCTGATGGTGCTTTGTATAGTGCAGCATCATGATTTCACTCGCGATAAAAGGCTCAAGTTCTCCGAAGTCATAACCGAGCGGGGGCAATTTTTCTTGTAGTACCATAGTTCCTCCATAAAAGTGTGTGGCAAGACACAATAGCAAAATATCATAAAGCTGCAAAGGACCAAAAGGATATAGAGGTCCAAAAAGACGGATGCTTTGTCCTTTAGGTCTTTAACTGCTGGATTCTTTCTTGCGTAACAGGTCCAATAGCATGGATTCTAATATGCTCCTGAGGTTTTCCAAAAAAATGGAAAAAGGCATCAACAGTGGAGGGACTTGAGAAGTGAATATCTGAAATGGTGGAAAAATCAATCTGTTGAAAGGGAGCTTTGAAGTGAGTTTCGTAGGCAATCTCTTGGGTGTATCTATAGCCCATCTCATCTAAATACTTTATTAAAGCGGGGCGAGCAAGGGAGGAATGGGGATAGTAGAAGTGAGGATCTTCTAAAGAGAGTTTTTTAATTTCTTCTATAATGCCTTCTTGGCATTCCTTTTTGGCCGAGATAATATCTTTGATGCCTAGCTCTTTCAAACAAAGAGAGGTCGCATTTCCTACCGATAGGTATTTTCCATCTTTAGGCAGCAGGCTATGCATCAGGCGTACAGTCGTTTTACTTGTGATGATAAAGTGGGTAATGTTTTCTGGAAGGGAGGAGATTTGTTTAGGAATAATTTCAATTAAAGGAACATGAAGTGATCCAGAGGGCGCATCAAGGCCTACATAGAGTGTATGCATGAAAAGAGCTCTTTCATTTCTTGATCTTCCTCGCAAGCGATTATTGCAAGCTGTCCTTGACCTTCAGCATAGGGCGGCGGAAGCCGAATTCTTTTATGGTGCGTAAGGCCAAGGCGAATGAGGGCGCACTCTGCCATAACAAGGGCATCGATTTCGCCTTTTTCTAACTGGGCAATTCGCTCTTGTATGTTTCCGCGAATGTCTACTGTGATTGCTTCGGGATAGAGCTCTTTTATCGTGAGCTCTCGCCGTATGCTCGATGTGGCAATCTTACCCTTTCCGGAAAAGGTAGGGCTTACTAGCAGAGAGTCTTCTGGAGTGAGCCCTTTTGTTACGGCAATAATTGAAAGGCCATCTCTCAAGCGTTCTGGAAGATCTTTTGCAGAGTGGATGCTTATTCGAAATTCGCCTGCAAGCTGTTTCTCATCGATTTCTTTTGTGAAAAAATCGTTTTTTGGCATAGTTTTGAGCGAGCTTTTGCGGTCAATATCGCCAGTGGTGGTTATCCAAATAGGATCGAACTGGACATGCGGGTGAAATTTCTTTAATTCCCCCAGTACTTCTTCTACCTGTTTTTTTGAAAGGGGAGATCCTCGTGCTCCTACTTTAACGCATAAGTTCATCAATAGCCTCATCAATCCAGCTTACGCCAATAAGTTTCATGCTGCTTTTAAGCGAGGGGACAATATTTCTCTTTGGCAAAATGCAGCGAGTAAATCCCATCTGGACACCTTCTTTGATTCTTGCTTCAATGCGAGAGACGCCTCTTACTTCGCCCTGCAGCCCAACTTCGCCGACAATCAGCGTATCGGGATCAAGCGATCGATTGGAAAAAGATGAGGCGATGGAAAGCAAAATGCCAAGATCGCATGCTGTTTCTTGGACGCGTATGCCTCCTGTGACGGAAACAAAAATATCAGAGCTATGCAGTTTAAATCGGGCTCGTTTTTCAAGGACAGCGATGAGAAGTGCTAATCGATTTGTATCAATGCCTGTAGCTCTTCTGGAAGGTTGCTGGTAAAAGGTATCTGTAACGAGCGCTTGTACCTCTACTAGCATAGGACGAGAACCTTCTACGGTTGGAATGATTGCAGAGCCTGAGGCGCCTTTCATTCTCTCTTCAAGAAGTAATTGAGATGGATTTTTCACCTCGCCAAGGCCATTTTCTGTCATCTGAAATACGGCAATTTCATCAGTTGCACCAAATCGGTTCTTAAACACTCTGAGGAGACGAAATTGCTGCTCCTTATCTCCTTCAAAATAAAGTACGGTATCTACAAGGTGTTCAAGTACCCGCGGGCCTGCAATATCTCCGGACTTTGTCACATGGCCTATGAGAATAGTGCTGACATCTCGGCTTTTTGCTACCTGCATGAAGAGGCTGGAGCATTCCCGAACTTGAGAGACTGTTCCAGGTGCCGAAGGGATTTCCGGCTTATACATAATCTGGATAGAATCTATAACAACTAGAGCAGGCTGCAGCTCATCGATATGGCGAATTATTACAGAAACGTCCGTCTCATTCAGAAAAAGGACGCTTTCGCAATCAATTGCAAGCCGTTTTGCTCGCATGGAGGTCTGTTCTAGCGATTCTTCTCCGCAAACATAGAGGACAAGCTGCCCCTGTTTTGCAAAGCTTGCGGCAATCTGCAGGCTAAGTGTGGATTTTCCTATTCCGGGATCTCCGCCAATTAAGGTAAGTGATCCTGAAACTAAGCCTCCTCCTACACAGCGGTCAAATTCGGAGAGGCCAGAGCTTGTCCGGGCAGTCTTTCCTACTACAATATCTTTAAGAGCAAGAGGGCCATTTTTTTGTTTTGAAGGCGATGGCAGGGCAAGTTTACTTGAATGCTGGGGAGTTTCAACTTCTTCTTGCAGTGTATTCCATTCATGGCAGCTTGGGCATTGTCCTGCCCAGCGGAGCTGTTTATGGCCGCAATTTGAACAATACCAGGCGCTTTTTACCTTCATAAATTCTCTCGTAGCATGTCTAAGGCGCTTTTTGCTGCATTTCGCTCAGCTTCTTTTTTGCTTGAGCCTGAACCGACGGCCAGTTGTGTATCTTCCAAATAAACACCTACTAAAAAGTGTCTTAAATGGTCAGGACCTGATTCAGCAAGCACTTTATAGGATGGCATCTTCTGTTTATTTTTTTGCAGATGCTCTTGAAGGCGCGCTTTCCAGTTTTCTTCAGGATTTTCTAAACTTTCTTCAAGGGTTTTTTGGAAATGGCTCATAAAAAACCTTCGAGCTTTCTCAAGGCCGCCATCGAGGTAGATAGCACCTAAAAGCGCCTCGAACATATCTGCAATGATTGAGCTTCTTCCTCCTTTGCCTGCCTGAAGTTCTTCGCCTCGTCCCACAAGAATATATTCTTGTAGTTGAAGCTGTTCAAAATAACGGATGCAGGCAGAACTTGAAACGGAATTCGCTCTCAGAGAGGAGAGTTTTCCCTCTGTTTCATTTGGAAGAGCTTGAAAAAGGTATTCAGCAACTAAAAGGTTGAGGACTGAGTCGCCCAGAAATTCGAGTTTTTCATTATCAAGACAGTTTGCCTCTTTGTGCTCATTCAAAAAAGATCTATGTACAAATGCGCGAGCGAGGAGCTCGTGGGATGAAAAAACATACCCAAGCTTTGCTTCGATTTGTCCAATATGTGAAAAAAGCTCTTGGAACTTCATATGGCTTAAGGGTACAATAGTTGCCTGTTAGAGACAAGAGATATACGTGAAATACCATATTAGCCGCGAGCAGCGTTTCTTTTTTGATCAGCGTCATTACATAGAATTTGATGGACTTCTGAGCAATGAAGAGCAAAAAAGACTAAAAAATGCTCTTTTAAAAGAGAGTTCTGTCAAAAGAGACATCTCGAGTGTTCACTCAGATGTAAGAGAGATTGTGCTTTCAAGATCGAGGGCTAAGCTTGCCTCTGAGCTTAGCTATAACAAAGTGCTTCGCTTTGGTTTTGATGAGCTTTTTGTGCAGCCCAATACGACAAAAAATCTTTTGAATGAAATCTGCATTCAGGGACTTATCATTTGTCTGTTTTTGGATATTGATAGCGATGATGGAAGAGGTATTTTTACACTTCCAAATGTAGATATCTCAGAGCTTCCTCTCGATCCAAATAAGCGATACCTTCTTATTGGCTGGGCTGAAGAAAAGGCAATATATATCATGCAGCCAAATGATCCTCATACGCATGAGCTCAAAAAAAGGGGCTACGTTTTCGGGGACAGGTTACAAGAAAAATGGCATCCAATTATCAACCGCTAATATTTATAGATAGCGGAGTGAACTCATCTTCTTTCCACATGGAGCAAGATTTTGCTCTTTTGGAAAGAGGTGTTGATGTTGCAAGCCTTAGAGTCTACCAATTTGTCCCAGGTTCCGTCACCTACGGCCATTTTATAGATCCAAAAAAGTGGCTGACTTCTCAAGAGAAGGCAAAAAAAAGGCCAACTGGCGGCGGCCTTATCTTTCATGAAGGGGATTTTTCATTTACACTTGCTCTTCCAGTAGAGCATCCTCTTGTTCAAAAAGCTTCATTAGAGCGCTATTGCCTTATTAATAATGCACTCTTAAGGGCTATAGATAAGCTGCTTACACAAGGCCTTTGTCAGTTGCAGAGCTCTATGAGTCCGGAAGGCATAATTGATGAGCTGTGCATGGCAAATCCTACTCAATATGACATCCTTTTCAATCAAAAAAAAGTTGGGGGCTCGGCGCAAAGAAAATCTAAGCGCGGCTTTATCCATCAATGTTCAGTCTTTGTCAGACCATTGAACTGGGATGAGATTAAAACAAAACTTGTATCACCTGATACAACTATTCCAAAGCTAAGTGCTTTTACAGGCAGTCTTTTTTCTGAAGAGACTGATGCATCTGAGCAGTTTGTATCTTCTCTCAAAGAAGTTTTGCATGCTGAATTTCTCGCTCTTGTGACAGAGACTGTTTAGGCGGCTTAACATCTGCATGTTGCAGATTTTGAAACGCACGATAACGAAAACTTTTCATTGACATTAATGGTAAGCTATTTTTACGTTAAAGAAATACAATTTGTATTTTTATTAGTCCCTTTTGGGATTTGGGTTCGAACGTAAATTTTGGAGGAAACATGTTAAGGAAGTTCTGTACAGTAGCTGTACTGGCGGCTAGCATGCAGCTTTGTTCAAGCACAGCTGATGCAGCAAATAATGCGTTTAATTTTTCATTAGACGACTCTGACGTAATTCAGAAAGATCATCATCATAGCGAGAGAGGTCCTCGCGGCAAACGTGGTAAAAAAGGGTCAACGGGATCGTCAGGTCATACAGGATCTACTGGACATCGAGGCCACGAAGGCCATCAAGGTCCTCCAGGTCCACAAGGCCCACGAGGTGCAACAGGTTCAAGGGGTCCAACAGGTCCTCAAGGTGAAACCGGCGATACCGGCGCAACAGGAGCAACTGGCCCAAGAGGAGCAACAGGCGCAACGGGAGCAACCGGCGCAACAGGCCGAACAGGGGCAACAGGCGCAACAGGTGCGACCGGCGCAACAGGCGTAGGTGCAACTGGTGCTACAGGTGCTACTGGCGATATTGGCCCGACAGGTGATGTAGGACCGACAGGTCCACAAGGTCCACGCGGACATCATGGCTGCCGAGGTGAAGAAGGTCCACAAGGTCCAGAAGGTCCACAAGGTCCACAAGGTATTCAAGGTATTCCTGGTATGCAAGGTCCTAAAGGTGATAAAGGCGATACCGGCGCAACAGGTGCTACTGGTGCAACTGGTGCATCAGGCGATATAGGTCCAACAGGTGCGACAGGCGCTCATGGCCCAATGGGTCCACAAGGTCCGCAAGGTGAAAAGGGCTGCCGTGGTCACCAGGGCGAGCCTGGAAAAGATGGTAAAGATGGAAAAGATGCATCAGCATTCAACCCGCTTTGCTGCGACATCTTCGTTGATGGCTGCACATCTCTTCCAGCTGATGAGCAGACTGGAACAATTGCTGCTCCATTCTCATCAATTCAAAAAGCTATTGATAAAGCAAAGTTTGCTGCTTGCACAAGCTGCAGAAACTGCCGTGTAATCAACATTTTGATTGCAGCAGGCTGCTACAATGGCGGCGATAGCGGTGAAAATTCGACAATCAGCATCGTTGGTCCAACAAAGATCAACTTGATTGGTCTTGGTCCTGTAAGCCTTGGTGATTTTTCAGCTTGCGCATGCCAGCCAGAAGGCGATGATGCACGTGTAAGTATCGTTTGGTCCCCAACAGTTTGTGATGTTGATAGCGGCGTTCGCCCAACACTTACAATCACAACAGTGAACACTCTTGCTGATTCAATCACACCATATCAAAGCTATGCGAACAAGTTCCGCATTTCAGGTGATGTGACAATCAATTCAAATGCATGCGGCGATGATAACTGCTCAACATCGACACATACATCAACATCAACTTCAACATCTTCAGATGGCGTACACTATCGTCACCATTCAAGCGAAACAATTCGCGTACACGGCAATGGCGATATGACGAAGAAGCACTCTTCTTCAAATTCGGCTTCAGATAGCTCATTCTATGCGCATTCCAAGTCGAGCAACAAAGATCGCTACCGTGGATCAGAAGTTGAGCATAAGCATTCTGGCTCAAGAGTTCTCTTTACAGACTCTGGCAGCGGCTGGGATAGTGGAAGTTCTGTAGATGTTAAAGAGCATGGCTCTCATGGCAAAATGAGCAAGTCCCGCTATAAGTGGCATCGTACAAGCTCAGGAAGTGAATCATCTTCTTCGAGCTCATCTTCTACACACTACTCTGTTGATAGCCGCCCAAGAGGAGCCGGCGCTCGTATGGAGAAAGCTGTGAAGTCGAAGTCTAAAAAGGCTAAGAATGCAAATCAGAAGAAAGTAAAAGGCAAACATAAAGTTGAGAAAGGCATTTTTGACTTCCTCAATATTGGTGGAAATAAGACTCAAGAGGTAGCAGTACCTGAGATTGTATTTGCTCCACAAATCGATCCAAGCCTTT
>CAYWZU010000051.1:0-15370 GCA_964462925.1 uncultured bacterium
AGGTCCCCAAGAAAAAATCGTTTGCTATTTTTTCTGGTAGATAGGCATATTGGGATTTTTTGTGTAGAAGAATTTTCTTTTTCTTTGATGCTCTCTCGAATAAAAACAGTTCACCACAGAAACATTGAGCCGCAGATAAGAGAAAGAAGAGAGGAATGTACTTGCCAGTCTCTCTTTTGCTCTTTTCTCGAGGACTCTCGTGCCTCTGCGGTAAATTTTCTCTGTTCTATTCTAGGATTTCGACTTCCTGGCCTACTTCTAGAAGGCCTGTCCCTTCATGGATGAGGTTTTGACCAAAGAAAATTTGGTCATCTTCTTTACGAAACGTCGCAAGCGTAGCAAGAGGTTCTTCGCCCGCTTCAGCGCGCTCTTGATTGATCGTTGTCACAATGCTACGAGAGCATGGTTTTACAAAATGAAAAATGATTTTTCCTATGCGAATTTTCTTCCAAGTATCTTCTTCGTAAGGATCTGAGTTTCCAATAACAAGATTTGGCCTAAAACGATTCATCCTAAGCTTGTGGCCTATGCGATTATTTAAATCGGTAAGAGATGCCTCGGAGAGCAAAACAAATGGAAGCCTATCTGCAAAACCAGCATCTGCCTCTTTGCCATACATTGCCCCCACATTTCTGTGCGAACCATCTGGCATAAATACAAGGCGCGCCTCTTGTCCGAGAAAGCTTGTGGCCCAAAGGCTTGCTTTTTCACCCATATCGTGGGCAAGAATGCGATCATTCCAAACCTCTACCTCGCAAGGCGCACCTACTGCTCCATATGGAATCATTAAAGGAACAGCCGACGGCGCAGAAAGAAAAAGAAAGTGATCATCGAGATTTACATGTATCATTGCAAGTTTTGCAATTGACCTTTGAGAGAGAAAGCGACCTGTCTTATCAACAAACATCCAACGTCTATCCATTAAAGGACCCTTCGCACCAACTTGCACACTGCGAAGTGACATTCCCTTACAAGATTTAACTGGATAAATGTAAAGTTCTGACAGATATTTCTTTTTCATGGCATATAGCATAACAATCTTCGCAAATAAAATGCAAAAAAGGCTGCTATAAATGAAAGATTTTGATATTTAACGATTAAATGTCACCAGATAGATTCTGCGATCAACGAGAGGAAAGAAAAACTTCTGTTGTCAGATCGCGCTCGATGCCTTTCTGGTTTAAAATCAAAGGTAGAACATGCGAGCTATAGTCTTTGTTGTTGCGATGTGCTATAGTTTTTTCAGTTATTCCGCTGAAAAGGCGCCCGAATTCGTAGGTATAACTGAATGGATCAATTCTAAGCCTGTCGATCTACACTCACTTCGCGGCAAAGTAGTCCTTATTGATTTTTGGGACTATAGCTGCATTAACTGCATACGAACTCTTCCCCATATTCGCGAGTTATATACTAAATACAAAGACCAAGGCTTTACAGTTATAGGAATTCATACCCCAGAATTTAATTTTGAGCATGATCCTGAAAATGTAAAGCGTGCTGTCAACCGATTTGCTATAACCTATCCTGTTGGAATGGATAATGACTATAAAACATGGCGCGCGTATGCAAATAAATACTGGCCTACAAGCTATGTTGTAGATAAAACAGGCAGTATTTCCTACAAACACATCGGTGAAGGAAAGTATCAAGAATTAGAAAATGCAGTACGTAAAGAGCTCAATTTAGAGCCTTTAGAAAAACAGTCAGATGAACCAAGCAGAATTGCCACAACAGGCGAGATTTATCTTGGATCTGCAAGAGCAGGCAATTACACACCCGAAATTACCCTTCAGCCTAGCTCTTGGCATAGCTATAGCTTTATAGGACCTCTTGAAGCGGATTCCGTAGGGCTAAAGGGGCTTTTCAGGGTTTCTGCAGAAAGCGTGACAAGCGCAGGCTCTAGTTGCACTATCGCTCTAAACTTTCTTGCAAACAAGGTCTTTATGGTACTTTCTGGAACAAGCGAAGAGCCCATCACACTCCTTCTCGATGGAAAACCGCTCGCAAAAGATGCCTACACCGAAGATATGGATGCGCATGGCAACATCTACCTCGATGGCAGCAGAAAGTATGACCTTGTCAACCTCAAAGGCGATATGAAAAGGCATACCCTTACCATCAACCTCCCTCCTGGAGTCTCTTGTTATTCTTTTACATTTGGGTCTTAAGAAGCTTCTGGATTATGTCTTTTGTATTAATTCAAGCACTCTCTGAAAGGAAGCTGTCTGGATAACATTCATAAGCAGTTGCAGAGAATGGGTAATTGGATATGCTGCCAGATTTACATCTACTTTTTCTCCCCTAAGCACCATTTTAAAAGATTTGACATCTTCGGCAAGCTCGCTAAATAAGCTTTTTAACTCTCTCATCTGGTCTGGAAATCGTTCATATTTTTGAAGAAGGGCATCTATGTCTTGCTCTTCAAGAATGCTTATATGAAACAGTGCAAGATTTGATTTCTCAAACTTTCGCTCTTGATACTCTTGCAAACCTAATTCAAGATTCTTGATATTTTCTCTAAACTGGCTTTGCATCTTCTTGACACCTAAAGCATCTGTGATGCATTGAATCGCCTGCATAAGCGTCTGAAATGGCTCCTCTCTCATATTCCACGGCAAGCAGCAGCGTTTATACGTGTTAAGAGGATCCAACAAATCTGAAACGAGCATCGATCCTACGCTATAGCTATAGAGCCCCTTTAAAAAGCGAGCTAATCCTGCAAAGCGATTTGTGGGAATTTTTTCTTTTGGGAAGCGGTAGCCTGAAAGATGAAGCATTGGCTGCCTAAGGTCAAAGAGATACTCCTTCATAGCAAGAAGATAGGCCTCTTCTTGCCCAAATGGCACATTTAAACAAAGCTTTGGTTTAGATAAAAGCCCAGCCATCCCGTGTCGGAAAGGCTCATCTTGGAAGCTATGCTGCAAAATCATCTCCTCCATCCGCTCGAGTACATATTCGAGATTAAAGGAGGTCTCAGTCCAGGTAGTTTTACGGCCCTTCACCCAGCCAAACCGGCAAAAATATTCATCCTTGTGCAAAGATGCAAAAAGAGCATCGGAGAAAACTGTAGAGTAGGGAACATGCACATCATCATCGCCCATATGGATAATGCAGGGAGCAGTTTTTTCTTCAATGACGACATCGATAAAATCAGAGCGCAAATGCTCCTTTGAAACAGCTCGAAAATCAATACCCTTTTGATCATAAAATCGAAGAAGTGGAGTGAGAAGAAAAATCGCATTTCTTGCTCCGCCAAATCCAAAGCGGCCATTTGCATCTGTCTGCAAGAGCTTTTCTACTTTGAGCGCACGTGCTAAAGCAAGAACCTCTTCTGTCGAAATATGCCTGCAGTTTGGATTTACCTTCGCAATAAATTTGCTATTTTTTTCAAAAAGCTCTTGCTCAGACTGATCAAAAATATATATCGGCACACTATTCTTAATGCCAAATTCTTTGCAAAACCCCTCTATACTATCTGTCAGCGATGGAATCCAGGCGTAGCGAGAAAGCTCTTTTCCACTTGTTGGAAGTGCATAGGTAATAAGGTTGAAGCCCTCGACATATTGATCCCTATGCTTAGTAAGGGCTTCAATATGCGCTATACAAGTATCCCTTAAGGCGCTCATCTTATCCCCAAGAAAGTCATATTCCTTGAGCTTTTCCCAGGAATCTTTTGGGACTTGATGGCCGTAGAGGCCAAAAATGGAGACAAAGTGTTGAATATCGTTTTGGCTATAGGGTAAATCTAGTTCTTTGCATTTTCCCTTCCAATCAAACGCCTTCCCCTCTTCAAGAAAGCATGATGCCTCATCGAGCGTTATGAGACTTTTAAATACAAGATCTATGACTGGAAAGTCTTTTTTTGCATGGTGCAAAATGGCATAAGCTCCCTCATCAAAATTTCTGAGGCAAAAAGAGAGACAGCGCCTTTTTTGAGCCAAGTCCATAGTATCGAAAAGGGGCATGTGCAGGCATGCCAGATAAAAAAGAAGGTTTTCTTTAGACCTTAGGTGCTCTAAAGGCAGGTTGAGGTAATAAATATGGTGAAGAAGATCAGTTAAAAAAGCTTCCTCCTTCACATCTGGAAAGCTAAAGCCGGGAACAAGCATACCAAAGAGTGTAGAAAGTATTATATAGGCCTTTTCTTCCTTTGGAAGTGAGTATCCATCGGCTAAAAAGCACTCTTCCACGATATCTCGCAAAAGCCCATGCTCTATTGCATCAAGGAGGTAATCGCTCACGAGGCGGCTTGCTATATGTGCCCGTACGTAGTCTTCAAAGTTCATTGTATTTTTTTCTTACACTCTGTATACTTGTTGGTCATTATGAATGAATCCATCTTTTTACTACACTTAGCATTATCAGTACTTTTTTTGCTGCCAATACGTAGTTTAAAAAAAGAGGGGCTTATTGCATGGGTAGCTGCCCTGCCTATCCTTGCAAATCTTTTTGTCTTAAAGCAGATCACCCTACTTGGATTCACCGTAACTGCTTCTGACGTTTATGCCGTATCATGTGCCTTAGGGCTTAACCTTTTGCAAGAGTATTACGGAAAAGATGCTGCAAAACAGGCAATTAAAATATCATTTACGCTTCTTCTCTTTTTTGTCGCCATGGCTTACATGCACATCTTCTACGTTCCTGCAAGTGCCGATTTTGCCCATGAGGCGTATAAAACTATACTTTCGACAACCCCGCGACTCGTTCTAGCCTCTATTACTTCATTTTTCTGCGTTCAGTCTTTTGACCTCTTTTTCTTTGGTTTTTTAAAAGAAAAAGCCACAAAACTATCACTTTTTACTAGAAACATCCTCAGCCTGAGCTGCTCGCAATTTGTAGACACCCTTCTTTTTACTATATTAGGGCTCTGGGGTCTTGTAAGTGAGCTTTTTGATGTATTTCTTGTTAGCTTTATCGTAAAGCTCACAATCGGCCTTCTTTTAAGCCTTCCCACATTGAGAAAACAAGACTATGCCCCCGTTTAGATTTGAACTTTTACATACTTCTACAAAATCAAAAGCAAGAGTCGGCCGCATCCACACGCCCCACGGAATTATTGAAACTCCAAACTTTGTAGCCGTCGGCACAAATGGCACACTTAAGGCACTCGATAATAAAATGGTATTGGATATAGGCCTTCAGCTTATGTTTTGTAACACCTACCATTTGATGCTCCAACCAGGCACTAAAGTAGTTAAAGAAGCTGGCGGCCTCCATGCCTTTATCAACCGAAAAATGCCTATTATTACGGATTCTGGCGGTTTTCAGGTCTTTAGTTTGGCCTATGGCTCGGTTGCAAATGAGCTAAAAAGCCGAGGCACGAAAAAGCACCAAAATTCTGTTCTCAAGATTACAGAAGAGGGCGTGCTTTTTCGCTCCTATATTGATGGCAAAAGCGTCATGCTCACGCCTGAGAGCTCCGTAGAGGCTCAGAAAGATTTAGGCGCAGACATTATCATTCCCTTTGATGAGCTTCCACCTTATCATATAAGTGAAGAGGCCCTAAAGCGCTCTTTTGAAAGAACGCATAGGTGGCAAAAGCGCTCTCTTGACACTCACCTTGCATCACCTCAAAACCAAGCTATGTTTGCTGTCGTGCACGGCGGAGTCAATTGGGCTCTTCGCCAAAAAAGCTGCGAAATTCTCAGAGATCTTGCCTTTGACGGCTTTGCCATTGGCGGAAGTTTAGGAAAGGAAAAAGCAGAACTCTTAGAACTTCTCAAACATACCGTCTGCCATCTCCCAGATCCATTTCCAAGACACCTTCTAGGCATAGGCGATTTAAGCTCCCTTGAAGCATCCGTCCCCTACGGAATAGATACTTTCGATAGCTCATACCCAACAAAGCTAGCAAGACACGCCTCAGCTCTCACCCATGATGGTCAGCTTAACCTCACAAAAAGCGACAATAAAACAAATTTTGGCCCAATAAGCAAAAGCTGCAGCTGCTTTACCTGCCAGCACTTTACAAGGGCATATCTACACCACCTCTTCAAAGCAAAAGAGCTAGTCGCCTTGCAGCTAGCCACCATCCATAACCTCCACTTCATGGTCGAAAAGATGGCCCAAATCCGCCAAGATATCATCGAAAACAAAATCTAGGCATTTTATGTCTTCAACTTTTATCACAGTTTGTACACATGCAGAGCACAAGTGGGTATCATGCAAGATAAGTCCCCAAGAGACAACAATTCTACATAAATCAGACGACGAGAAGTGGATACGGCGTATGGCAATCTATCATGCAAGCGTCACTGGTTGTAAATATAGAGAGCTGTTTGTTACGGTCCTTCCAGGAGTTGATACAACATTCAATGTAACTCTTTATGATAGTATACATAGACAATTCACTGTTATCTTAGCTCAAAGACAGAGCGAGCTAGATGCGATCAGAGAAGGCAAAGAAGCTGCGACAAAGAGCCATCTTCCATTTATTGCTGCCATTGTCCGAAATTCAATCGTGACGCCAAAATAGGGGCCATATCTCGGTCTTATGAAGTTTTATAATATTGGAGTAGATGCTGAAAGAAGCCTCGGGCAAGTACTTTTGTGGCTTATAGGATACTACAAGGATGCCGGGGCATGCATACCACCACCTTGCGATTTTTCCCCCTCTTCGATGCTCTATAAAGCAGCAGGTAAAGCTACTCTTAGCTGGATTGGCCATTCATCATTTTATATTGCATATGATAAGAGCCACTTTCTTATAGATCCTGTTTGGGCAGATAGAGCATCTCCTTTTCATTTTATTGGGCCGAAAAGGCATAAAAAGCCCGGTATCGCCATCGAGGCCGTGCCACCTATCGACTATGTACTTATTAGCCATAACCACTATGACCACCTTGATTTGCAAGCGTGCAAAATGCTCCACGTAAAAAATCCAAAGGCAGTTTTTATTGTACCATTAGGGCTAAAGGCAACCCTTCAAAAATACGGCATTACGAATGTTTATGAAATGGATTGGTGGTCACAGTATAAACATGGCTCTTTTCGGATTACGGCAGTACCTAGCCAGCATTTTTCAGGCAGAGGCATATTTGACCGCAATCAAAGTCTTTGGTGCGGCTATATCGTAGAAATTGCAGATAAGTGCCTCTACTATGCAGGAGATACCGGCTATAATGAACAGCACTTTAGAGAGATAGGCTCTAAATTTCCTCATATTGACCTCAGCATTATTCCCATAGGTGCTTATGCACCTCGAGCTTTTATGAAAGCTGCCCATGTCAATCCAAAAGAAGCTATTCAGATACATGATGATGTAGGGTCAAAAGCTTCTATAGGATGTCACTATGGCACCTTTAAACTTTCAGATGAGCCTCTTTCAAGACCACCCTATGACCTTTTTCTTGCCCTTCAGGAAAATCCAAGGCCTTTTTATCTTGTCCAAGAGGGCAAAGAGGTAACCTGGTAGCTTCCAAAATCCGCCCTTTCCATAATATAGAAGTTTTTATTATATAGAGGAAATGTACTGGATGGTAATTTCAGGTGTTTTAGGCGCCCTCTCCAACCTTTGCATGCAAAAAAGTATGCAGCAAAGAGGCTCTCTCTATGCCTTTTTTTGTTTTCAGATGCTTCTTACGTTCATCGTAGTTACATTTCTCTACCCCATGCAATCTGGATCCATTGCCATAAATTGGTATGTACTTGTGAGCGGTATAATAACGGGCGTATCACTTGGGCTTGTAAAGTATATGATAGCTCATGCCGTCAGATCAGGACCTGCAAGCCTTACCTTTACTGCTGTAAATGCAGCATCAGTAGTTCCCGGTTTCCTTATAGCACTGATCGTAGGTACTGAGGTTTTTCCCTACACAATCTGGCAAGCTTTAGGCTCAATTTGTCTTGTCATAGGCCTATTTTGGGCAATGAGCAAAGAGCCAAGTTCAGGATGGATAGCCTTTGCACTTTTTGCATTTTGCTTGCAGACCATTTTTTTGCTCTTCAGCCAGGTTCATGGCTTTATCTTAGAGCATGCTGCGTTATATGATCTTGCCTCAGATTGGTTTGTTCCGATTATTTTTTTATGTGCTGCAGGTATGCACTGCCTGATCTTTGCCGTTAAAGAAAATCGAATGCCGACAAAGATGGAAGCTTTTTGGGGCACCCTTGGCGGCCTCTTAAACGGTGCATGCGCCTTTTTCTTCATGCATGCTACATTTGCAACATCTGGAATAGAGCGCTCCTTTATCTTTCCCGTCTTTTCAATAAGCCTTATACTTTCTTGCAATATCTGGGGACAATTTCTCTATGGAGAAAAAGTACACTGGAGGGCAAATAGCCTCTGTCTTGTAGGCGTTTTTCTTGCTACGTAATTACGCATTTAAAACAGCACCTAGCCTTTCTCTTGCTTGAATGCACCAAAGAGATCCCGCGTCAACATGCTTTCTCGATTAAGGCCATCTTTGTTGGACATAGTCATAATGTCAGTAAGGATCTGTTTTGCCTTTTCTAATGCAGCCAGATCAAATGGATTACTTTCTAGTAAGTCCGAAATAGCTTTTTTGCACCTTCCGTTTATGTTTATTTCTTTTTCACTATCGGGCGCCATGTATTTGGAATAAATATCTGCAAGCTGAACTTTGAATTTTTGGGGATCTGGCTCCTGAAGTGCCTGGCAGGCATCACCGATGTAGAGTATGTTTTCATCCATATGCTTTGCTTTTGACCACTCTTTCAATGCCTCAAAAAGTTGCCTGTTTTCAAAAAGGGCCCTCGGAGACCAGTCTTTTTGCTCTTGCACCATTGTTTAAAGGCTAGGAGTTTCTGCAAATAAAGCATCCATGACAGGGTCTAAAATTGCCTTTCGATTTTCTGCAAGAAATGTATTTTGCTTTTCAATCTTTGCAGCTTCACTAGATGTAACATCTGTCGCTCTTATTGGCGTGCCCTGCACGACTAATTTGGCGACTGAAGAAAATGCAATTGCATTTTTTTTCACTTGATCATTCCCATGCGGGGCTAAACCGAGCGTTTGAGGGGCTGCTAATGCAGGATTGAGTATCTGCAAAAAAAGCTGATCTGCAGCAATTCCGAGCGCTTCATTTGAATCAATCCCATTTTCCTGAACACTCTCTTTAATTGCTCCACAGACCTCTTTAAAGATGCGCATATTGTCGCTATTGCTGTTCAGTATTTTTGCCGTTTCGCTAAAGAACTCTTTAAGAAGCTGTTGATCATCTTGCCTTGAAAGATCGTATGGACGATCATTTGGCAATTTTTTAAACAACTGCTCTAAAGGCTCTTTAAACTGAGGTTTTAGTAAATTTCTGTTCAAATCAACAAGAGCCGCTCTTGCTTCAGAGGTTCCTCTTAAGGGCTTTCCACCACCTGCAGTCTTTGTAATTTCATCCCGTGCAAGTTTAATGGCTTTTGCAGCATCCCCCTGAAGATCTGGCTGCCTCATCTTTTCTTGTTCAAGTACAATAGGTTTTCGAGAAGGAAGGGGCGCTGCTTGCTTTATCTTTGTACCAACATCAGAAACTAATCCACGTACACCTGCCAATAACTTTGCACCAACATCCCTAACCTTTCGGATAGCTTTCGGGGAGCTTTTCGCTTCGGTTTCAAGGGTCCTATCGCTTTCCTTTGTTTTTACATTCTCAGCGGGATGCCCTTGCTCCTCAAATTCATTCTTAAATCCACCTATATCGATTACTTCAGGATCTGCAAGTCCGGGAAGTTCTTCAGTATCCATCTCATCAAGTTCACTTTGAGTATATGTTCGTGGCGACAATGATGGCGATGATTGAGAGTCTTCATCAGAGTCAACTTTATGACTAAAAGTGCGCTCAACTTTAGAGCTGGATTCTGCAGCCTTTCCTACAGGGCTGCTCGTAACCTTTCTTGCTTCGAATGAACCGGTTTTGGTGCGATTTAGACCAATGATAATCTCACGCGTTTGGCCCCCATCGATCTTTCCAAGGCTCATAGGACCCCTCGTATTCTATAAAAGCTCACCTTTATTATAAATAATTTTAATTTTTTTGTATATAGATGTACTAAGGCAGAATTCCTCTTCGGCTATTCTATTGCATGGCTCTATTTTGAAGGCAGTTATTGACCTTTTTTTGGGCAAGAGTGATTATGCGATACATTCTCTCGTGGTCTACAACTTCTGTATTAGTGCTCATTGTCACTTCATAAATATCATAAGGATTGCTTGGAGGAGCATTTTGAACAAAAGGCTTATAATATTGCTTTTCTATACTAACCTCTGTTGTACATATCCTTATATTATGACCATAGGTTTTTTGCTCGATCGCGCCTGACTCGCATATTTTGAAAGAAGATTCTATGGAATCTGGCAGAACCAGTTCTTTTCTTTTTTTATGTGTAACTTCGACTATTACCTCTTCCTTATCGAATGGAATATCAGAAAATCTTGACACTAATGAGAGTCCATCCCAGTTATTCTTTACATAATCGACAATCCCTGCACAGTCATAAGGATAGTTTCCGAGCAGGTTATAGATCACTCCCAAAGGGGCAATATTTTGTGAAGGTGCCTTATTATGCCAATATTGAATCTTTGCTATTTCATAGTGAAGGCTTATTTTCCAGCCCTCGTTGTGCGGCCCTGTCTCATGCCTATCCAGCATATCAATCACATCCTGCCATGGTTTTGCTACTCTAAAGACCACCCTGCAAGGACTTATTTGCGAGTTTAGTCTTGGCAGAAAATGATTAAGCAAATCATGTGCAATTGTATCGATTTTTTGCACCTCATCAGATGATAAATCTGAAAGCGGGGAAGGAGCTAGAGGACTTATAAATATATCTTTAAAGAATTTTCCCGCCTCATGGAGCGCAAGCACTGTGTCAAATAACATAGAAGCCCTTATTTAGAAAAAATTATATCAGAAATGGCTATTTTTGAGCCGCGAGGGCGGCTCGAGTGCCAATATTACCTTATAGAAATTGACTGAAAGTGCTGATTTTTGCTATGCTTTTGCCACTATTTTTAAGGAGTATTCACATGGCAAGCAAGCGCGAAAAAATTAAGCTTAAGAGCTCAAAGAGCGACTTTTTTTACTATACAACAAAAAACAAAACAAAAACTCCAGACCGCATCACACTGCGCAAATTTGACCCTACACTACGCGAGCACGTAGAGTTTAAAGAAACAAAATAGTTTTCATGTTTGAGTTTACTGTCGCACGAAAATATCTTATTCCCCGCGTGCGACAGCTTTCTGTCTCTATCATCAGCTTAATTTCTGTCTTTGTCATCGCTATCGTTGTATGGCTGAGCATTGTCTTTTTTTCTGCTCAAGATGGTATTGTAAGAAGCTGGACAGAAAAGATGATAGCATTGACATCACCTCTCAGGCTGACTCCTTCTAAAGAGTACTACAAAAGCTACTACTACCAAATTGATGCTTTTGCTGATAAATCAAACTACAGCTACAAAACGCTTAAAGAAAAGCTCAAAAGCTCTCAGACTGATCCCTACGATCCAGAGTTTGATCCCACGCTTCCCAAAAATTTTCCCCAAAAAGAGTCTGTAGATATCGTCCAGGCTACCATGCAGTCCCTGCAAAAGATTCCAGGCATAACCAGCCATATCTTTGAGACTGCGCAGGCAAACCTTGCCATACATATGGTTAGAGATGATGGCCTCATGGAGCAGGAGCTCAAAACATCAAGTCTTCTAATGAGCCCAGAAGATGTAAGCGCTCGCCTTTCAGTAAAGCTCGCAAATAACAAAAACATCATTCTTCCAAAAAGCTTCCAAGATGCAGGTGTAGAAACTGGAGATGTAGTCTTTTTACAGTATAGGGGCTTTGGAGCATCAGCTAGCCAGGAACTTCGTACTAAGCTCACCTGCCAAGGCTTTTATGATCCAGGCATTTTGCCTGTTGGAGGAAGGGTTGCTTTAGTCTCCTCCCAGATTATTAACGAGATACTTTCTGCAAGCCTTGGAGCAGAAACAAACCTTCCTACTGGTATTGGAGTAGATTTTGCAAACCTTGAAAATGCAGATAAAATAAAGGCAGAAATTGTAGCATCACTTGAAAAAAGAGGCCTCACCCGCTACTGGAGCGTAGAGACCTACAGCGAGTATGAATTTACAAAAGAGATCTTTCAGCAGATGAAAGCAGACAAAAACCTCTTTTCGCTTATTTCCATCATCATTACCTTTGTAGCCTGCTCAAACATCATCTCCATGCTCATTATCTTAGTCCACGACAAGAGAAAGGAAATCGCCACAATGAGAGCGCTTGGCGCAAGTAAAACAAGCATTGGCTTCATCTTTGGCCTTTGCGGCTTTCTCCTCGGCACAATTGGAAGCATTGTAGGGGCAATACTTGCTGTGCTTACCCTAAAAAACCTCTCTCACATTTTAGCATTCCTTGGAAAACTTCAGGGGTTTGAAGTGTTAAGCACGCAGTTTTATGCAAATAGCTTGCCAAATGAGGTAAGCCTCGCATCGCTTCTCTTCGTTATTGCTATTGCTGCAGTAAGCTCTACAATTGCAGGCATTATCCCTGCAATAAAAGCAAGCCGCATCAATACCTCGGAGGCGCTTCGCAATGAGTAAGATAGTTTTATCTGCAAAAAACATCTCAAAGAGCTTTTCTGACCCTGCACCTCTAGAGCTTTTGCAAGATATAAGCCTAGATGTAGCCTCTGGCGAAACCCTTGCAATTCTTGGTAAATCAGGAGAGGGCAAAACTACCCTTTTACATATCTTAGGAACATTAGATGAGCCTACCACAGGAACTATTGAGCTCCTTGGAAGCCCAGTACTTTCGCAAAACAGAAATATCCTCAGAAATCGCCATATTGGCTTTGTCTTTCAGGCATTTCATCTGCTCGACGACATAAGCGTTATAGATAATATTTTAATGCCGCTTTATATAGCACGCCAGAAAATCGATAAAGATTCAGAAAACTATGAAAATGCCATACTCCTCTTGGAAAAGCTTGGTCTTTATGAGCGAAGAAACCTTTCAGCTCTTAAGCTCTCAGGCGGAGAAAAGCAGCGTCTTGCGATAGGCCGCGCCTTTATCACAAATCCCGATATTATCCTCGCTGATGAGCCGACGGGCAATCTTGACCATCAAACAGCTCAAGAAATACAAAATCTTCTTTTTAGCTGGGCCGAAGAGCAGAATAAATCACTGCTTGTTGTAACCCATAGTCTCGACCTTGCAAAACGCACAAGTAGTCGCTACCAGCTCGAAAGCGGCCGCCTTATCCTCCAATAGTAAAAATAATTGAATTATACTAGCTTTTAAATTATAATAATCGATTAATTATGGAGTTTTAATTATGATTAATCCATTTCGTGACATTTGTGATAGATTGCTAACTAATTCTTGGGGTTTTGTTCCTGCCGCCGCCGATGAGCTTCGTCGCATGTCTCCTGATCAATATACAGTATTTTTTCAATCTCTCACTTCGAGAGAAAAGATTATTTTTGATTACGCCCTTCAAACAGCTGATCTCAAAAGTAGAGAATATTCAGTAAATCACGACTCTAAAGTTAAAAACATTGCCCTATCTAGCCTCGCACAAATTCGCCAAATCAAACAGCTTCATGAACTCTTTAAGGAAAATCTTGGGGGAAGTTCAGCCTTTTTTAGGGACCAATCTGCTGAGAGATTTGGTCTAGATGAAGATATCCTTATAAAAGCGCTCTCTGTACAAGATGAAATCCCATCCAACTTTAAAAGATTCAAGCTTCTAGAGACTTTAGCACGTATAGCGCCAGAGCATCGAGATGAAGCTCTTGGACCCATTCTTTTCATCCTCAAACAAACTCAAGATTCTATTCTTTCAAACTTAATTTCTGCAGTTTCAGATGAGGATCTCCCAAGCTATCTCCAAAATCTCCATACGCTTTTGCGTAACGTCCCTGCAGCAGATTGGAGGCAAATTAACGACCTTTTAGATGGAACAAATAGAAAAGCAGCTGCTGTAAACTCAGCTTGCCGCGTTATCCCTCAGCTTACAAGACAAAATACCAATCTCGTGATTCAGGTACTAGGTGAAATAATCGCCATTCGAAACTTCCACGAAATGGTTGATTCTGTTCAACTCGTTACTCAGATGTGCCAAGATGGCCACCATCTTATGGATTTACTAAGAATCTTGACTCCTCTAGACCCCCATGATAGGCAAGATATAGCAACAAGAACAAGACAGCTCGCTCAAGGAACTAGCGAGTGCTTTATACTACGAACGCTCAGCACATTTCGTGACCTCTCAGCTCAGCATAGGGCGCTTTTTGAAGTATTGCTACAAGCTGCACTTCACAATGTGCGAAGGGATGATTACATTACAACAGTGCTTAATTTTGAAGCAGTTAGAAGCAGATTTTTCCCAAATGAAGGTAATATTCTTGATGCTCTTTTTCACAACCACGGCCCACGAAACAGAAGTTATGAGCTTGCACTCGGCAGAGTTGATTTTGAAAAGCACCCTATTCAATCACTAGACTCACTTGTTCAGCTTTTTAAAGTGGAAGTAAAACAGAAGCTAAAGGTGCAGATTTTGGGAGAGCCCGGGTTAGACGCGGGAGGCCTCGCACAAGAGCTTATTTCAGAAATCCCTCGAGGTGCATGCAGGCTCATGCAAATGGCAAGATGCGATACTACTGGGCTTTTTAGGCCAAATTGCGAGCGGCTTACATGCGAGCAAGAAGAGGTTCATAGAAATTTAGGTCAGCTCTTTATGTTCTGCCTTACAGCTTCAAAAGAATACCTTATTGGCCAGGAATTTGACATGAGTCTTTTTCAAGCGCTGAAACTTTTAAAAGAGCGCCATCTTGTGCTGCCTTTTGATAGCCTTGTAGAAGATGAACGAGCATTTCATGAGCTCTTTGAAATTTTTGCCATAATGAATGCAGAGCATTCCCAAGATAAAATTAAGGTAGCTGCTATGCGCAAAGAAGGTCGCTCTGAAGGAGTTCTCGATGCTATGCGAGCTGAACTAGTCCCCTGCATTGAAATTAAAAAGGGTATGCTAGCATCTCTTTTTCCAAAGAATGTACTCGAGCAGCTAACAGCAGAGCAACTTTCCGAAAAACTCCAAGGAAAACTCTCTTCCCAGCTCATCATAAGTAAATTACATTTCAATCAAAATATCGCAAGAGAACACCGCGACTGGATCAGAAGCTGGCTTCAAGGCTGCACTACAGAGCAGCTCAAGGACTTTCTCTACGCAGCAACAGCTGCAAGATCAATTGGAAACAAACAAGTATCCATTGAGCCCTCTGGGGATGATCTGCCGCACTTTCACACCTGCTTTAATAGCATGGAACTACCCTTCCACACCATAACGTCTGAACAGCAGATGCATAAGCTTCTAAAAAGAGCAGTAAAGCTGGCTAACTTCTATTCGATGATCTAATTTTCTCCAGC
>CAYWZU010000052.1:0-11388 GCA_964462925.1 uncultured bacterium
GTACAGAGTTTTACGTCAACCAAGTGAAGCGAATCGAATGATCGAAAGTGCCGGCACCAAAAGGTTTGATATCTCTTTCTATTTTAGGCGATCAATTTTGGCGATATAGGTTTTTAGGTCTCGAGTGCTCGACAAAAAAAGTTCATCTTCTATGGTGTTTAGATAATTTTTTTTGTCCTTTACGTGTGGATAAGCATATTTTGCTATCTCAAGCCTGTCCCTGTCATAGCTAAGTGCCTTCAACATCATTTTTACTTCGCTGCTTGTGACTGTACAGTTGTCCAGATAGCGACATGCTTTTTCAACTGCTGAAGATGAAGTAGAATATTGTATGGAGCAAATAAGTTCATTTAAATTACCTTTCCTATTTTCTTCGTACTCAATATGCTCTCTTAAGGCTTGGAGACTTGACGGATACAGAGAATTCTTAAGTGTCTCTAGAAAAATTTTCTTATCATTGACGCAAGCGTAAGCGTACTCTGCAAGCTCGACCTTGTAATCTTCAAAGCTTACGCTTTCTATTAATTCTCTTACTTGTGCACTTGTCACCTCATGATCATCGAGGTATTTCTTTCCCTTGTCGACTGCTATGCTAGAGGTAGAATGCCTCATTGAATCTTTCACTTCATGAAATGTTTCATGAAGCCCTCCATGCACACTCCTAATAACAAATAAAGAACAAAAAAGAAAAATAGAAATATGTTTCATAGTGCCTTAAATTAAATACACAAAAACTATACCGGAAGATTTAATTAAGATTTGGTAAAGATCAATATGCTAATATGCAGCTTGAATAGACATTTTAAAGTTCAATAAGCTGTTTGGCTATAAAGACTTAGTTAGTTCCTTAAGCGCTCTAAGGTTTCTTCAACCTTTGCAGCTGGAACTTCGGCAAAGAAACTTGTGTCATGTGCAGAAATTACGTTGTAGTCAATCTTGGCGATGGAGAAGGACTGCTCGGCCGCGTCATTTCCGAGTATGGCTACGAGGGTGATTTTTTGGAGAGAGGCTCGTCTTTGGAGCACTTCATCAAGAATCTCGTGTTTGATGTTTTGGATACGATCTGAGAGCTTTTGTTTTGTCGTTTTGGAGTCAGCGATACTTTTGCTTGCAAGGCCATCATCAAATTGGAGAGTAACGCTACAGTCTGCAGAAAAGAGCTCTTCTTGGATTGAAGAGATTCTGAGGGCAGTTTTAAGAAAGTTTGCGCCGCTTTCTAGCCGTGGGCCATTTTCTGCAAAGGTTCTGATGTAGTGAATCGTGCGCTCTTTGCCGGATGAGATTTCCCCAGCTAGTGTTCGGATTGATTTTGTATATTTGGAAAAGTTGCAGATGCCAAGGATAATGCCGGGAAAGATTTTTCCGATAAGGAGCATAATGCGGGTAATGCGAAAGCATAACCCGCGATCTTCTATTGAAATGCCCATTTTGCGATATTCAAATTTGCCAAAGACTCGTAGTTTCTGTTTTTCAGGATCTAAAAGTGTTTGGGCAGTGCATTCTCGCTCAAATGTGCATCGCATAATCTATCCTCCAAAGAAAAAGGTGATCTCTCTTTTTGCGCTCTCAGCACTGTCAGATGCATGGATGGCATTTTCGCCGACGGATTTGCCAAATGCTTGTCTAATAGTTCCGGGAGCTGCCTTTGATGGATCTGTGCTTCCTACAATCTCTCTTAGGCGAAGGACGGCATTATCGCCATCAACTACCATGAGAACAACAGGACCAGATGTCATCATCTTTACAAGCTCTGGATAAAAAGGCTTGCCCTTATGCTCAGCATAAAATGCCTCTGCTTGAGGCTCAGAGAGCTTTTCCATCTTCAAGTTTGAAAGTGTGAGGTTTTGCTTTTCTATCATCGCAATGATTTCGCCGATGTGATGCGCTTGGACAGCACCTGGCTTAATCATCGAAAAGGTCTCTTCTGCAGCAAGAGGAGAGAGAGCTAGAAGTGCAAGTAGAATATAGCGCATCTTTTCTCCTTAATGTCCGCAGCCGCAGCAGTGGTGATGATGTTTTACACGCGGGCAGATATTGTGTTCAGTAAAGAAGTACTGGATTTCATTAGCAGCATTCTCAAGTGAATCTGAGCCATGGACTGCGTTTGCATCGATGCTTTCAGCAAAAGTTGCACGAATTGTGCCTTTTTCTGCTTTTTTAGGATCGGTTGCGCCCATAACATCGCGGTTTTTCTTTACAGCGTGTTCGCCTTCAAGAACCATAACAAGGCTTGGACCTGAAGTCATAAAGTCTACTAAATCTTTAAAAAATGGACGCTCTTTGTGTACAGCATAAAAGCCTTCTGCCTGTTCGCGTGTCATGCGGACCATTCTTGCTGCGATAACTTCAAGACCTGCTTTTTCGAGCATGCTGATGATGCCGCCAATATGATTTTTTGCTACTGCATCAGGTTTAATAATTGAGAGGGTACGTTCTAGTTTCATATATGTATCCTTTAGGTTTGAATATGAATTACTTCTATTTTGCATCTTTTTGGCGAGTGATTTCGCGAGCAGAGGGCTTTCAGCTCTAATTTATTTCCCGAGATAGGCTTAACATGCCATCCCGGGAATTAAATTAGAGCTGGATGGCCTATGCTTGCGAAAGCGCCGCCGGAAAGCTGCAAACTCGAGGTAGTTAGTATACACAAGATGCGTGCAAAAATCAAACGACTTCATTACAATAAACTGCCTATACAGGTGGATTATATGAAGATTTTGCTCTCCTGGCTTAAGGAATATTTACCAAATATCGACCCTCAGACGCTTCCCGACATTTTGACTAAGGCGGGGCTAGAGGTTGATCATATCTATGAAGTGAATCCTTTATTTAAAAATGTAGTTGCTGCAAAGGTAGTAAAAGTAGTTCCCCACTCATCATCTCCCACACTTTCATGCGTGACACTTTTTGACGGCAAAACTGAGCAAAAGGTTGTATCTAGTGCCAAGCTTTATGAGGGACAAGTTACCGCGTTTGCACCCGTTGGGGCTGAAGTGGGTGGTAAAGAAATTCACCCATCTCAATTTGGCGGCGAGGAGTCCTTTGGCAAGCTCTGCTCTGAGCATGAGCTCGGCCTTTCTGAATTTCATGAAACTGTTATGGAGCTTCCAGAAGATCTAAAGCCTGGAACAGACTTAGCAAGTTATTTTTCTGATATCATCTACGAAGTTTCCGTTACCCCAAACCTTGGCCATTGCCAAAGCGTCATGGGTATAGCTCGCGAGCTTGGAGCCTTCACTGGTCAAGAGTTAGTAAAAAAGCCCTGGGATGAACCCTCAACCCTCGTGCCCATGGGATCAGAGAAGGTTACCATAAAAGTTGTGGATCAAGCGCTCTGTCCACGCTACAGCGCATGTCTTGTGGAAGGTCTAGAGGTAAAGCCATCCTCTTCCCTCATCAGAATACGCTTAGAGCGAATAGATACTAGAAGCATCAATAACATCGTCGATGCCACTAATTATATTTCACATGATATCGGGCAGCCCCTTCATGCCTTTGATGCAGATCGAATCCATAATGGGCATATCACAGTTCGCGCTTCGAAAGCGGGCGAGCACATTACTCTTCTAGATGAAGTCACCCATAAACTGCCAGAAGGATCCATTGTCATTGCCGATAGCATGCAGATACTTGCAGCAGGCGGCATTATGGGAGGGGAAAGCTCTGCTGTTAGCTCAGCTACAAAGCGCGCTCTTTTTGAATCTGCCTGCTTTAATCCTAGCAGCATTCGAAAATCACGAACAAAGCTTGGCATCTGCACAGACTCTTCTAAGCGCTTTGAGCGCGGCTCTGATCCTGAAATTACCCTAAAAGCTCTGGAATATGCTGTAAAGCTCACATCTGGAAAGGTAGCAGCGGCTTTTGATGTTCGCACTACGCAAGAAAAAAAGTGTATAAGATGTAGACTTAGCCGTGCAAGCCTGCTTCTGGGCTATGAGGTGAGTGCAAACGAGGCTGAATCTGCCTTTTCGAGGCTTGGGTTTACCTATGAATTCGATGGGCAAGATAGCTATAAAGTGACAATACCAGAATTTCGTCACGATATTAAGGAAGAGGTTGACCTCATCGAAGAGATTGGACGTCTTGTTGGCCTTGATCGAGGCGAGCAGCGAGTGTGTCGCTATACAGCATCTACAATGGCTCACCATCCGCTCTTTCTTTTTGAGGGAGAGGTGAAGCGAAGACTTCTGACATTTGGTCTCCAAGAGGCTATTACATCCGATCTCATTAGCCCTTTTATGGCATCGCTTGTAATGGATCACCATATTACAGAAGATGCCCTCGTAAAGATGCTCAATCCGCTCTCAAGCGAGCAGTCTATTCTGAGACCATCGCTTCTTCCTGGTATGATCGATGTGCTCCAGCGAAACTTCAATCAAAATAATAAGGATCTTCGCTTCTTTGAGATAGGCCACGTCCATCTAAAGAGGGGAGAGGGATATGCTGAGCCTCGTGTATTTGCTATCATGCTAAGCGGCAAAGCAGATATGCAGCATTTCATGGAAAAAGCAAGGGATTTTGATTTTTATGACCTTAAAGGCATGCTAGAAGAGCTCTTTTCTACCCTTAGGCTGCCATCACTTCATGTAAAGCCCTCTATGGCTACGATGTTTCACCCGGGAAGGCAGGCAAAGGTCTATGCAGGTGATGTTCATGTCGGCATCATTGGAGAGATCCATCCGCTTCTTTTACATAAGCTTGGCATATCAGAGCGAGTCCTTTTTGCGGAATGCGACATGCAGGAGCTTATGTCCTTTGCAAGAAAAGAAGTGCAGATGGAGAATCTCTCAGAGTTCCCAAGCTCAGATCGTGACTGGACGATAACCCTTCAGAAAGCTATACCTTTTAGTGAGATACTGACAAAAATTGAGCAAATAAAGCCTGCAATTTGTGAATCATGCGTACTTATTTCGCTTTTTGAACATGAAAAGTTAGGACATGATCGGCACAATGTGACCCTGCGCTTTGTATACCGCGATAGGGCAAAAACGGTGTCTCAAGAGGAAGTGGAGAAAGCTCATCACAAGCTTGTCCAAGAAGTTACAAACTATTTAGCTGAAAAGTATCCGCAATAAGGGTATAAGAGTAGGCAGTATTAAAATGAGGATTGATTTATGAAAGGGTGGAATGCATCCGCACTACTTGTTCTATTTACTACAAGCTGCACGCCAAAGCCAGTTACGCAGCAAGATGGCTCTCTCAAAACAACCTATGTACATCAATATGGCGTAGAGGTTGCCGATAGGGAAGAGTGGGAAGAAAGAGGCGCAAGTGGCCAGATCATTAGGCAGCATAAGACAGGCCAAGAGGAAAACTCTAATTGGAAAGATGGCCAGCTGCACGGCCTCACTACAAAAACATTTCCTCATTCAACGATCATCCATAAAGAAGTCTACTATGATAAGGGTGCAAAAGTGTGGCAAACTGTCCACTACGAATCTGGTATGCCAAAAAGGCAAGACATCTTCCGTCCAGGCAACATCACGCTCGTCTCAACCTGGTATGAAGATGGAACACCGCGATCTGCAGAAGAATATCATGCAAATAACCTCTGGAGCGGAGAATACTTTACACCAGTACAGGAGCTTGAATCACAAGTTGTTGAAGGTTCGGGCGAGCGCATCCGCCGCGATGGCCATGGCCAGCTCATAGCTAAAGATGACTTTGAAAATGGCAAAAAAGTTCTAGAGGTTGTCTACTTTACAAATGGCATGCCGCAAAAATATATTCCATACGTTAACGACCAGATTGAAGGTACATTAAAAACTTTTTATGCCGGCGGAGAACCTGCTACTGTAGAAAGCTGGAAGAACAACAAGCAAAATGGCGATACCTATATCTATAGAAGCGGCGAGAGAGTTTCTATTATTCCATATGTGAACGGCGAGAAAGAGGGTGTAGAAACAGGTTTTCGTCCAGGCACTGAGGTTATTTCCGAACAAATAACCTGGAAAAATGGCCAAAAGCATGGACCTTCAATTTACTTTGTAGATGGCAATAAGGTAGAGGAGTACTTCTTCAACGGCCAAAAGGTAAGTAAGATGGAGTACGTGCATCGCGAGAGTAACTCCCGCTCTATTTACTAAAGTGTCTATTCTTATTCTTGATCTTATTCTTCTTTTGTCGCATTGTCGCAAAGTTTAAAAAGAATAAGATTAAGAATAAGACCAAAAGAAATCAGTGGGCTAGATGCCTCATAGCCTGGCAATCATAATTCGATCAAATGAACCCTTCTGAATGGTTTTAGTGACAAGATGCAAGCTGCATGTTGTGCACTTCATCATTCAAGAATAGCCCCAATTGGAAGAGGGTTAGAGAGGTTTTTGCTTGAGAAGTGCAATTACAGTAGATACACGCCTCTCGGTTTTGTCTGAAGGGGTATTTACAATTCCCTTGCCTTTCACCCACATTGTAGTTGAGCCGCCGCCATCTAAATTTAGGGCATCAGTTATTTCAGGATAGGATTGTAAAAAGGCTCCTAGCTCTTTTCCGGTCATGCCGGTTGCATTGCTTTGTTTGCCATCGATAGTAATAAAAAGTACAGCATCATCCGTTAAGGCAACAACAGACCGGGGGACCCGGCTGTTAATGTGTTTCTGAAAATCTCCAGGAGGGATGTTTGGTTTTGCTGGATTAGGTGGATCAACTTTGGTCTGTATATCGAGAGGTGACAAAACTTTGTTTTGCATCAAAACTGGCGCCGAGTCGATTTCACATAAAGAATGCTCAAAAGTATAAGGTGTTTTTTTAATAATTTTCACGTTGCTTTTGTTTATTGCAAGCGTACCCCATAAAGGATTGCTATTAGGCTCCCCCCTAATTCCGTCTCTAAATGAGCCAAAGCAGCTTCCTATAGGATCACCACGCCTGAAAAATCCATTCCACTCATAGCCTGCATTTTGAGGACTTTCATAATGAAAGTAGCCTCCATTTATGATTGCTGCAGCTTCAGGAATTTTTTCAGCCATCTGCGAGACAGTTAACATTGATGAAGTATGTGTAAACGGGGTAGTGATGATCGGCTCAAGGGTATATTCTCCGGTTAAAAGAATCCTTTTTGCTATAGAGACAATGCGAATAGATTGGCTTCCAGCTGTTTTTGAATTCCCTTTGATTGAAATTAGGTCAAGCCCATCCTCAATAACAACTTTGGTGTATTGTAATTCTGGAGAGATACGAAAAAATGACAAGTGCCAGTCAAAGGACCGAAATCTTTTAATGTGGCACTCAAATTCATGTTGTGGATCGCCACCTTGCAGGATTGGCATGCAAATTTTCATTTCAAAATAGGAGTCTTTTAGCACCTTACACATTGACGGTGAGCTATACCGAACTCCAGGTCCCGATATCATAAGATGGCCAATTTCTTGCAATGTGAGGTTTTCTGCTACGCATCTCTTTAAGAAGAGAGCTGCAATTTTCATTCTCGTGATTGCATCGCTACATGTAAGGCCGCATTTTCTTAATAAATACTCATCTTTTTCCGGATCGATGTTTGCGATATACGCTCTTTCCTCTTCATCAAGAGATCGTGCACTTTGAGGGTAGTTAATCCATGCAAAGACAAGGCGTGTTGCTGTAGGAGGAAAGATGCGTCCATGATCTATTAAAAAAAGCGTGTTATGCGAATCGCATAGCAAATTATTTTCATGTCGATCGGGATTAAGCCAGCGAATATCTTGAATAGCTAGTCGTTGAACATCTCTTTTCGATACTGTATTACCAAATTCTACATTCGAGATTTGAGATACCGCTTTAGCATTTTTTATAAAAACTTGAAATGATCCAACCTCTTTAGCAGACTTTAAGGATTTTCGTAGCTTGGTAAGCGTTGTTTTTGGAACATTCGCAAAACCCCTGTTGAACTCATAAGCAAGAGCTTCTCGCAGGCTATAGCTTGGCCCACTTTCCAAAGGAAACGGGTGGTTCTTTACACTTGTCCATCCTTTTGGATTCCCAACCGAGCCATAACCTTCAATTTCTGGTTTAAAAACACCAACAAAGTCGCCTCTTCTCGAAGGCATTAAATATGTTCCTGACAGTCCTTCATTTTCAAGTTTGGCATCCCAGCAGTTCTTTGATTTGGCTTCGGCAAGTTCAGGAAAACTTAAGATTTTACTGAGTTTAGACAAAGATTTAGCCTGGGGAAATGCTTTTTGAGCTTCGATTAGATCTTTACAACCCGTGATCTGAGTTATTGCTTTACTAATGGAAGAGGCGGTTTCTGGATACGTATCAGATGAGTATTTTGCTTTACGTAAAAGGATTTGACATAACAAATCTACCCGCTGACTTCTATCTAAGTTTTTGTGGGTGGCATCTATTTTTTCTGCTTCATGCGTCCAATCGATCGAAGCAATTTTAGGTTCACATAATGAAAGGTTAGACAAATCGCATATGGCAGAATCAATGACTCTACCAGAAGAGCCAGCCCAAAGCGCTTCTACAATTAGAAGCCGATCAATTGCTGTATTTGCCTCTGGGAATGTAATTGAACCAAAAGAGTCTGAATTAATCATAAAATAATGAGGATTACCATCAGTATAAAGAAGGCTTAATAAAATCGCTAGTAAGTATTTCTTCCACTAACTTTGAAAATGTAAAAAAGAAAAATTAGCTCTGCTTAAAGCTTAGCGCTTCCAGAAAATGCTCTTCTTCAAGCGTATCACTTCCAGCAAGGTCCTGAATGGTGATGGCAACCTTGAGTGCGCGATGTATAGCGCGTAGCGACATATGCAGGCTATCCATAGACTCCTGAATTAAAGACTTTAGCTTTCCGTCGATTGGGGCATATTTTTGGAGCTCTTTTGCGCTCATTTCGGCGTTGGTTTTGCTGGACGTAAAGCGAATTTTTTGTCTTTCTCTTGCCCTTTGCACCCGCTCGAGAACTTTATGGCTTGGTTCATTGTGAGCTCCCTTTGTAAGCTCCTCAGATTTTAGCGTATTTACCCAAACATGCAGGTCTATTCTATCAAGAAGAGGGCCAGAGATCTTTTTTTGGTAGCGATCTATTTGGAGCTTTGAGTCCTTGCAGGGTTTGTCAGGATGGCCAAGATAGCCGCAGGGGCATGGATTCATAGCAGCAACAAACATACATGAGCAGGGAAATTTTGTACTTGAATGCGCTCTTGAAATAGTGAGCGAGCGATCTTCAAGAGGCTGGCGTAGCGCTTCAAGCACTGTACGGGAAAATTCTGGGAGTTCATCGAGAAAGAGAACGCCGTGATGCGCTAGGACAATTTCACCTGGTCGAGGTACGGTTCCTCCACCGATCAATCCTCCATAGCTTACTGTGTGGTGAGGGGAGCGAAATGGCCTTTTTTGGATGAGGGAAGCATCGGGAAGTAATCCGGCGATGGAATAAATTTTTGTAACCTCCAATGCCTCATCATAGCTCATCTCAGGCATAATACCGACAAGCGCTTTAGCAAGCATGCTCTTTCCTGTGCCTGGAGGGCCAGTAAGCAAAATATTGTGGCCGCCGCTTGCTGCGATTTCCATTGCCCGTTTAGCCTGATGCTGTCCCTGAATTTCTGCAAAATCGATGAGGGAAAAGGAGCTTGTTGCTTTGGACGGAAGAGATTTGTTGTTTGGGGGTTCTTTTTTGCCATTTAAAAATGCTATAGCCTCGCGAAGTGAGCTGCAGGCAAGAACTTCAATGTCTGGCACAAGGCTTGCTTCTCGTTCATTTGCACACGAGAGGATGATGCCTTTAAGCTTCAGCTCTTTTGCAAGGTGTGAAAAGGCTAAAGCTCCCGTAACTGGCCTTATATCTCCTCCAAGGCCTAGTTCTCCAACGATAAGGTAGTTTGAAAGAATGTCTTTTTGGATGATGCCAAGATTCGCAAGAAGGCCCATGGCTATGGGAAGGTCGTAGAGTGCTCCCTCTTTTTTAAGGTTTGCAGGAGCAAGATTTACTGTGCAGGCAAGGTCCGATATATCGCAGCCAGAATTTTTGAGGGCAGTAAGGACGCGATCTTTTGCTTCTCTAACGGACGCATCTGGAAGACCGACGATAACTAAAAATGGCTTATCACATTCTCTAGAGTCTACTTCGATCTCTACTCGAAGAGCCGTTAAACCAAAGCAGGCTCCGGAGACAATGCGAGATAGTGCCATTTTCCTATTATTCTTCTACTTGCAGAACAAAGTAGGCAGGAAAAGCAAAGTTGTTATTTGGACGCTCTGATACCCAAAGTGTAACAGGCTTATTTACCCATGTTGCAAGGTCTTGCTTGGTGCTGTACAAATAGGCTATTGGGAGATTTGTTTTGAGGTTGAGAAGGACAAAGTCTCCAGGTCTTGTAGCAACAAAGCTGTTGTAGGGTTTAATGGTGCCATGAAGAGTGTTTGTTTTTTCAAGTTCCTCTTTATAGAAACCATCGGCTGATTCAATCTCTCCTTTTGCAATAAGCGACTGGATGTAGCTATTTTCATGATCTTGCCATGAAGCTTGTGTGGTCACTGGGCGCTGAGGTGCTGGAAGTGGGGGATGGGCTATTTCCTTTTCCTGTTCTTTTTCCCTTTTCGGAGCAGCTTGCTTTTGTTCTTCTACAGGCTCATCCTTCAGCGCAACGCTTTTGGTAAGGTATACCTGCTGCATGCGGGAAATAAGCGCTTCAGCTTGACTTACTGCCTGCGGCATATCTTTATGGTCGTTGATGAATGTGGAAAGTTTTTGCGATATTGTAGAAAGCTGGATTTTTTGAAATGGCCTATCGAGCTCTCTATCAAGCTCATTTTCTAGTTGCGAGAGTGTTTGGTAGGCATCATGTCGTCTTGTTTCTTGCGATGTGTAGTAGTTTGCATCGCCAACTCTTTGAACATAGTCTTTTGCTACATAAAAGCGCACATCTTCTGGGAGGTTAATTTCAAGCCACTTGCTGTTTTGTGCTGATGGTGTTCCTTTAACAAGGTCGCCGCTATTGAGCTGTGTTACTGCTGGGCTTGTTCTATCAGGGCCGAGGCGTACGAAAACATTAGACCCCTCTACAACACCATCAAGAACGTAGGTGCGAAAAATATAGCCCTTAAGACCTTTTGGAGGCATGCATGCATAAAAATCATCGACGATGCCTGTAACAAGCAGTAGATCGTCGCGATCAAGTTCTTTAAACACTTGTGCGTCAAGATTTGGCGCAAGTCTCATACGTACATTGTGGCCAGTAACCTTGCCGCAAAAAGCCTCAAAGCGTTTTGGAGCGTGTGTGGAAGAGTGATTTTCTTGCATATCTGCAAAAAGTGCAAATGATGTGCATGTTAGTGAAAGTAAAAGAGGGATAATACGCATAGAAGCACCTGAAGCTTTAAGTTAAGTTGCATGTTGCCCCAATTCTATGAAGATGAGGATTTTATCTCAAGAAAAAGCGCTGATTAATCCGAGACCGA
>CAYWZU010000052.1:11488-14953 GCA_964462925.1 uncultured bacterium
CACTGCCACAATGTGCTCGCAGTTTTGCTTGCCGCATGTGCAGCCGATAGGATCGCCAAGATAGACGCTGTAGTGTTCTTGAGGATCTAGTTTATTTGTCACAAGATACATTTTATCGCCGATTGATTCTACAGTCCATTCTTCAAAGCGGAGGTCTTCATCGGCAACTTCCTCTTCCGACTTTTCTTCTTCAAGCACATGAACATGCTCGCCCTTCAAAAGTCTGGCAATTTGGCAGTAGAGGCAGTTGCAGCCATCTACTGGATTAAGAAAATTGCTCAGTTCTTCCGGCGGGAGTTGCTTTGCAAGTTCTGCAATTTTTGATGCGACATCGGGAGGTATTGGAGCAAGATCTCTGTACGTTGGATTGTGCGAGAGTGCTTGACGAAGAGATTCTAGCGTTCCAAAAAGAATTCGAAATGGGCTTGCAAATGTATCTCCCATGGAAGCTGGCTGTTTTGCGCTGCTTGTATGATGAGATTCAAGAAAGTGGGCATGGTGTGAAAATACTTCAGTAATACTATCTTCTGGAAGATTTGGAATTTCGATGCGAGAACCTTCACGTAATGTTATAACTAAAATTTTATCATTCATGTGAAGTGAAGAAATTTTATCCCATGTAGTAGAAATAAATGGAGGTATTGAAATGATTTTGTCTGTAATTTTCATGGGGCCTCCTATACTATACCTTTATTATATACCTATCTTGATAATTTGGTCAATACTCATTTAGCAGTCTGGCAACTTGAGTGCTATTTCTTACTTCTGTTGACAAAAGGAGCACATTCGATTATGGATAGGCAATATTTAATACCTTTGCCCCGGAGCATTCATGAAAGAAAAAGTGTTCGTCCTAGATGCAAATGTTCTCCTACACGATCCAGAATCAATTTTTAAATTCCCAAGACATGAGGTGGCTATCCCAGTAACTGTTCTCGAGGAGCTTGATAAACTTAAGCGAACTCCCGGAGAGCTTGGTAAAAACGCAAGAGCCGCAATACGCGAGCTTGCAAACCTGAAGGAAATAGGAAAAGGCGATTTGCATGAAGGCGTAACGCTTCAAAATGAAGCAAAAGTGCGCATTCTCATGGAGATGAAGACAGATTTTTCTCACGCTTTGGCAATGACGATCAATGACAACAAAATTTTAATGGCCGCCTTTTACATCCACGAACAGGGAAGGCGTGTTGTCTTTGTTTCAAAAGACTTTGCAGCACGTGTAAAGGCAGAAGCCATAGGGCTTGAAACAGAAGATTACGAAAATCTTAAGTTTAACTATGAGCGTCTCTCGATAGGTATTCGTCACATAGATGTCGAAAAAACCATGATCGATCACTTCTATAAGGATAGTCATCTTCAAGTGCCTGGGATGCAGTTTCGGCCAAATGAATACTCCATACTTGGATGCCAGGAGCATTCCAGTGCCGTTGCTCGCTATGATTCTGCGCAGCAGCAGCTTTTGCCGCTTGTTAAGCTTCCAACTATGTGGGGTATCAAACCAAGAAACGTAGAACAAAAGTGCGCAATGGACGCGCTCTTAAGGGATGAATCAAAGCTCGTTACTCTTCTTGGACCTGCAGGAACTGGTAAGACACTTCTTGCACTTGCTTGCGGCCTGAGAAAAGTGTTTGATGAAGGCATCTACACAAAGATCCTTATATCACGCCCGATTGTGCCCCTTGGACGAGATATCGGCTATCTTCCAGGAACTAAGGAAGAAAAGCTTTCAAGCTGGATGCAGCCAATATTTGATAACTTAGAGCTGCTTTGTGCTTCGCTCGGCAATGAGCCTTCAGATACCCTCAGATGGGTATTAGATAGCAAAAAAATTGAGATGGAAGCTGTGACCTACATTAGGGGCCGCTCGCTGCCAAAGATGTACATCATCATAGATGAGGCGCAAAACCTGACACCGCATGAAGTAAAAACTATCATCTCACGTGCCGGTGAAGGAACAAAAGTTATCCTTGCAGGCGATCCAACCCAGATTGATAATCCCTACCTTGATAAGGACTCAAATGGCCTTACCTACACAGTAGGCAAATTTGGAAACAGCCAGCTTCACAGCCATGTCTATTTAGAAAAGACAGAGCGCTCAGAGCTTGCCGCCCAGGCCACAGAGTTAATGTAGGATTCTGAATCTCGATCTCAATCTCCTTAAAGAAGATTGAGATTGAGATCGAGTGCTACAAGCGATTCATAAGTTTTTGCATTTCGGAAATAACAGGGAGCAGCTCCTGGTTGATTACGCTAAGTAGCTTTTCTGGAGGAGCATTTTTAATAGCATTTTCAGCTCGGCGGTCGAAAACCTGAGCTAATGCTTTAACGGCGCTTCCTTCTGCTCTATTTTTTTCGATTATTGGATGCGATTTGACGTAGGCGAGATCCTCAATAACAAATTCGCTAAATTGGCTGAACTTCTTCACGTTTTCAAATCCGGGGGAATTCATCATGTTTGTATATGCATTTCTAAAGGCAGGGTTGTCTAGTTTTTCGTTATGAATAGCCGTGAAAATTGCAAGTGGTTCCTTGTATCTTGAAATGAATTCACTCACTTTTTCTTTTACTAAGGCCTGCTCAGAGGGGATTGCAGGAAGTGGTCGGCGATTTAGGGGCGTCGTGGCTTGAGGCCCTTGGTCAGAGCGAGGTTGATTTACGCGGAGAGTTCCCTCTTGTGGAAGAGGTGGAAGAGGTGGAGGTGACTCAGTATGAGAGGATTGAGGCCTAGGTGTAGTGCGAGGTTGGTTCACATCAAGCGTAGCTTCAGGTGGAAGATGAGGAAGAGGTGGGGCTGACTCAGTATGAGAGGTTCGCGAATCTTCTTCTGTGTGTTCAGAGAGGGGTGGATTCGAGGGTGTCCTCTCCTCGGGTGCAGCCTTTTTTTCAAAAAGACGCTTTACTCTATCAACACCAGATAGCGCAGCATTTGCTAGTAACTGCCACCTAAGATTTGTGATCTTCTGTGTTATTTGACTCTTACTAGAAAGCTCACTGGCATATTCAGTTGGTATAGGGCGCTTCTTTGCATCTCTTGCCACTTTTGCAGATTTAAGATCAGTTTCTAGCTTGGCCTTTATGGCTTCCGGGGTTTGGATCTGTCTTTTATCTCTTACTTGAATAAAGGCATCTTTTACGTTTTGGAAGTAGCTGCGTTCGTTTGGATTAGCTGGACCGACCATAGATCTGCTCCTTATCTTTAATTTTATTAGTAATAAATAATTTAAATATTGTCAAATCAAAAGAGGTATGTAAGTAATTAAAATTAATTAAATATGAAGTGTTAGATGAAGAAGAGGTAGTTTCTAGAATTAGGAGATACTCCTTGAGGCGTCTAACACAGCTCATGCGACCTTAATCCATGAGACTAAGGTCCTCGAGTTTGGACATTTGCGTGATGCCGAAGGCATATTTGGAGTGCGGGAGTTTTTTACCTCTCTTAATTTTTAGACAAAACGTAACTTCAAA
>CAYWZU010000053.1:0-14426 GCA_964462925.1 uncultured bacterium
ATAAAGCTCACGTGCTCCCTCTATGACAGGCCACCTATCTTGTATGCCGGTGCAAAGAAGCAGATATTTTGTCTCAATTTGTTGAGTATCTGAATAAAGAACAAAACCATCTTGCAGTCGCTTTGCAGAAACTATGTTCATACGTTCATACTGCACGCTTGGATATGGAACTAGCTGCTCTCTTGCTATAGCTCTAAGCTCCTCCGGCGAAATACCATCTCTTGTCAAAAAGCCGTGCATCGCCCTTGAATAGCGATTTCGATACTGCCCATTATCACAGACAAGCACATCTCTTCTGCACCGCCCAAGCACAAGCGCAGCATTTAACCCAGCTGGCCCACCTCCAACAATGACGACTTCTTTTTTCACGATCACCCCCATTTAATAACCCATAACAAAAAAATGACAACGACGACAACACTATTTTCACCCCTACTTTATACAAATTTCATCAGTTCATAATATTGGAAAGAAGTTGCATAATTGATTTATATAATAAAAATAGGGTTATAATGAATATTAAACCTCCAAGTGCACACACTGATTTGGCTTTTGTTATCCAACGACAAAATCGCGCTGGCTGCCCATCAGCAGATAAAGTATGCCAAGTGTTTTTTACCGTTATTGCCATTGCTCTAGCACTCTACCAGCTTAAATAGCCCACCCGAAGTTCTTTCATCCTGCACAGTGCACGAAACAAGCAGCCGCTCCTCAAAAAGTTGCAAAGTCGAGGTAATGACTTGCTATTTTTTTGCAATCTCACTATTTTGCAATGAAACAAGAATCGGAGATTGTACATGTTTCGCTGGATGGCACTACTCGTATGCGCTGGCTCGCTTGTAGCTGAGGAGCCAAATATTGAACTCGTCGGAAGCTATAATAATGTAGACAAAGCAAAGTTTACACATCCTGATTCCCAAAAACATCACCACTTCCAATTTAGACAAGGCTATGTACTTGGTACATATACCCAAAAGCTCAAATCTCCTGCCGCACTTACGTACGGGCTTGGATATATGAAAACTCGGTTTCACTTTTCCCATCATCCGAAACGGACAAGTTTTAGACAGCAAGAGTTTAACAACTTGCTTGTGCAATTTGGCGGAGCTACGATGGCCTATGATAAGTGGAACTGGAATGCAGGTATCGGGCTTCAGATAGATACCGACCACTTTGATGCTCAGTACACTTTTTTCAATGGAGTACTGCATGGGGCGTATGAATATGCAAAAGATTATCACCTGCACGTCGGTATTGTAGGAAATACAGGCATGAGATATTCAAGAGTATTACCAGTTATCGGCTTTGATAAAAAGCTCTCAGACAAATGGCAACTTAATGCTGTCTTTCCTCTAGACATGGCTCTTATCTATAAAATATCAGATCACTGGTCTGTAGATACAGCCATTCGCTATATGCTCACAAGACAGCGCCTCAAAGATAGCGGCCACTACCCTAAAGGTCTTGTGGCCTATCGCAATTGGGGTGTTGAGGCAGGTCTTAATTACGTATATAACGAACACTTTAGAGTCAATCTTCACCTCGGTGAAAGCATAGCTGGACGCATTCGCATTTCTAATCGCAGAGATAGCCACAGAAGACACCTCAAACTAGATGGCGCTCTTTATTACGGCCTATCAGCAAATATAGCATTTTAACAAAGGATCTATTCATGAAAAAACGTATCTTCTCGCTCTTTGTGCTAGCTTCAGCTGGCCTTTTTGCTCAAATGCCGCAGCAGCAACAAGTTCAACAGCCTCAGCAGCAGCAGCAGCAAATGCCGCAGCCTCAGCAAATTCAAACACCCTCTACAGAATTTAGCATGCCTACGCATGTAGAAAAAAAAGCTACTGAGAAAGCATTGCGCCTTAAGATTGAAATTGCAGACAGCGATATGCAGGCATATGGTTTTAAGCAGGGCGCTATTTATAATGAAATGGTAAGCCGTATGCAGCTTGGCAGCATACAGGTAAAGGATGATCCGAAGTATCCACAACTTGTACTTCGTATTAAATCTATACAGGCAGATCGAGCAGTTGCTACTTTTGTACAACTTGGCTTCTTTGAAGAGGCAAATCTCGTTCGCAACCAAAGCGTTGTCCAGGCACTTACCTGGTCACAAGCTACTATGCTCTCCTGCGCTAAGGAGGACGTGGTAAAAGAGGTAACCCAAGTTGTCAATCAGATGACAAATAGCTTTATTCTTGATTATCAAAAAGCTATGGTACCGCAATAGTTCTAAAGGAAAAAGGTTATGAAAATATTTGATATCATTGCTTGGATCCTCCTCGTAGTTGGAGGATTGAATTGGGGCGCAGTTGCGCTTAACTATAACTTCGTAGACATGATTTTTGGCACAGGCTCACTGGCTTCGCACATAATCTATGGACTCGTTGGCATCTCTGCTATCTGGGAACTCATCCGCTGGAAGTGCTTCTCGTCAGACTGCAGAATGTAAGAAAAAAACAGGACGAACAGGATAGGAACGCATCCCTATCCTGCCCTCCTGTCTTTACAAATTATTTGTCGCTTTTTTGAAGCTCTTCTGATTCTTCCATCAAATCATTATATTCTTCATCTTGTTCAGCTTCGCTAGAATCAAGCTGAATCGCAAAAATATCGGTCTGGTCATGCTGATCGACTTGGTCTGCCATTTTAGGCTCTGCCTTTTGTGCAGGAGGTGTTTGAGGCTGTGCTGCAGGCGTCTGAGGCTCAGGTTTTGATACCGTTGATCCTGCATGAAGTCCATTTAAAGAAATAGCAAGTAAAATAATTGTTAAGTAACGCATTGATTTATCCTCTTTTTTTGTTTTCTGTGAGAATAGCAGAAGAGCTTTTGCAAAACTAGAGGTATCGGAAAAAATCTGTTACCTGATCACAGTTAAATCGACTGAGTGGTGAACAGCGTGATCGACACAATAGTTTTTAAAATAATAGATACAATAAAAGCTAAAAAATCTACTTGTCTTTGTGGTACCAGCCGGGAGCTTGCCCTTGATGGCCTTCACTTTGAAAAAGGCTCTCGGTGAATTTACATTGACAACTTGGGTTGAATAGCTGAAAATATTTGCCTTATGGTTGAACATTTTGCACATATTCCCCTTCAGTGGGTAGGACCCATCTCTCTCATAGGACCAGAAATCACTGAAGAGGTAAGCGTTCCTTTAGCTACTTTCGAAACTCCCCTATGGCCCTCTACTGAGCGCGGAGCATCACTTTGTAATAAAGCCGGTGGAATCAGAGTATGCATTATTGATGAGCGCATGAGCCGCTCCATTGCTATACAGGCAAAAGATGGCCTGCATGCACAAAAAATGTATAACAATCTTTTTCAAAAAAAGGATGAGATTGCAAAGGTAGCAGAATCTACCAGTAGACACGCCTCATTTAAAGGAATGCATATACAGGTTGTCGGAAACCTTATCTATGTGCGCTTAGAAATGACAACAGGCAATGCAAGCGGCCACAATATGGTGACAAAGGCAAGCGATGCTGTGCTTAATTGGATTACAAAGACCTACCCAGAAGTATCGTATGTGTCAATTTCTGGCAATTTCTGCACAGATAAAAAAGTCTCTGCCGTAAATGGCATTCTTGGCCGCGGAAAAAATGTGGTCGCAGACATCCACATTCCAAGAAAACTCATAGAAAAATTTCTTAAAACAACTCCCGAAGCTATTGTAGAGCTAAATATCAAAAAAAACCTCGTTGGCTCAATACTTGCAGGATCGCTTCGTTCAGCAAATGCACACTTTGCAAATCTCCTTCTTGCATTCTACCTTGCAACCGGTCAGGATGCTGCAAATATCGTCGAAGGCTCACAAGGCATCACCTATGCTGAGATGCAAAATGACATGCTCTATTTTAGCGTGACGCTCCCTAATATCATTGTAGGAACCGTAGGTGCAGGAAAAGATCTCTCATTTGTTAAGCAAAACCTTGAAAAGCTCGGAATCGCCGATAACCCGCAAGGAGCACGCCGCCTTGCCTGCATGATTGGAGCCACTTGCCTTGCCGGAGAGCTATCCCTTCTTGGCGCTCAGACAAATCCAGGAGAGCTTGTCCATACCCACATTCGATTAGAGCGAGGTGCCAAATGATCGGCATCGAAGCGTTGAGTTTTTATACATCTCGCTACTACATAGATTTAAAAGATTTAGCTAAAGCTCGCGGCATTGACCCTGATAAATACCTTGTAGGCCTTGGGCAGGAAAAAATGAGTGTAGCACCTCCTGACGAAGATGTCGTTACCTTAGCAGCTACAAGTGCCAAGCAAGCACTCGCTGGAATCAATCCAGATGAGATTGGTATGATGCTCGTTGCCACTGAATCTGGAATTGACCAGTCAAAAGCCCTCGGCATCTGGGTCCACCACCTCCTCAATTTACCAAAATCATGCAGAGTTGTTGAACTTAAGCAAGCCTGCTATGCAGGCTGCGCAGGACTTCAGCTTGGCCTTAGCTACCTCCACAGCCATCCAGAAAAGAAAGTACTTGTAATAGCAACTGATATAGCCCGCTACGGCCTAAATAGCCCAGGTGAGCCAACGCAAGGATGTGCAGCAGCGAGCCTTGTTCTCTCTACTCAGCCAAAACTAATTGCCTTTGAAAAAGAGCATGGCATCTTCACCTCCCATGTAATGGATTTTTGGCGCCCAAACTATTCTGAAATGGCCTTTGTAGATGGAAAGTATTCAACAAAGATCTACCTAGAAGCTCTTGAAGAATGCTGGACAAGTTATAAAGCTGCATCAAAGCGCACATTTAGCGATCATGCAAAGTTTTGCTACCACCTTCCCTTTGTTCGTATGGCTCAAAAAGCACATGAGCGCCTTTCTAAACTCGAAGCGAGAACCTTTGATGCAAGTGAAGTTCAAGATTCGTTCATCTACAGCCGCATCGTTGGAAATAGCTACACGGCATCGCTATTTATAGGCCTTGCCTCACTTCTAGAAAATGCCACTGATGATTTACAAAATAAGCGTATAGGCTTTTTTAGCTACGGCTCTGGCTGCGTATCAGAATTTTTTAGCGGAATTGTGCAGCCAGGATACCAAAACCACCTCAAAAAAGAGCTCCACAATAGCGTACTTACCTCTCGCGAAGCTCTTACCGTTGATCAATATGAGGAGTTTTTTAAGTTTCGCCTTCCAGAAGATGGCAGTGTTTTCGAGTGCCCTCAGACAAATACAAAAGTCTTTCGCCTCAAAGGCATCCAAAAACACGAGCGCCTTTACGAACAAGCCGCTACCTAGGCTGCACCTGAGCTTGCTTTTTCAAGGAAAATGCCAATGCAAATGGCATTTTTGAGCAATGGCTAATGGGCACTCGATGCTGCAATAAATCCTGTAGTCCAGGCATTTTGGAAGTTGAATCCCCCGGTTACGCCATCGATATCAAGAACTTCACCGGCAAAAAAGAGGCCAGGCACCAATTTGCTTTCCATCGTCTTGAAATTGACTTCGTTTAACGAGACGCCCCCTGCTGTTACAAACTCTTCTTTGTTTGTTGTCTGGCCCTCTATTTCATAGCGATCTCTTGAAAGCTTCTCAACAATGTGAAGAAGCTCCTTTTTGCCAAGGTCACTGTAGCGCTTTTCTGGATCTTGTAAAAACGACCTCCAAAGCCTATTTGGAAGCGAAAATGGGCAAATGCTTGCAAGTTGCTTTTTAGCATGTTCTTCTTTTGCCTGAAGGAGCAGCTTTTGCTTTTCTTCATAGGAAAGATCGCTTTGCCAATCGATAAATACTTCAGCCTTATAGCCTGCCTCATGAAAGAGCCTAGCTCCCCAGGCAGATGCCTTTAACACTGCAGGTCCGCTAAATCCCCAGTGCGTGATAAGCAAGGGCCCTGTCTGCTTTATGCCAAGAACGGAAACTGTAGCCTTAGGCACGCTAAGTCCAGCAAGCTCCTGAAGCTCAAAATTTTTTATGTTAAATGTAAAAAGCGATGGAACAGGTGCGATAATAGTATGCCCTAGTCCTTCAAGCATCTGATAGACCTTTCTATTGGAGCCTGATGCCACAATCACATTTTTTGCATGCATTGAAGGACGATCTGTAAGATGAATAGTAAAACCCGGCTCAATTTTTTCCACATCACGCTCTAGGAGCACTTCAACGCCAAGGCGCCTACATTCCCCTTCTAAGCAGTTTATGATAGTTTCAGAGCTATCTGTAATAGGGAACATCCTTCCGTCAGCTTCTGTTTTGAGCATGACGCCCCTTTCCTGAAACCACTCTACTGTATCTCGAGGCTGAAAGCGCGTAAATGGGCCCAAAAGGGCCTCTTTGCCTCTTGGATAATTTCGCACGAGTTCTTTGGGATCAAAGCAGGCATGCGTAACATTACAGCGGCCGCCGCCAGAAATTCGCACCTTGGAAAGAACCTTGCGGCTTTTTTCTAAAATAGCCACACTTTTTCCAAGCTCTTTTGCGCGAATAGCAGCGAAAAAACCTGCCGCCCCACCGCCAATTACTAGAAGATCTTTCATTGTTTTTTTAGTTCATGAAGGGCTGCTCTAAGGAAGTTATCAGCGTCTTGCGGCTTTTCCTGCCACTTAATATCCTCTGCATTAGGTTGTGTCCATGCAAATCGGTCACCTCTTCGGTCACTATGAATAATAACAAATTTTCTATTACCCTGAACCTTTGCTGCTGCGCTTAGCAAATATTTGAGCGTTGCAAGTTCAGCGCTTAAAGTATCTGTATCATTCTTCGTATCAAGCTGTACAAATAGTGCAAGCTTGTCCGTGACAACATAATAGTGAAGTTCTTCCTTATCAGTACCGATTAACACATACTTTCCTGGCTGTTCAGTAAGAAATTCCTTTACAAACGCATCAATGTCATAGAGCCTGTTATTTGTATCTCTTGTACCAAAGATGGCATCCTGTTCAATGACATGCATGCGCTCAGTCTCTGACTCAGGCACGTACGGCATCGTAACTCCCATATGATTAAAAAAAGCCTTGCATGGACCCATAATATGCACCTATTTTGTAGGATATCTTAGATAATTCCAATTTGTCTCGCCACTCTTTAATTTATATACCTCTCTTGCCCAGTAGCTATTATCTGGAGTAATAAGTCTTTGCGACATAGGGCGAGTTTCGCTGTTTTTTGCGAGGATACGTATTGCGTTAGCATCTGCTACGAGCGTACATGCCTTTGGATTATTTATATGCTCCTTAAGCTGCGCTAAGCGATCAATGGTGGCTTCGATTTCAGCTTGAGTAATTAAGCCTTTAAGCGACACCCTCAGGCTTTCCTCGGAAAGGGCAAGTACAGAAGCCGCTGTTGCTTCTGTCATCACAGCTGGCATATTAAGCATCAAAGAACCCATATTAGGCATGCCTCGGTACGTTGCTTGTCTGCGCACATCTACTCCCCTGGGCGCAGCTCGCACACCAAATGAAGCATCTTGATCGATCCCCGTCACATTTCCATCTTTATCGATAAGGTAATTTCCGGGATGGCGATCTACCTGTCCACAGATCCAGTCAAGTACTTGAAGCTTTTCAAGTCCGAGCACTGTATTGCTGCTCTTTGGATCAAAACTTGTATACTTTTTTTCTATAGCAACTAGCCCGCCTTCTCGCCTTTCTACACGAACTACACGAGATTTGTCGCCTGCTGCATCGCGCGCGCCGCTTAGGAATCCTGCAAAGGCCTGCAAATCTTCTACACCTTCTGTATCTTCAAGAAGTTTTTTGTACTGAGCAGGACTAATAGGAGTTTCTTTATGAGAGACTACTTCTGGGCTTTTTCCAATTGCCTTACTCATTAAAATGCCTTTCTTTCCATCTACAACGGCAAACCTCGTATCTACCGATATTGGACTTCCAGGAAATAACAATTTATCAACGACAGAGCTTGCAACCGCCCTGGCAGGCAGATTTGCCTCCTTATCAGGAGGTATACCGGAGAGTGTGGCAGAGCCCCATACCCTCTCTGTAAAGCTTGTTTTTGTAGGCTGATTGGGTTTAAAGATTCTGACTGAAAAAACCTCATCGCCAGAGACTGGATCTACTTCGCTTGTGGTTACTTTTAGAACTGCATTTACCTTCCCCTTGCTAAAGGGCTCGACTTTTACTGCATGTATTAAAAGAGGCCGCAAGGGCACTTCTGCTGGGGAAAGTTCGCTTGATACAAAAGAGCTCATCGGAGATAGGCTGCTTTCTGTATCGGAAAGTGTTGTAAAGATAGCTTCAAAGCGCTCTTGCACCTGGCTCATAGTTGGACGTCGTGTTTCATTTATCTGAACCATATCCATAAGGAGCCACTCGAGGCGAGCTCTTTGCTCTTCAGTAATCATACCACCATTTAAAAGCGACCTTGTTAGCTTTTGAATATAGAGATTAAGGAAGATCTCTTCCTCCTCAAGGAGTGCAGGATCAACTATTCCCTTTACAGTCTTAACTCTCGCTGCAATATCTTGCCCTTTACCTCCTAGAAGGCCCCGATCCTTTGTTTCAAAGCTGCGGCTGAATCGAGGGTTTTCAACAATAAACTTTTCAACCCCTCTTCTTGAGCTATGTGCTGGGACATTTTTTTTATTCTCAAGTTCAAAAAGTGTGGATTTTCCTTGAAGCGCTGGATCTGTTCTCATAGCAACTTCTTCAAGCATGCGGATCATAACAAGCCCTGCCCCGTAGACATCTCCCGCTTTACTAAGCTTTCCTTCAGGTGGGCCAAAACGTGTATTGCCTTTATATTCACTACTCGTCGGCACCTTTTTACTTTTGCCAAAATCAGCAACAGCTAAACGGTCATTTTCGTAGATCAAAAGATTTTCTGGCTTTAGATCACCATGGACGCGTCCTGTGCTATGCAAATTTGTCATTCCATGGACAAATTGCTTACAGTACGACACCCCTTGCTCAAATGAATATGGTCGTTTTGGATCAGTAATTGCTCGCTCGCCATCTGCAACTGCCTTTGGCATTATATAGTATACCTTGCCATCTGCTGCCGTTACTTTTTCATAGGAAAGTGCGAGATTAGTCTCCATGCCAGGTGCAATATCGAGTCCTCTCGTGATTTCATCCATAAGGGCAAACTCTTCCTTCACGAGCTGACCGCGGGATGCTGTAAGAGGCTCTATTAAAACAGCACCTTCCCATTTTGCACGAACATCCGGCGACATCTTAAGCAAAGCATCCTTGCTTACTTGCCAAACTCGTTTATCTTTACCTTGGGCAAGATGCTCTATATGTAATGTTTTTAGCGCTACATCATTGACAAGTGGAATATTGCGCCTTTCAGGAGGTGCTACAATCATCATCTCGATGGTAAAGAGCTCTGGATTATCTTTTGCAAAGCGATAGAAGGCATCAGGCGTTGTCTTTTTAGCATCAAAGCGAAGTTTTATAGCGTTATCTAGCAGATCAAAGTGCTTTTTTGCTATATCTGCAGCCCAATTTTCTAACACTTGCCCATAGTCTTTTGGAGACATCCAGTCTTCGACTTCTGGAAAAACAATTTGCTTATTTGGAGGAAGTTGCGCATTTATTTTTGCAATGACATCCTTAGACTCCCCAGCCTGAAAAGCCCATCCAATAAAGTGTGAACAGAAAAATTCCCGAATTCCGTTAGCGTCCGTGGGCTTTACACCAGTATATGCGTAGGCTGCCCCCTTAAGATAGCGCTTAACGCCATCTAGCGTGAGCTTTCCATCTGACACTGAAGCACCAAGTGCTTTTAAAATACTATATTCGTGATTTGTTTGTACATGAGGGGCACTTGCAGAAAGCTCTTTTGCAATCCTTGCAGCCTCTTCTGCCAAATTACTATTTTTAGGTCGTATCACTAAAAAACCATGCTTCATGCCTGGCTCTAATCGAAAGCGATCGCCTGCAAGATCATTCAACCTAACGCCATCAGAAACAGCCTCTGAGAGCTTGCCATCACCGACATACATGGCAACATGGACTAGGTTATGCGACTCAGAATCCCCTTTTGGATATTGCGCAGCGCTTATTCCGGTCGCTATGGCATCTCGAGATCCTGGCGGGTAATAGCTTAAGAAAACATCTCCTGTTTTAAGACGATTTTCTAAAGAGTCGTATCGGACCTTTTCCACACTCTTAAGAGATGTAGCTCGTTTGACACTTTCAACAGCTGTTGACGAAATCCTAGAGCCTGCTTCGTCGACAGAAGCAAGCTCCTTACTATGAGGCACATGGACACTTTTTCTTTTTTTGGCAGCATGTTCTACATTTAGCTGAGGATCAATTGGCTGATTTCCAATCCCCCCGAGAGACCCATTCATTATAAACTCCAATTATATTTTTATTATATAACTATTATTTTATTTTGAAAATAGAATGTATTTTGGAGCTACTTTACAGGGTTCATAGGAGTGTTTTGCCTGCCTGAGGGAGGCAAGACCTAAATCCTGCTCCATATTGATATACAAAAAACGGCCCAGGAGACCAGACGCAAACTCCTGATACATAAACTGATAGATCCCTTTATAAGTAATATCCGCCTTGGCAAAATGAAGAACGAATATATCTTCCCGAAGGGCCTCCCCAAGCATAAATCCAGCAGGCCTTCCCTCTACATAGTAGATTTTTCCCTCTAAGGAAAGGATCTCTCGCAATTTGATAGCCTCTCGGCAGGATTCAAGATCAAAATCTTCTTCAACATGAGCCCTCCAAGCAGTAAGAACAGCTTCTGCATCTTCATTCTTTTCAAATGGGCAGACTTCAGAGCTATAAAGCTCTTTAAACTGTTTGACAAGGTTTCGCTTTTTGCTTAGATGGCGTCCTTGATAGGTTGCAAGGCGCTCTGTTTGGTATAAATAGTCACTTTCTGCAGGATCATACTTTTTTTCCTCTATTTCAGCTGCCCATTCATCAGGAATAGGAAAGAGAGGGCTTTTGCCATTCTCGACAAGGTAGCGAAAGCACTCCTTAGACGTAGGCATAATAAATGGAGACTTGTCGTAGCGAACCCCTTCAATATAGGGATAGTGATCCATAACAAGTTCATACCGGTGTGTTTTTCGAAATAGATAGAGATTTGCAAAGCTATATTCAGAAAGCTCTAGGTTGCATGCACGTAAAAGCGGCTCTAAAAGAGCACGGTCAGTCAGCTCAATGCTTTTTTTCTGGATAGATGAGGCCATTTTCTCTATACCAATTTCGAGGGTTATCTATTAGAGCGCCAATCATCTTAGGAAGTGTCTGCTTAAATGTATGCCTTGGAACCCAGCCAAGTCTTTCCTGCGCAAAGCCTGTGTCGCACGCGTAGTTAAGGTCGATATGGTCTATCATCCACTCTGTGATATCTGTCTCAAAAGCTTTGATACCTAGTTTTTCAAGCCACTTGGGAATGGACCAAGGCTTTACCTCTTCGCCATGGCATAAACGCCCAATAATCCCCTCTACATCGCCATAGCTTATTCTCTCTGATTCAGAGATAATTACCGGCATCTCTTTGGGCAAAGTACTTCGTCTCTGAACTGTAAGCCAAAGGGCATCTGCGACATCGTCAAAATGAACATAGGAGGTTGCATGAGCTGGATTTCCTGGAAAGAAAATAGCGCTTGTCCTCTGCTCATAGATCTTTTGAATCTCTTTTGAAAGCATGTAAGAGTGACAAAGCTCATCATATCCTTGGCCAATTCTAAATAAAACCAAAGACATATCCCCATGATTTTTTTTAAGGATTTCTTCGACAAGAATCAACGAACGTGGATACTCCCAGGAAGGATCTAGCGGCCAGTGCTCCTTAATTTTTTGGCCTACTCCGCACGGTCTATAGACTAAGATAGAGCTGCCAAAAATAAACTGATCTACTTTTGCTTTTTTTATCTCTGCAAGTAGATGCTCTGTCCCTTTAGTATTGATATTTTCATAGAGCGGCCAGTTCCCAGGACCATAATTTGCATAGACTGCCAAATGAATAAGCGTCGAAATTTCCTTCGGTATCTTACTAAATGCAGCCTGTACTTCACTAGGATTTGAAATATCGCAGGCAATAAAGGTAAAGTTGCCGCAAGCTGCTTGCGGAGGCATAAGATCGAGGCCAAACACGAGAAAACGAGGGTCTGCAAACTTCTGCAAAGCCCTACGCCCTATCCTGCCAGAGCAGCCCGTAATAACAATAACTTCCTTGGCAAGCATCGCGAATTACCTTCCCTTTTCCCGCACGATACTCATGAAGCTACACCTTGTCAATACTAAAGCAGGATAACAGATACGCTCAATGTGAGATCATGGACTAAGTAGTGATGTATGCAAGCAAGCAGTTTTTAACTACAAGTCGGTAGGAAGATTCAGCAGTGCATCCTGTTTGATGCGCTGGGTGTTTGCCATGCGTTTTTTAGGGTTTGTTGCTTCGCAGCCCCAATCAAATTCAAGAACAAGCCGCTCTTTCATCCTGCTAATATTGAGGTAGGCTGTGCCTCCACTTTTACCTTCTCCAGCAGGCTCTATGATCATGCTCAATTTGCCATTTGTGCAGACGAAAGGAACGTTTTTTGTCTCAGAGCCGCTTGATTGTGTCGATACATAGATCTTTTCATCAGGATCAAAGTCATAGCCCTCGACTAACACAAGCTTTGCATCCGGAGTAAGACGTCTTATAGAAATAGTCGCACCATCTCTTCCTTGAGTTGCTATTGGGTAGGGAACGAAGGTACTTTTGATATTTGTTTTTCCATCTAATGACGTAAGCCAATACTCGATAGGTTCACCTTTGCAAAAATCAAACATCAAGATCCGCTCATTATCCAGCATGAGAGTGCCAGCATCTATTTGACGGCCAAGCTGGCCTTCATCATCTGTTTCAAGGCGCATTACAGGCGTGATGTCGCCATTCAAAGCTCTTGTAGAGAGGATGTAGCTTGCATTTGGAATGCACTTTCGAGCAATAAATTGATAGGTAGCAACAGCGCCTACGTTCTCTACATATGTATCTTCAGTTCGAATAGAATAAAACACAGAGCCATAGGGATTTGACTCTCGCTCTTCCGAAAAAAGCGAAGATGACAGCATTAGAAGTAAAAATAGAATCTGTTTCATAGCAATCTTTAGATTTATGCTATGATGCTACCTGAAATCAGACTATTTTTCCATAGATCTAATGAGCTCTTCAAGCATCTTTCGAGCAGTATGGGGTGCAAAGCGCAATTTAGGGTCAGGATCAAGAAGCCCAAGTATTGCAAGCCCTAGGCCCTTATACTTAGTATCGTGGCCATCAAGATCGCGCATTCTTTTATCGAGTGTTTCCCTAATATCGTTTGCAAGCTCTTTGCTGAGATGGGCCTTTTTCTTGCGGCTCATCTTTTTGACATTTTTCTGTCTCATTTTTTCGCCCCATTCAGGAGCTTGACCAAAGAAGAGATGATAGAGGCAAAAGCCGACTGCAAATGCTTCGATTTTACGAATATCTGGACGATGCTTTGCTTTAACTAGCGACTCAGGGGTGACAAGATGCCTTGAAACCTCTACACGCGGAAGCATTTTCTTAGCTTTATGGAAGGAAACTACCTGGCCAAAATCAATCAGCACACTTGAAATTTTAGGCTTGCCATCCACCACTTCTTTATGTACCATAAAGTTTCCGCTATGGAGATCCCTATGGGCAAGCTTGTTGGCATGCATGTTCTCGAGTCCTTTCATGAGATCTCGGGCAACATAGACTTCTTCATGAGGCTCTAGTTTGTTTCTATTGTACTCGTAGCTTCTCAGCGTGCTTGCATTATAGAGTTTGGTAATGATTGAGTAGATTTTTTTGCCATGCTTTGATTTATGGCTTGTGACTGCATATGTCTTCGCAACACCTTCTGCGCCGTGCAGCTGAGTAAGTATCTTTCCTTCAAATTTTACCGTCTTATCACCTGTGCAATTTGCGACAATCTCAGGGCTATGAGCCGCATACATGATAGATTTGGTAACTTTTTTGTGACAGCCTTCACCTAGCTCCTGATTGAGATGAATAAAGGCACGCTTTGATTTATATTCAATCGTTCTCGCAAGGCCCGTTTTACCACTTCTGAGATATGCTTTACCTTTTTTCGTTTTATATTTCAGTTTTACTTCAATGTATTTTGCAATCTTAAATAGCTCGCCCTTGGTGAGGCCAATGTCATCGCTCAGTTTCGTAATATTTTCACATGCCATGAGCATGCGCTCTAGCTTATCCTCGCCATATTTTTTGATAATATGCTTTGCATGACCTTCAGAAACCCATTCACGCGCACGTATGACAAGCTGAGCTGCTCTTGAAACCTTGCTGTCTGTTGCGGTGTGCTGAATAGATAAATCATTGCCCTTCACTACCCTTGATTTACTCTTTTTAACATCTTTATGATGCGAGTGGTGGTGGCGAGAATGATGTACTCTACTTACCTTTCCCATTTATTAGGTCCCCAAGAAAAAATCGTTTGCTATTTTTTCTGGTAGATAGGCATATT
>CAYWZU010000054.1:0-14413 GCA_964462925.1 uncultured bacterium
AGCGGTGCATGCTGCACGCGCACTCCAGAGCGAGCTTACGCTCGCACACTGCAAAAGTCCAAAATCGAGGGTGAGCCAGATAATGGCTCACCTCCTACTCGATTATCCCGCCATTGATCTTTTGGCATGTGAATCAGCGCTCTGTACAAACTAGGAGTTGCGGGGTGCTAATAGGCAATTGTTAAATAGGGCGATAAGTCGGTGTACGTGTGCATTTTGTGGTTTATACGTTCCAGTTTCTCTCGGCATTTTCTAGGTTGTTCCATTGGATAATGAGGCTTTCACCGCTTGGAGATATGTAGGTGACGTTTCTATTGTCTTGTTGCTCTGGGCTTCTTGTGTAGATTTCGCCTCTATGCACTACAGCATCTCGGAAGCGATTTGCTACCCATTGGCAGAGCGTTTTTTTATTCTGGCATGCTGCACGTATTGTCTGTACGTCATCACTTGTAAAAAGCATGCATGCGCGACTAGCGGCACTCATAAGGAAGTTAGATAAGATAAGGCCAAGCGCTTCACTTTTTTCTGCAAAAGGCCTGTCTGTAAATACCTGAAAGATAACATCAGCTACTGCTTGCACAATATGGGCATCATCGTGTGCATCTCTAACTGCAGCTGCTCGAGTGTTTATGAAGCCAGTAAGTTGCTCTATCTTTTGCCTTGGGGCTTTCGTGTCGTGGAGGAGTTGCTGGCACCTAACAAGATCATCAGAGCTTACACGAACGTTTTGCATAAGCAATTCAAACACTTTTTTTGAATTGTCTTTATCACCAAAGGGGAGAGTTTCAAGAAAAGCCTCAGCTCTTACTCGTAGTGGACCTTGTAGGTTATTCATAGGTGCATTATACCTCGTATCCTAATATTCGGTAACTATTTTTTACCCCCTCAAATACAATTTTAAGGGCATCTTCCGGGCTTACACTCTTCGTTTGCAACAGGCTAAATACTGCTAACTCTACGTTATCTTCAAGTGCCATTGGAGGCAAGCCAAATCGTTGCAGGATATAGTCTGCAACCATACGGCAGGTGCGCCCGTTAGCGTCGGTGTAGGGGTGAATGGAAAGGAGCGCCTGGTAGGCCCAGGAAGCGAGCGCTATGGGGTTTTCTTTGCCATTAGCACAGGCCTGTATGCCTTCATTTAATTCTTCATAGAATCGCTCGCATAAGTCGTTGAGCATGCTTTCGGGCGCGTAACGCAATACAGCCGCGCCGCCCCCAAAAATTGGAGATTGACGAATAGTTCCTGCATGCTCTTGTGTATTAAGCCTTGCATTAATGAGGTGAATGTCTTCGAGTGTTAAAGGCTCATTTGCTAGCGCTTTTTTGCGGATGTCTACATCGCATGCTACCCAAGAAGCAAGTGCCCTATCCCTTGCAACCCTCTCTTCCATCGCTTGTGATTGGCTATATAATGTACCAGACCCTTTGATTCGAGCCTCCTGCAGCCTGCGAAAAGCTTGCGGATCTATATCTAGTGCCTCTACAATCGGTCTTGTCGCCATAAAGGCGTTGATCTTACTGATAGTTTTGTCGTCGATTGGCTTGTTAAATTGTTCTATAAGCCGCAACGCAAGCTTTTCATCAATTGCAAGAAACAACCCTTTTCTATCTTCATTTGATAGTTTCACTCCAGCTGTTAGTGCTCCTATGATGGACTTGCGGGACTCTTGAGGAAGGTCAAACTCGTTAAGGGTTTCTTCAAGGTTTGCATTACATTCAAGAAGAATTGTGACCAAATCCATACGGTTAGCATATAGGGCATAAGCAAGTGCCGTAAGTCCTGCAAAGTCTTTGGCATCTATGCTGTAGCGGTTATTTAGAGGAAAAGTATGTGTGAGCATTTCTTCGAAGACGTCAATATGCCTTTCTTCAAGTATAACACGCATAAGAGGAGTTCTATTGTTGCCATCCCTGCCAGAGACGTCTGCTCCATGTTTTTCTAGCCACTTTGCTGAGGCAATATCGCCAGCTGATACAGCAACCATATAGAGAGTTTCGCCTAGAGGATCCGGCGTGTTTATATGATTTTTAAGGGAGGGTATCGCTTCCAAAATAGCGTTTGCGGCCTTAAAATCTCCGTGGATTTTTACACTTTTTACAAGTGAAAAAAGCCCCCACAAGGGCCCATCTTGTGCGATAATGGCTTTTATAGCACGAAGATCTATCTGCTTTTCTACACGTCCTTCAATTTCATCGTCTGAAGAGGTGGCAAGTAAAAGCATTTCGATTTCGCCTGCAAGATGTGGTGTAGGAGGAAGTTGTGCAGGTAATATGCCTTTTGAGTTGCTTACTGCAAGCTTTGGAACAGCATAGGGATCTAATCTCTCTTTTCCTTCTTCTTGAGGTATTTCTGGTTCTGGTTGATAAGGGGATTTTGGCCTAACTTCCATTTTCTGCACCTCGCAAAACTTGTGATAGTGCAAGAGCCTCTTCAGCTTCCTCAGCCTTCTTTATTGCTGCATAGCAGATGCTAAGCGCCTTCCAGCTGCCGGCTGCAAGTGGGCTTATGAGCGTAAGAAAAGTAAAGGAGTCAACAGCTTCATTATAGCGCATGTCTTGATAAAGCCGGCAAGCGGCCTGATAAAAGCCTGTAAGCTGCCTTTCGTCCCAGCCAAAGGCTTTGTAGAGAATGATTGGGGGAGAAAGGTCTTGTAGGTTTATGGCCGCAAGATCGATGTCATAGCTTGGGTCGTTGAGCTCATCTCGTAGAATTTTATAGCCCCGAAGGCCTTGTGTGAAAGAGTGCGCTAGAGACTTTCTAAGTGCATTTTTCCTTCGTGCAATAAAGGCTTCTTTAGTTTCCATGCCAGTGGGCTTAAATGACTTTGATTCTATTTTTAACAGATGCTTCACGATGGCTTCTAGAAAATCATCCATAATCGGCCTCTAGTGCACGCGTTCTCGGTGATGAGCCTGGCCCTTTAAGGCATTTTTGGGATGTCAGTTTGCCTGTATCTATGCCGTGTCTATTAAGCGTAAGAGCGGTAGTGGTGCTTTGATTAGTGCCTTCTTTAGTGCCTGTGGCTCCTGGAAGGTCTTTGGCAATGAAAATACCTTCTGCTGGCCAGTTTACTATCGCTGGGCAAATGGTAAGCAGGGCAACAGGCAGAAATAAAAAAAGCCCTTTTGGGTTCACTGGTTTTCTCGTCATCTATTATAAGTTTTATTGTATAAATAAATTTATTTAACGCCAGGGGTTTTTTCGGAGAGCATAATGAGGTAAAGAGCGAGTGCAGCTATGCAAAAACAGGAGCCATTAGGAGACTCTTGCGGCTTTTAGGGCGGAGATTTTTTGGCAGATTCTTAGCTTTTTTACTCCAATTTTAGTGTGTGCTTTTGTGTGGCTTTTTAGATTAGGCTAAGCTTCCCAGTGCGGAGGATGAGTGTGCGACTTTAGCCTCTTCTTAAGTCATGCCCCTGAAAAACAGGACAATATTTGGAGAGGAGGGGAATTTAGAGGGCGAAGCAGTGTGCTAACCCCATCCTTTTCACCCCACCCCTGCCTCTTAGGGAATGGGTTACTTAAGACTGCTGGTCCACAAAACCCATGGTTGAATAATAAATATTTTAAATATATACTAATACTAGAGATTCACGGAGGGTTTTATGAGCGTAGTTGGACCTGTTATGCCGGGGGGCGCAAGTAGGGGACCTGAAGCCCCAAAGAGGGCTTTGCCAAGCGCTGATAAAATTAAGCGACAGGCTGTCATTTTATCAAAAGATCAGCAGTTAGAACTTCAAACCACGACACATGAAATGAAAGCTGTGCACAAAACGGACGCAAAAGAGCTTGTGCCTGCAAGGAGGGCCTTGGGAAGTGAAGAAGATAAGAAATTACTTGCCCGGGCAAATGAAGTGCTAGAAAAACAACTTCCTCCAAGTAAAGAAGCGCGAGAAATACTAACCGGCGTAAAGGGCGTAGAGCTTGTGCAAGACCAAAAAGGCGATTATGTCATCAAAATTGGCATGCTCTCTAGGCCAAGAGCAAAAGGGATTTTAGATGCCATTCGAAAGAGCGCTACAGGTGAATCCAGTATGGTTAAAAGCGAAATTTCAAATCTTCTACGAACAAACCCTTCCTTTAAAAAAATCTTAGATGAAGCTTTTGAACAAGCGGTAAAAGCTTACGAAGCATCAGATAAAAGGTACAAAGAGGGACTCGGTTATGCCGGCTTGAACACCCACACCCCTAGAGAGCGCGCAGAAATGGATCTTCATAAGGTGTTAGATGAATACAGAGATTTTACCAAGCTCCAAAAGGCAAAAGAGTGTGTAAAGCTCATAGATGAAAGCGATGGCAAGTTGAAGCTTGTTGGATCCACATTTGAACTGAATTACGATACGGGCGTAAAACCCCATTTAGACACAATCAAACACCTTCATGCACTCTTGCCAGATGCTCACAATCTCCTCTCCTTACTACTCACTAGCCCTGTGCTTTCCTCAGCCCTAAAGAGTAAAGAATTTTGGGGAAGTTCCCTTGGAAAGGAACTGCTTGAATCATTGAAATCGAATCATGATATATTTCACGATGCCACTCCCGGCACTTTAGCGTTGAGGCTCCTTGATTCCTGTGGTGATACGTTAAAAGTTGAGTCTACTATAAGCGCATCCCACACCAAACTTTACTTAGCACCAAAAAAAGAGGGAGAAAAGAGCGCAGACTTGCCAATGGTTTTAGAAATGATAGCCGATAAGGACCGTCCTGAATCGGAAACAAAAGAGGTGCTAGAGAGGATGAGTAACTCTTCATGGGTAAATAGTGCCTGTGAAAAAGCGGGGTTTGGCTCCTTTGCCCAGCTCAATGAAACCTTCTCTGATAATGCAAGGGCTATAGGAGATGCCTTGCAGCCACTTGCCCAAGAAAGAATCGGTCAACTAAAGCAGTTTTTAACAACAGAGCAAGGCAAGGAGTGGGGGAATGCGAATTGCCTTAAAATTGGCCAAAATGAGGCTATCTTTTCGCCTGAATTTAACGTTCAGGATGTTATAAGTAAAACGAACGCAGATGGTACAACCTCCTGCGCTGTAATCCTTCAGGTAACTCCACGATGGGGTTACATAGGCGACGAATCTGCGATAAAAATGCATCGTATGGATAAAAATGAAGCTTTTTTAGCGCCTTTTACTATTACTGTAGAACTTGCCAAATCTCCTGTTTCATCAAGTAATGACGTAAGTCGATTATTAGATCTGGTTAAGGAAGAGACAGCATATGAAGTCGTGTTTATCTCTCCTGATCGCAAAAACTTTGATGCAAATTTTAACGCTATAGTGGCAGCTATTCAATACAACCTGCTACCAGTAATAGAGGAGCTAACGGCAAAAGCTGGAGGCGACAGAGATAATTTTACCATGCGCAATCAATATAAACTCAATATCGAAAAAAGAGCTGATGGAAAAGCAAACGTTATAGTAGAAATCACGCCAAGGTATCATCTCGGCTTTGACTATTCTAACGCGCAACTGACTAACTTAGATTCGCGAAAACTAGAGCTTGTTCTTCCAGATCTTGAAGACTGGCAGTACTTAGAGAGTCTGGTGTGTATACATATGGATGATCATGAAAATGGTGGTGGTGGCGGCAACGACGCAGTAACCATTGCATATTTGGAAACGCTGAATACACCTAATGCAAAACAGACTCCAGTATATACAACTCTTCGAGAGAGACAGCAAGAGGATTACTCCAGTCAGCGAGGTATACTTACTAATATACCTAAAGCTCAGGCCGCTACACCAGATAATTTAGAAGAGCGCCTCCAAACACTCAGAGACTTTGAAGCCGAGCAAGGCAAAGCCGAGATCGCTGCAACGCAAAGCCTAGAGGAGCGCCTCCAAGCACTCAAAGACTTTGAAGAAGATTTGAAGAGTGGCTTTGTATTACCTGATGCACCAACAGGTGTGCCGCAACGAGAAACGAAAAAACGTCGAGAAGCGTTAGGAGCGTAAATCCTCGCGTGTTCGGGTGCCGGGCAGCCTTAGTTTTTGTCCTTCCTCTTGTATAGTAAAGCCATCATAGAACTGCTACAAGCTCTTTGGTTTCATCAGGTAATGCACCGATTATCACTAACACCTCAGGAGTTGAATAATATTGGCCTTGTCTTTCAGACAAGTCTTTTCGATGTCCAGATCGGGTTCGTTGAGATTTCGGGCCAATTTTGTGAGTTTCGACCAAGAATTCATGGATATTTATTGAAAAATGGCTGCTTGTGGCGATAAGGGATTAGATCCACACAGAGAAGTGGAGCCCAGCCTGCATTAGGCATTATTATAATCCCAGAGTTATGCCTAATGCAGGCCGGGCCCTTTTAACTTGATTGGAATTTTTTATTCAGTTTTCTTTGCTCTTTCTGCCACGTTTTGAACCCAAAGGTCTCCACAGAATGCGCCGGCAAATGCTGCAATTGTATTGCCAAGATTTTTAGACGGAAATGATTTTGAAGCTAACAGTCCAAGGCAAGTGCAGGCAGTTTCTGTTATATCCAATTTTTTTCGCTCATCCTTGTAAGACTCAGAGGTAACAAGAGTAGGATCTAATCTAGACTCTCTGTGGCGTATAGTGATAGTTTTTGCAGCAAAAAAATTTGCTATAAAAGCTCCGTCAGAGACTGCTTTTAAAAATGGCGAAGATGTAGGGATGCATCGCGTACCAACTTCAATCGCAGTAAAGAGCACTGCACCACTTATAAGTGCTTTTGCTTCAGGACTCCATGTTTTAAAAGTCCGGGATACGAGCGATGTTACACAAACTGGGAGGATGCTTCCAACTGCACATGCGACGCCTGCTCCCGCAAAATAAGATACTGCTTGCATAGTGTATTCCTTTTTTTTGGGGTGTTAGTATAGCTCGCTGCAGCCTTTCTTCATAGTCTTAGAAAATAACTCGTTAAGTATTGTCGCTCGTGAGTCAGTTTCACTAGCAGGCTCCATCATGCTTTTAGAGGAGCTTCATGGGGATCTGCAGGCCAGCATCAGTCGTGAGGGTCTTTTTTGGAGCGTAGCCATTTTGTACATAAGGCATAGCTTGAGCCTAGCAGGGTTGCTAGGGGAGCAATCCAGGTGAGGAGAAAAGACCAAGGGCACATAGTAGCTCGAAAAGGTTAGAGTTTGCTTGTTGTATACAGCAGCGTTGAATAGGTTGCTAGAGGTAGCTTTATACCCTAGGTCGCGATGGGGGCTGTGAAAAAATAGGGAAGAAGGCGAGAGGATAGCGATAGCCAATCCTCCTCTTAAAGATCTTTGATTTTCTTTATCCAAAACTGTTTTTGGTGCTCTGAGGGCTCTGTTTCTCCTGGTTTTATCCATTTTGATTTGGAAAGTCCTCCCTTTTCAAACCCAAATTTTTTCCACATGGCAGTTGAAGATGAGGGCTCATCACGCAGCGTTTCTGCAACAGTTATTTGATCAAATTTTTCTGTTTTTTTGATATGTGCTTCAAAGATCATAAAAAGCTGTGTCGCTACTTTTTGGCGTCTTGAATCTTCAGCTACAAGCAGATCTTTGATGTGATAGGTTTTTGGAGGGTAGGTATCGCCAAAGGCTACTTTGTGCCTTGCATCTTCTTGATCGAGAGGATATCCTGTAATAACTCCTCGAATCTTTCCTTCATACATGGCAACAAAGACAACGCTCTCGATTCGAGCTGCTATTTTTTCAAAATGCTTTTTGTCTTTTTCGGGGTTGGATTGATAGAGGGTTGGAGGTTCTTCATAGACTTTATAGAGCTCAACAAGCTCATCCATATTTTTGGTAACATCTTCGTTTAAAAACTGTATTATAACTGGATCTATCACTGGTTGCATGCCCAACTCCATTATCATGTGTATATAATAGATAAAAAACAGTAATGTTGCTATGATTTATCCGCACCTAAACAATGAGGTTGTATATGGTGCATTACTTAATTCTATCTTTTCTTCTCTTAATTTCTGTAGTTTCTGCAAAAGTTGAATATCAGGGTCCGCTTGACGAGCTACCATATCAAGAGGCATATGAGCTTTTAGTGGCAGGCGGCTATGACCCCGGCAAGATTTCAAATGGGGGAGATACTGTTCTTCACAATGCAGTAAAAAAACAAGACTTTAAAGCCATAAAGCTAGCTACCATCATTGGTATAGATCCACTCATGACAAATAAGGCAGGAGATACTTGCCTTCATCTTGCGGCAATGAAGGGGGATGTGGAGGCGGTTAAATATCTTGTTGAGATTCTAGCAGTGCCAATTACCTGGACAAACCATCTTGGCCAGACGCCCTATCATAAAGCACTAGCCAAAGGGCACAAAGGGGTCATGGATTATTTGGTAGGTGCAGGCTATGTAGCTTGCGATGGCCTTACAGACCGTCTCATTGCTCTTGGCTATAGTCCTGGAGGTGACAAACGTTGGGATTTGCTTATAAAAATAATTTCCGCAAATGACATCGAAACCTTTATGCTTATTCTTAATAAGCAGACTGTATGGGATCTAGAAGTTGGCTTGCAAACAGCTGCAGAGAAGGGAAAAGATGAAATCGCCCGCATAATTCTTGCTCATGGGGGAGATGCGCTCTTTGACGACGTTGCAAAGACAACGACGATTGTAAAGGAGAGAAAAAGTACAACACCATTTACCCTTGCAGCAAAAAATGGCCATACACCGGTGCTAAAAATCCTCTTAGAGTCTTCACCCTACTTTATAGACCAAGCAGATGAAAAAGGAAATACAGCGCTCTACTATGCAGTTCTGAAGGCAGATCTTTACATGGTCCATCTTTTGCTCAAGCACGGGGCCGATGTCAATAAACCAAATACTCCAGAGTGGAAGCGTGGCAGTATTGCATCAGATTTTTGGTCGCCATATGACTGGGAAGTAGATGCTGAAGTGAATCACTTCAACTGGCGAGAGACAAGGCAAGAAGGCTGGGTAGATCCGCTCTACAGCCCGCTATCTCTTGCCCTTGCAAAACATCCAGCAAATAAGGCCTTAGTTGACCTCTTGCAAGCAAGTGGTGCAAAAGAGCGCTATGAGCCCTCAGCTTGGGGAAAATAAAGTTAAACAGTAAATAGCGTTTTTATTTGCTGGGCAGTTTCTGCATCAAGGAGAGAGAGGCCCTTATCAAGGGCTTCTCGGGCTTCTTTTAGATCGCCCGTTTTCTCAAAGTAGATGGCACGTAGCAGATACACTTCTGCAAGCTCTGGTATGCAAGGTTCAAAACAGGCTTTTGCTTTTTTAAAGGTTTTTAATGCGTCTTTATCTCCTGCATGAAGCATAGGGAAAACTTCCTGAAAACAGGAGCTAAATGCCTGATTCCACTCTTTTGTGTAGTAATCATTTATTCCGCGCGTAGCAAAGTGTAATCTAAAAATGCAAAGTGCAAAATTTAGCGCTTCTACATATCTTTTACAGTATAGGTAGACCTCGTAACATTCAATCAAGACTTCTATGTTTTGTGAATCTCGCTGAAAAAGTAGCTCAACTCGTTTGCGTAGTACTTGGGGGTCACCTCCTTGCGTACGAAGTGCTGCAATTTCACGGAGGTTGTCTCGTAGCTCCTGGAGATTTTCTTGGGCTTTTGCAATCAGCTCTTTGTGCGAGCCTGTGAGCTCTAGTGCGCTGCTTTGATTGTCTCGCCTTTGGCAGAGGTAGACAGGCTGTGGAGGATTGATTCTTTGGTTGCTTACAAATAAGCCAAATTGCTTTTCAAAGTCGCAACTTGCGCCTGTAGTGCGATCATCTCGTTGCAATACAACGTTTAACCCTTTTAGACGTATCTGGGCTATATTTTTATCGCGCCAGAAGGGGTGATGCTGGTTCATCTCTACTCTGCTTCTGCCGCCGTTATCTTCTGCACTTACCCGGGTCAAAAGGGTTATGCCGCGTTTTTCCGAGAAGACTAACGATCCAGCAAGTACAGCTTTAAGCTTAGCGAGGAATACAGCAGTAGATGATTGAAAAGCAAAAGAAGAGGGCTCGCAGTTATGGCAGAGGTATCTTGTTGAATGAAAATCAAAAATAGCAGAGTAGACCTTTACGCCTTTGAAGGCATCTCCAAGCCCGGCGGGATCAAGCTGTTTTAAGAGCTCTGCTGCAATCTGGCGCACAAGTTCATCGGTTCTGAGGGCTCCCCATAGCGCGCGCTCGCTATGGTGATAGCGCTCTCCATAGGTGTTTGTAGCTTTTCCATGATACATCCTGATTTCATCGTGCTTTTCCCTGGGACTATCGGCAATTATCTGCTCGGTTAAAGCGCTACTTCTTTTAAATGTTCTTTTGCTCTTTACCATTTCATCGAGCGTAAAGACATTTGTGACGTGAGTTGTATCTTGATTTTTGTAGCGGATGGGGACTGTAATTACGCGCTTGCCATGCTGGCCGCCTTTTATGCGGGCCCTATCTGACACTACAAAAGTAAGTGCGGCAACTACGTAATTGGGTACGCCGTCTTTGTAATCTCGCGATGCGCGTTCCTGATTTTCCATAGCGCGCAGCTGATGATGGAGCTTATCACCATCTACTACTAGTACTTTATAGGGTTTAAGCTTGGGGTCTTTTGTTCCATAGATAAGGTCAAAGCTCTTTACCCAGCAAAGCTCCTGCTCGGCCGGAGCTATCTGCATAGTACCTAATTGATGTGTAACACAATCTAACGCATTCAAGGGGAAACCTCTTACTAGATGTATAATTTTAAGATACTAGCGAAGCATTTGTCAATTTCTTAATTATAATAGCGCTCTCTTTATGATTGGGGTTATATCTCAGCCATGAGCTTTTTTCTTTCTATAGAAAGAAAAACAGTAATCCATACAGTTCTTTTAAGGGGTGAAAGCAGGCCGCTTACGTATTCTGTCGAGGCGTACGGGGAGCCTGGATAAAACTGAAATCGGTAGCCTTTTGATGCAAGAACAAGCTGGCAGGTGCACTGCTCGAGAAGATCATAAATGCCGCTCTCATCAGGAGCTGCGAGATCTTTAAAAATCTGCTCTTTAAAAAGTATATCTTCCTTGTAGAGCTTTTCAACAAAAGCATAGGATGGCTCATAAGATGTATCTTGGGATATATACTCTTCCCAAAAAACTACCTTGCATCCTTCAAAATGGCGCTCATATCGATTTTTAAGAGCCGCAGCTTTGCTGAATAGATCTTCTCTAGCGAGTTCTTTATTTCCAGTAAAGGTAGTGTTAGCTTCAGTTAAAAGGTGGGCCTTCTCGGTAAATAGTATGGTGATTGGACCTTTTACAGAGGATTTAATGGACGACAGTAATGCCTCCATTTTTAAATCGCCGGTAATCGGATTGTGAAATTTTGAATTTATACTAATGGGGACAACTACTGGCTCTTTTGTTTCTAGCCAGTTTGTATGTTCGGTTTTAACTGCGAGTTTTGCTTGTACATTTGAACTACTTGCAGTAACTCTATTTCTCCAGGAATACTTTTTCATGCAATAAAGTATGAAAAAATATACACCTTTAAAAAAGAGTGTTGCCTACTTGGCTTTTAGAGTAGAAATTACTCTATTCATAAATGAATTCTTACTTTAAAATAATATGCATGAAAACTTTAAATATTGCCAGAACAAGGGAATTTGAGCAGATGTTGAGCTTTTGCAAACCCCTTTCTGATCATTTTGGTATTACCTACTTTTGGTATTATTCTATTTCAAAAGATGGTAACTATACCTTTATAGGTACTCATTTAAAGTGGCTTGAGCATTGCTTTGAAAATAATCTTTTAGCAAACTTTCCTATGCTCAGGCATCCCGAGCTTGTTGATGGCGGCATCACACTTATGAAAAGTAGTCAAGACGTGCGCTATCAGGACACGCTCTTGCTTGCTAAAGAAAAATTTAGGCTTTCTTTTAACCTAAATATTGTGGAAAAAACAAAAATAGGCCTTGAGGCCTATGGTTTTGCTTCAGAAATATCGGATCCTATGCAAGATCAAAGGCTTTTAAATGAGCTGCCTCTTTTACAATATTTTATAAAAGCCTTTAAAGAAAAGCATCCAAAACTCATCGAGAAGATGCATGAAGAGCAAATAAATCTTCCTGATCTTCTTGGAGAAAAATTTTATGAGCGTCCGGCTACCACCTTCATTCCTCCTGATCGGGCAACCTTGCTTAGAAAAATCGGCCTCGGCTGGATCCTTTGCCTCACTCCGAGAGAAAGGGACATTTTGACCCTTTTGCCTTCCTGTATCCACTGCCAAGAAATTGCTGAGAAGCTCTCCTTGAGCACACGTACTGTAGAAAACTATGTCGCAAATCTTAAAAGCAAGCTCAATTGCGAAAAGAAATGTGAGCTTATTCAAAAGGCGACAACATTTATTGAAGTCGCTTCTTTCTAAAGGATAACCTTAGTTTTTCTTGGGCCATGTTCAAAGTCAAACATATTAGTAATGGAGCCGCTGTAGGCATCGTAGGAAAAATCTCCTATAGGCTCTAAATCCCAGTTTTCCTCTATGAAGCGAAGTATTGAAGTTTGGTCAATGAGGCTGCTATCGACATAGTTTTTCTTTGCATAGGGGGAGATTAAGATAAAGGGCAGTCTCTGGCCATATCCTGGTCTTCCTTGATAGCCGCCAAGAGGCTCCTCTGTTCCTGCACTTCCGGGGCCTGTGAGGGCATCTTGCGGAATTTGGGACTGATTTACAATTGGCGGCATCTCATGGTCATACCATCCGCCTGGATCATCGTAGGTAATGATGATAGCCATAGATTCCCACTGAGGAAGTTTTTGGAGCCGGTTTATAGTTTCGATTAAAAAGTCTTGTTCAAGAAGGGGGCTTGAATTTTTTGCATGGCCATCTTGATAGGCTGCAGCTTTAAAAAACGACACTGCTGGAATTTTGCCGCATTTTGCAGCCTTCCAAAACTCTGCAAGGTCATAATTATGGTTTGCCTGATCTGTCTTTCCTACATTGCATGACGATGATGGCGGAAGGTGCAGTGGATTTGCAGTAGATTGGTAGTACATGAACGGGCTGTGAATTGGTTTATAATCCTTTACTGGAGTGCCTGCCCCTCCAATATGAGTTCTCATGCAGTCTTCAAAGCCATCTGTAAACCATCCCCATGTAATTCCCTTATCATTTAAGCGGTTGCCAATATTAATGCCGCTCATGCTTGCAGTTTGTTTGTTTGGTTTAGAGCACATATCGTATGTGGGCTCAACGTTGTTTATCATCGTATCATCTACTACATTTGGGTTCGAAGGCGTAGATGGGGTAAGGATAACGCCGTGAGTCTGTCCTGAAATAAGGTTAAGTGCGCCAATAGTTGAGGGACCAAAGCTTGTGGCATGGAAGTTATCGCTCATAGCAAAGTTTTGGGCATATGTCCAAAGGGCATAGACGGTGTTGCCATCAAAATAGCCCATAGTAACCCAAGGAGTGGCTGCGCAGTCAGCATCTACTTCTGCCTGCACAAATTTATCCACAAGCCCCATATCCATTGCCACTTGCAAAAAGGTGTAGGAGTGATCGGGATCGCACGTTACTGTGGCTGCATCTTCAGGCGAAAGGCGAAAGGGTTGAAAGAGGTTTTTGTTGATCGTAAGCAGGGGAGTGTTGAGCCCATTTACTGAAGGAGTATTTTTCTTTGCATGAAAGTGCTTTTCTCCAGGCAAATTTTCAGCATGAGGATAGGTGGCAAAGTAGTGATCGAAGGTGCGGTTTTCCTGCACTATAACCACAAGATGTTTAATGGGCGTTTTTGTACACCCTGCAAAAGCGCTGCTACACAAAAGGCAGAGAAGGGCTACGTAGATGTGCAACATAGAAAAATTCCTCCATTTTGCCCACTCTACCAGAAGATAGCTTTTATCGTTTAATAAAATAGGACACTAAAGGGGCTTCATAACCGAGACAAGACTTTGTTGTCTGCTATATACCCATTCAAGTTCAAGAATTGGTATACTGTCATAAACAGTGGCTGCCCTTGCAATAGCTGATAGTGCGTATTTTTACTTTTTGCATCCATTAAGCATGGTATAGATATTGCCACTGATAAATCCTGTCATGCCAAGTAACCCATCAGTTAGTGAACTTGTTATGAAGGTTGATGAGCCTTCAGTCACGCATTTTACAGCATTGAGCGCGGAGTAGGCGATTACAGAATAACCTGCTAGTCTAAGGGTATTTTTTCCGCCAAACCAGAAATTTTTTTCGACGATAAAACCAATTGTAAAAGCGCCAACTTTTTCTGTAGTAGATAATAAGGCTGCAGTGCGTAGCATTGATTCAGTATAATTAGGAGTTTCTCTAAAAGATGAACTAATTGGTCCCATATAATCCCTTTAATTTGAAATTAGCTATTCTAAAGTATAGGAAATACAAGCATATGTGCCTCTTCCTCCCGGGGGGAAGAGGCACATATGCTTAGCCAGGTGACACTTGTTCGCCAGTTTGTAGATGCCGAGCGCATACCAGTTGGCC
>CAYWZU010000055.1:0-13894 GCA_964462925.1 uncultured bacterium
TCAGGCTGTTTGCTCACAGCTTGATGTGACTATCGATGACATTCGTTCAGATAAGCGGTCTAAAACGCTTATTCAGGCACGGATGATTCTTGCTTGTTTAACGAGGGTGCTTGGATTAGGATCATTGCCAACCCTTGGGCGTCTTATTTCGCGAGATCCTACCTCGTTATCTAAACTTGCAAGAAAAGCTGAAGAAGATGACCAGGCACAAGCCTTGAAGAAGCAATTATTGGCTAGCCTAATTCCCTCCAAAGACCTATCAGAAAGTAGGGCAGCTGACGAGGTGTTTTCTTCTGCAGCCCTCAGTCCTAATGCCTAATGCAGGCCCGGCCCCCGATATTGGTGATGCCGCCTGTGAAAGGGGCCAGATACTGCGATTCGTACGATTCTAATATGCAAATCGCACGAATAATCGCAGTATCTGGCCCCTTCCATTATGTGCGGTTTTTCCCTTTCGCGCCCTTCAGAGCACTATAAAAATAGATTAGGATTTATTTTTTGGGAGGAAATCTTTGATGCAAATTATAGAACATTTGACCACTAGCTAATTGCTCCTTGAGATGGTCCATAAATAAATTTCTATCTTCTAATGAAAGAGTAGACGCCCAAGATACGCAAGCAAAAGTCATAGCTTTAGCCCAAGTCTCGCCTTTGGTTACATACTCTCTTTCAGGTAGAATTTTAGATAAAGCGCTCTTCATATGCTCTTTTTTCTCTGATGCACACAAAGTATGAAAAGCTTTGCCTAGGATTCGCATTTTATCAGAAGGATTTGCCTCGATGTGTGATTCAAGAGTGGCAGTTTGAGTATTAACACTGTCCAAAAAACCATGTAACTCGGCAAGTTGAGTATCAATATCAGCATCATTAGTGTTAGGGATTCTCATTGGATTTGCAGTATCATAATGTTCCTTAAGCACTTTTAGAATGGGACTTTTTTGTAGCTCTTCGTCATAGAATTTACGTTGAAAAGGTGTTGCATATCCATAGGGCATAATTGAAATTTTCTTTAAAAGATCAACAAGCTCATCAATCTGTTTTTTTTCGATTTTATTTTCGATGACATGATTTACTCTTATCTGATCAAGTTCTTCTGCCAGTTTATAAATTTTACTAAATACACGAAACGTTTTTGATAGCTGCTGCAACTCTTCCTTTAAAACTGGCTTTGCATGATGTGTTGCGTCTAGCTCATCTGTCGGGACTTTGTCGATCTCAGCTAATAACTTATCGGTACTAATAGGCTCTAGAGCTTCTGGTGCGACCGAAGCATATCTTGCAATTTTTCCAACTCTTTTTAATTCTTTCATATCTTGTAATTTGGCACGTATCATTGCCTGGTCTTCTCTTGAAAAAGTATGAACTATTGCCTCTGTCAAGGTTTTATTTGAGCCATTGGAGAAAAGTAATTTTCGACCGATATAGCACATCTTTTCCCATGACGTTTTGGCTATTTCAATCTTTTTTCCATCCCTAGAATAGCACCAACCCTCTCCAGCATTGCCCTCTTGGAGCCTATAAAAATTGCTTTCATTAGAAATGCGCATATACCCCCTCCTTCATCATGCTCTTAACCAAATTGTACAATAAAATATTCTAAAAAGGCAAAATTATTTCAAAAAACCGGTGGAAAGGGCTAGAAGGGCCTGCCTAGGGGCAAAAGTATGGCATAATGTGGAAGTTGGAAAAACGCATAAATCAACACCCTCAAATAGAAGATTTTTTGGTTACCTTTTCGATGAACATGCAAGAAACTTCCGGAAAAGATAAGTTTCTTGCATAAAATTATGGTTTTTGCCTATTTTTATGTTAGAAGCTTCCGAAAATCGTAAGTATTCAACATGGAGCAATGCATCATTATGGATGCTGGATTTGAACAATTTTTGATTAATTGGCCTATAAGTGTGCTAAAAGATACAGATCTCGCCACAATTTTCCCCAATGAACCAGCACGCCGTCATGCCGCAGTTAATCGCGCATTAAAAAAGAAATCATTGATTCGATTGCGTCGTGGTGTATATGTACTTGGAAAGCCATTTCAAAAAAATCTCCCAAGCCCATTTCAGCTTGCACATGCGATTTACGGTCCAAGCTATATAAGCTTTGAATCAGCTCTTTCCTATCATCAGTGGATTCCAGAAGCTGTTTATACTACAACTTGTGCTACCGCAAAGCGAGCGAGGGACTTTGATACTCCACTGGGTCTTTTTACGTACAAACATGTGCCAAATTATCTTTGTTATTTGGGTGTACAAAGATCAGGATCAGAAAGCGAAGCTTTTTTAATTGCACATCCCTGGAAAGCAATAGCCGATCACTATTATGTACACACTAGAAATTGGCAGGGACTAAAAGACATTCACTTAGATTTACGAATTGAGATAGAAGATATGCTAGAGGCTGATAGAACTGTATTGCAAAATCTTTCCAAGCATTATCAAAGCAGTAAAGTTAGAGTTTTTTTACGAAGAATTTTAGGAGATCTTAATAATGGAATTAAGATTAATTGAAGATAGAATTAAGGAATATAAGCCTTCGAATAAAGGCGAGGAATTAAATGCCTTAAAGGAAATTGCCCAAGAAATAATTTTGTCAGCCCTCAGCCAAGCGGGGTTTTTTAGATATGCTGCTTTTCAGGGAGGGACCTGTCTTAGAATTGTGCATGGGCTGAATAGATTTTCTGAAGACATGGATTTTATATTACATGAAGCAAATCCTCATTTTGAGTGGCGACAATTCTCTAATGAAATAGAACTTGAATTTAATGGGTATGGTTTTGATACAGAATTTGTCGATAAATCAAAAGCAGATGATATTGTAAAAAAGGCGTTTATTAAAGACCAATCCTTTGGTCAAGTGATTAAATTTATTTATGATAGAAATCCTTCCGACATTCAAGTTATTAAAATTAAATTGGAAGTAGACACAAATCCTCCCATGGGATCGACTTACGAGACAAAAGTTGTCCATTTTCCAGAGCCATTTTCAATTGTTACACAAGATATGCCGAGTTTGCTAGCAGGGAAGATTCATGCACTTTTGTGTCGTGAATATGTTAAAGGCCGGGATTGGTATGATTTGGTTTGGTACTGTTCTAAAAAACCGGAGCTTAATTTGCTCCTGCTACAAAATGCGCTATTTCAGGTGGGGCCTTGGAAAAATAAGCATTTACACATAGACAAACCATGGGTAGAGACACATCTTAAAGAAAAGGCTGAGACGCTAGACTGGAAATCTGTAAAAGAAGACGTTGTGCCATTTTTGCGTGAAAGACAGCTTCGCTCGCTTGATTTATGGGATAAAGAATTTATTAATGAGTGCATTACACGGCTACTAGACTAGCAACTAGGAACGTGGTTCTCTAGTTGCGTATTAAAGTTGCAACATATTTTTCCTTTTTCTAGAACTTTGACTACTTTATCATGGAGACATTTTCAGGCCAAGCTGACCCCATTTTTTAACGCAGGTGAAATGTTACACGACGGCAGCTCGCTTCACTGCGACACCCTTGAAGTCTAAGAATATTCTTGTAAGCTTTGAAAAAAAAGTATAGGAAAGACAAGCCACTTTCTTTTTCCCCAGGGAAAGAGGCACGAAAGTGGCTTGTTCCCGCAATGTTTAAATCGGGTTAGCTCACATCCGAGCAAATCTTGTGATTTTTGAGAAAAAACACATGGATATTTATTGAAAATCACAAGCTTCTGACGAGTAGAGATCTTTTCCACATAATGTTCTAAGCTGCTTTTGGAATTACTCTTCCCAGTGTGGCCAATCTGAAATATTATCCCAGTTATGAAAAGGGCCGGGGGGCTGCGATGTGCGATTCTTCGAATCGCAGGGGACGGCCACCTATCTTTATTGACTTTAATAATATCAATCTTTAAAATTTATTTAATATTTTAAGGAATAATAATGAACCTATTATCAAGCACTCTATTAAATAAGCAATTTGCAAGTTCATTTCAAAAGATGTATTTAGATAACGGGTCGTTAATTAGCTTGAGCTCTACATCAAAGCAATTTTATATTGCCTATAGAGAATTCTTGATGAAGCGAATGGTCGAGCTCTTTAATCTAGTTGTTACAGTACCACCTAATACTTCATTCAATGCAGTGGTGATGCCTGCACTTCGTCAAAAAATCGTAGATGAAACAAATGAAATTGAAAAAGAAATAGCTTCTCAGCCTTCATGGGTTCAATACGACATGGATCAATATGATATTATACCTTCGCTACAGCAAACGGAAGAAACGACCTTAGCCCGCCGACGCGAGCTCTTTAGTAAAGTGAAGTTCCTCAGCGCTTCTAAAATCCCTTTCCGAATTGGATTTTGCCTGAGCAAAGTAACGACCCCTGCTTCTCTGCATTTTTTACTTTCTTGTGCGAGGCGATTACCGGCGGAAAATTCTAAAAGAGAAAAGCTTTGGTTCAATACTACCGGCCGGTTACTAGCTCTTGGATTAGCTCAGGATGGATATGTAGCAGATGCATTGAAAATGCTGCAGCAAAAGTGGCCAAGAATGAATGCATGTGAGCAGGCACAAGCAGTGCTTGTTCTTGGCAACCACTTAAGGGAAATTCAAGTGCCGACTACACACCAGGCATTAGCATTTATACGTGCATTTGTAAGTGAGCAAAACCCCTCTTGGGCTCATGAGTTCATTAGACGAGCCTCTCACTATCTTGTTGAACATAAGGTAGAAGGTAAATCACTTTCTGATAGAAAAGTACTATATATTGTCCATCTGCTCAAGGAAATTGCTAGCACCTCCTCGTTTTGCCACTATCGTCCAATTTCAGAAACCTATTGCGAAACACTCGATGGGATTATAGATTCTTCATCAGATGAAGCAATAAATCTGCAATTATCTTATTTACAGGAAAATCGTTTTAAGGCGCGCGTAAATTATCTAAAGCAGAACCTGCCTAATATGACAGTGCAAGAGCAACTTGGACTTCTTTACAGTATAAATCAAGATCTTTTACGTATGCAGGATGCGAATCATCCACTACTAGCACAATTGAGAGCGTTTATTGCCAATAAAGAGCTCCAATGGGCACATGAGGCAATACTGAAGGCCTGCTCCTTCATCATTGAAACCCGCGTTACTGAACTTGAGGGAAATAATCCAGGAATAGCCTCTCGGATAAGGAAAAATATTATTCAAATTTTCGAATCAATTACCAGATCGAAACTACTAGATGAATCAATTCTTGATATCCAATATTCAGCCCTTTTAGCGCTCACAAAATGTACTACAGATGAAGCAGTCATTGCCATTGAAAAGGCGAGAGAGTCGAATTTGTTCAAGGCAGAGATTTCTCTTTATAAACAAAAGTGGAGCAGTATGGACATACATGAGCAAGCTGACGCGCTCTATAGTATGGGAAATTATTTATATTTTAAGCGAGGAGAGGCTCTTTGGCTCTTACCGATTGTCCGAGAATTTCTTGCAGATGATAGCCTTGCCTGGGCATCAGAGACCATGCGCCAAGCCTGTTCTTTTGTCGTTGAATCACAGGTGAAGGAATTTCAAGGTGTGTCCATCGATCAAGAAACAGCTGATAGGATAGTGGAATTTGTAAATCTTCTAGAATCCATTGCCAATGGAATGCCGGTAAGTAAAAGAGAAAAAGATCTTTTGAAAAAACTGAGCGCGCTTACTCTTGATGAGCAGCCCTAGCGATCTCCGACATCTCCATCACTACCCCAAGCACTACGTGATATGTTGCTCCAAGAGCATGATAATGAGCTCTTCATGCCATGATGATCTATTTCTGTGATGGAGGTAAGAATACACCAAGTTTTGGGCCAAGGTAGCGATTTAGAAGAAGCTGGTATCGTTTGTTATATAAAATCTGTAAATCTTTTCGGCTGAGAATGGAGTAGTCACATGCGTCTAGCTGAGTGCGATATTCTGTCAGCTTACGATCGACTATTGTAGTAAAAGAAAGTGGTTCGATATCAGTCCAAACAAAAGAGAGAGCTCGATCTACGGCTAAAAATTGATAGGCAAATCCAGGGGATTGAGCAACTTCCCCTCCATCAGATACCTCTCCGCACGTAATCTGCAGCATTTTTTCAGCAACAAATTGCACTTTCTGCACAAATAAAAAACATCCGATTGAACGAAGATTATCCTTTACGACAAGTAGCTTATCGTGCCGAAAGTCAATCTTTGGTGTGTTTACATTGGGTTCATTAAGGCTCTGCCAAAGATTTTGGAGCTCCTCCTCTGATTCAATAAGAAATGCACGCTCTTTTGGCCCAAAATCAAAGAAAGATTTTATATACCCTACGGGCTGAAACTCAATATTACTATTCATATATTTATTATACACTATTATATATTTTTGATGATTTTAGTGATTTGATTGCTAAAATCTAGATATTGAACACTTTCACGAATTTTCAGAGCTTGAGTTTTGGTTTTTGGCTCTCTAAGCGCTTTTTTTAGGCTTTGTAAGAGTTCATCTTGGGTAGCATAACTTTCATGGAGGACCTCGTGGCCTCCATTTTGGTTTGAGCTGATGACATGAAGGCCCATGGCGAGGGCTTCAACAGTAACGTTTGCAAATGGGTCATAGCGAGAAGGAATGACAAGGCAGTCTGATTTGCTGTAATAAGGGCGAACATCAGGCTGCTGGCCTAAAAAGTGTACTTTAGTATCAAGGCCGAGCCATTTTGCTTTATCGATAAAAGGTTTTGGCTTTCGCTCTTTGCCAATCACTGTTAGCTCCCAAGGTTCATCCTTAAGGTGCGATAGTGCATCGAGAAGTTCATTGAGGCCTTTTCGTTCATACTCATTGCCCACAAATAAAAACTGATAGTTCCAAGGCCGCGGCAGATTAAATCCTTCTTCAAAGGGCTTTGCAAGTTCATGCCACTCTACGCCGTTATGGACAACGACAATTTTTTCAGGATCGACACCTGGATAGTAGGTCAAAATTTCCCGCTCTACGAGATGCGAATTTACGAAGAGCCTTTTTAAATCAGGGCTTTCAAAGGTCTTTTTTTCCATGGCTAAAATAAGCCTGTGGAGTGGATTGAGGGCAAAGCTTACGGATTTTGCAATACCTTCTTGTTTTTTTCGACGATCAAGGTATGCTGCATGGCAGCCATTTCCTGCTCGGTAATGGGTTTGCAGGCAAAAATTTCGCTCCATGCCAAAGACGATGTCTGGTTTTTCCTTCTCAATATAGCCTTTGCAGGCCTTATCAAATTTGATAAGTTGCCAAAGCGAAAAGGAGCTTTTATTGCCAAAGGAAACTACTTTATAGGGAGGCATTTCAGCTGGCTCTTGCCAATCTGTGGTAAGGAGCGTAACATCGTGTCCTTTCGCACAAAAGCCCTCCATAAGGCGCTTTGTGTACTTTTCGAGGCCGCCCTTTTTTTGGATATGACTTTTTAAAAAGACGAGTTTCACTCAAAACCTTTTACAACAATACCAGAGCTTGTAAGAAAGGCCTTTACAGCCATAGGCTTGCCATTTGCTGACAGGAGCTCAAAGCGCTGCATGTAGTCGCGAAAGCGTATGCGAAGGGCCTTTTCCCTCTGCTGCTTTTGCGCTGCGGTCATATCTTTTATTGTCGATAAAAGAAGCTGCACATACTGCTCTTCAAGAGCTTGTGGATCTACAAATTCCACAGAAGTCTCTAATGGCTCATGAGGTTCTTTCTTTGAAGCAATGATTACAACTTCAATATGGTTTCGCACAATATCAAGAAAGAGGCGGCTTACGTCATCAACATAGAGCGGTTCTGTGATAGAATAAATCTGCTCTTTTTCAATAAGCCCCTTGCCAACCAGAAGAGGAGCAGTTTTTGGATTTACCGTATTTGCTGTCGCAAGTGGATAAAAAGCGCGAATAGGCACTTCGCAATCGAGCGGAAGCAGGTTTTTGCGCAAAAAGTCTATATGTAAATTTTTGGCTTCTGGTCCATTAATATCTTGCTTCATATCGTGTAAAAAGGGAATTTGCACCCTTTTCCAAGAATCTGGAACAATAAAGCTCACCTCATCACCTTGAGCTGAATGTGTAGAGACGAGGCTATTTAACTCATCTTCTGTAATGTCATTTAGATCAAAGGTAAGCTCTAACCCCTTTGCCTGGAGCGCCTTTACATCCTCTTCAGGACCGCTCACTATTTGCGAGAGCTTTTGCGGCCAGATATCTAAAAATTGATACCCTTCAGGAGGCTCTCCCTTCGGATGTGTTATGTAGATGGGTATCTTATCTGTAAGAAGTCTAGAGAGTCTAAGTACAAATTCGCTTTGAGAGAGTTTCGTAACGCTATGCAAGAGGTCGATATCGGGATTTAGGCTTACGAGATTTTTTTTGGCAATCTGTACAATCCATTCATCTGGCTTTCCACTCGCATCGACAACAACTTCAAAATCGCCAGGCTCCAAGCGCTCAATTATTGTCTTCTTGCCGGTAAGCGTGATGGTAAGCTTGCGATCCAAAATCCCATTTGGCATTAGGCCCCGAATGGTTTTATCAGGTGCTACGTTAACCACACGGATAGGCACATGGGTAAAGGTGCGCGTTGCTGTGATTGAGTTGTGCACCAAAAACCACAGGCAGATAGCAGAGAGAATCGCGATGAACTTTCTCTGGAAATTTTCAACAAATATTTTTTTTAAGAATCTTTCCATGACTTTAACCAGTCGTTGAGAGAAAGTTTAGCAACAATTTCAGACTTTGGCGGCGTAAAGATGCTTCTTAGTATCCCTTTAAAGCGATCCATCTTTACTCCCCTTGTCATAATACCTTCTCGGGCAATACTTACCTTGCCAGTCTCCTCGGATACAACAATGCTCAAAGCATCTGTAAGCTGTGTTATGCCAAGTGCTGCCCTATGGCGAGTACCCATCGAGCGAGAAATCTGCGTGCTATCATCTGCAAGGGGCAAAATAACTGCAGCAGCAAGGATTTCTGTTCCGCGAATCAACACCGCACCATCATGAAGCGGTGAGCTTGCGGTAAAAATCGACTCGAGAAGCTCAGAGGAAAAGTGGCTCTTTAGCATGACAGCGCGAGATGCAAATTCATCGAGTGAATCTTGATTTTCTAGCAAAATAAGCGCTCCAATTCTTCGCTCTGACAATCTGTAGACGCTATTTGTAAGGCTATCCAAAAAGCGGTCAAACTCAGAGAGCTCTTCATATTTTTTGCCTTTCACAGAAAGTTTAGAGAGTGCAAGACGAAGCTCAGGCTGAAAGATAATAAGCATTGCAATGATGGCAACACTTACAAAATTATGCATAATACTTTCGAGCACAGGAAAATGGAGCCAGCTTGCAAATAAAAAGAGTGCCAAAAAGACTATGACGCCGAGGACGAGATCCATCGCACGCGTGTTCCAGAAGAAGGAAAGAAGGTAATAGATAGCAGCTGCCATAACGATAATTTCAACTGCTGGCACAAGATAGGGCACAAGCATTTGAAACATCTCTATTTTTCTCCTAGGTCAGAAAGGCGGATTTTATCGTAAAATCCGATTAATTTCAAGAGTATCCTTGCCCGTGCCCGTGCCCGAAAATTAAAAACAATACGGATAAGGGCAAGGATTCTTAAGATTGAGGAACGCAAAACCCAACAAGCTTGGTATAACACTCAAGCAAATGATCTACGCCGTGCATAGCACGGTGAGGCTTTTCTTCTCCGGGAAGGCCTAAGCTTTTTGCAATAGTGTCTTTTGATAAGACAATTTCTGGAGGCAGATCACGTTCTTGTTCTTGAGATTTTTTGAGCTCAAGTGCCCAGTACATCGAGGCAAGATCCAGCCAGTGGTAGGGCCACTGCATCCTTTCCTGCTCATATGGCGGCACAAGATGGGCAAAAAACGCTCTATCGAAGGAAGGATTTTGACAGATAAAGACAGCTTTTGTACGAACGACCCCGAGGGAGGTGAAAAGCTCAATAATTTCCTTACCAATCTCAGCTTCCGATTTGCCAGTTTCCAAAGCTTTAAAAGAAAAACCATTTACTTCAAGTGCCTGGGGGTCACTTGCCTTAAAAATAGCTTCCGGCTGCCTCACTACCGCCTCATAGACTGCCGAGGTATCTCCCGTTGAGAGATCAACTACCTTGATTGCAATCTCTAATAGCTTATGTTTTGCACTGTCTAAGCCGGTTGTTTCTTGATCGAGAAATATCCCAAGCATAAAAAATCGTTTCCAAAATATCTAATTCGGATTATAGTTGATGGCAGACCTTATCGTAAATAGGCGTATGCAATTTTTACATGCAGTCCGAAATATGCTCATTCGATTCCGCTATCCGGTCTCATTGCCGGAGGATGTCGCAGGATCACTCGGCATAGAGCTCAAAAATAGCATTGAATTCCAAAAATTTCTTAGCAAATGTCAGTCTCAGACTCCCACACGCCTCTCCAAATTCATGCCGCGCATGGAAGCAGAACGCGCCTTCCACAATGCCCTACGAAAGGAAAAATTTAGCTCAAGCAGTCTGTATTCTTTTTATTTTAATGAAGGCTGGCTTGAATTTGAACTGCAATTTGATGCAAACTCTCTTTTGAGACGCGTCTATGTCCATCATAAACTCATTACAGGAGCGACAGAACTCAATCTGATGATTGATGAATCATCGCTCCTTCGACTTCAAGCTGACCCCTCTGACGGACTCTATATAGCTTAGTCAGCTATACGTGTAAGAGTCATCGATGGGTTTGCAATCCAAAGATCGCCATAGTTAAATACCGAAATAAGGCGAAGCTGAACTTCTGCTCCCTGAGGCAGATACATTAATTGTTGACCTGACACAGCTTCACTATCAGTAAATTCAGCAAAAACTTCTGTATCTATAAATTGAAATGGATTTGGATTCAAAGCGACATCAGTTGCTGCATCATAAAGCTGCACAAAAACGCCGTTATAGCATGATCCTGTCTGACAGCCGATAGTAAATGTATAGGTAATTAGGTATGTACCCTCTTCTTCAACACGAAATCTTGTATAGTCCGGTCCTGGTACTGGATGGACAATGTGTAGTGGGCTGCCTGGCTCGTTTGTATCAAAAATCATCGCTGATGCTGCAGGATCTGTGTCTGCTACAGGCACAAGGACAGAGCTAAGCGTTGTAGGATCAAATTCAACATCAAGATCTAAATTTTGTGTAAAGGACCCACAATGGGCTAAATTTGTTGATCTTCTTGAAGAAGAAGAAGAAGAAGAAGAAGATGATGATGAAGAAGATGTAGAAGAGCCATAGTGCCAATGGCGGCTATTTTTTTGTTTTTGCTTTGGCTGTTGCTTTATCTTGGCTGCAGGATTTTGTGCTTTTGGAGCTGTTTTGGGCATAATAGCACTCATCTGTGAGAGCGCGAAACATGACGCTAGGGCAAGTGTAAGAATACGCATAGGTATATCTCCTTTAAGTTTGATTTTACACGTTATCAACATAAAGATTATGTTTGTTAGGATCAAGCAGAATTCAGCTTATTTAATGCGCCGCCTGCGCGCAGCCAGCCTATCTGATTTTTGTTGTAGGTGTGCAGCAATTTGATCTGTTCTTTTTGGCCATCGGCATGCAAGATTTCAAGAATAAGCGGCTCATGTTCTTGAAAATCGGCAATGTTTAGAACAGTAAGCCGGTCATTTTCTCTGATTTTGTCATAATCGCCAGGATTTGCAAAAGTAAGGGCTAAAATCCCCTGCTTTTTGAGGTTTGTCTCGTGAATACGGGCAAAGCTTTTTACAATAATTACCCTTGCGCCAAGATAGCGCGGCTCCATGGCAGCATGTTCCCTGCTTGAGCCTTCACCATAATTTTCATCTCCTACAGCAACCCAGCCAATATGTTGCGTTTTATACGCTCGTGCAACATTTGAGAAGCTATCAATTTTTTCGGTAAGGACATTGATTCCACGACCTACTTCATCACGAAAGGCATTTTGTGCCCCGGAAAACATATTATCTGAGATTTTATCAAGATGGCCTCTATATTTAAGCCATCTGCCTGCAGGGGAAATATGGTCGGTTGTACATTTACCTGCAATCTTTGCAAGCACTACAAGATCTTTAAAATCTCCATCTTTCCAAGGAGTAAATGGTGTGAGCAACTGAAGGCGTTCGCTATTTGGATCTACCACAACTTCGACATCAGATCCATCTTTTGCCGGTGCTTCATAGCCTACAAGACCTGCCTCAAAGCCCCTTTCTGGCAGCTCTTTACCAGTTGGTGCGGCTAAACGGATTTTTTCACCCTTCTCATTTATGAGATCGTCCGTAAGCGGATTAAAGGACATTTTTCCCGCAAGGCTCATGGCGATTACGAGCTCCGGACTTGCGACAAAGGAGTGAGTACCTGGGTTTGCGTCGTTTCTTCCTGAAAAATTTCGGTTGTAGGAAGTAAGTATAGTGTTTTTTTCTCCGAAGGCTACATCCGTACGCTTCCACTGGCCGATGCATGGTCCGCATGCATTGGCAAGAACAAGTCCTCCGATCGCCTCTAAAAGCTCAAGCTGTCCATCTCGTGCGATAGTAGCCCTTATTTGTTCAGATCCAGGAGTTATTGTAAGCGGACATTTTGCTTTAAGCCCTGCCTTTAAAGCCTGTTTTGCGATGCTTGCTGCTCGTTCAATATCTTCATAGCTAGAGTTTGTGCAGCTACCAATTAATGCTACCTTTATAGTGTCTGGATATTCATGAGCTGTTACCGCATCAGCAAGTTCATCAATTTTCCAGGCCCTATCTGGGGAATAGGGTCCATTGACATAGGGTGAAAGCTCAGAGAGATTAATTTCTATTACAGAGTCATAGTAGCTATGTGGATCTTCAGCTACCTCTTTATCTGGAGTGAATAAATCAGTCATGCTATCTGCAAGAGTAGCTACATCTTCTCTACCTGTTGCCCGCAGATAGCCGCTCATTCGCTCATCATAGCCAAAGACTGATGTTGTCGCGCCAACTTCTGCGCCCATGTTGCAAATGGTGGCTTTACCTGTGCATGAGATTGATTTTGCGCCTTCTCCAAAATATTCGATTATGGCGCCCGTTCCTCCTTTAACAGTGAGGATCCCTGCAACTTTTAAGATGACATCTTTTGCCGCTGTCCAGCCAGAAAGCTCTCCAGTAAGCTTCACGCCAATGATTTTTGGACATTTGAGCTCCCAGCTCATGCCTGCCATAACATCAACGGCATCTGCTCCCCCCACTCCAATCGCAAGCATGCCAAGGCCGCCGGCATTAGGAGTATGGGAATCTGTGCCTATCATAAGGCCGCCTGGAAAGGCATAATTTTCTAAAAGAACTTGGTGGATAATGCCAGCGCCAGGTTTCCAAAAACCAATCCCAAATTTATTTGAGACGCTTTTTAGAAATTGATAGACCTCTGAGCTTTCCCGCTCTGACCTAGCCAAATCCTTTTGTGCACCCACCTCTGCCTGAATCAAATGATCACAATGTACTGATGTTGGCACGGCAGTTTTCTTTCGCTTCGAGAGCATAAATTGAAGCAGCGCCATCTGGGCTGTCGCATCTTGCATCGCAACGCGATCTGGCAAAAATTCAAGGTACTCTTTTCCTCTTTGTGGATCTTTCTTTATACCATTTGCAAGATGTGTAAAGAGAATTTTTTCAGTGAGCGTGAGCGGACGATTGAGTGTTTTGCGTATGCGATCAAGCTCCGCTTTTTGCTTTGCGTACACACGTTGTATAAGATCGAGATCAAAGAGCATAATGGTACCACCTTACCCGAGAAATAATCTTTGACAATATAAAATTCAATAGAAAAGGACATAAAGGACAAATGCATAAGTCCTTTACGTCCTTTTGGTCGTTTGTAATTAATAAAAAAGCTGGGAAGATGATAAGCCGGATTCTGTCTTCTAACTTTGCAGCTAGGAGGCAATCATTCATCTAGGAAT
>CAYWZU010000056.1:0-7816 GCA_964462925.1 uncultured bacterium
CATATCTCTAGATTCCGAATTTAGAATAGATATGCTAGTTGAAGGTCAAGTTATAGTAGAAATTAAATCTGTACTAGAACTCGCTCCTGTACATGAAGCTCAAGTACTTTCTTATATTAAATTACGTGGTGGAGGTCGTGGTCTTCTTATCAATTTCAATGTCTCAGTCCTTAAAGATGGGATTCGCCGTCTAAAAGCCTAAACCTGATTTTTCTCCGATTTTCTCTTCTCTGTGCCTCTGTGTCTCTGTGGTAAAAAAAAGCCGAAAAACCCTTGTCCTTCACACTAAAATTTGGTATAATTTACGAGTGTTAAAAATGCCTCCAAAAGGGTCTTAAGAGGGTGTCTACTAAAGTTACGTCGCGAAAGCTTGGCGAGGTTTTGCCAGGCGTGCTTGCAAAGGTAGAAGCTAGGTTCCACCTACAGCCGCAGAATGTGGTTGATGCATGGCCTGAAGTTATCGGATCTAAGCTTGCAGCAATGTCAAGAGCTGAGCGGTTTGAAGATGGTGTTCTATACGTTAAGGTCAAGAATTCAACACTTCTTAGCTTGCTAAGTAATCCTCACGACAAAAGTAAACTCATTCAATCAATTCGGGTTAAATTTTCTGGAATTTCGATAAGAAACATTGTGTTTCGCATAGGATAAATTATGAAACAAGAGCGTGAAACTCAGTCAGAAGAATTGGCAAATCAGTACAATGCCAGCTCTATTACCGTCCTAGAAGGTCTTCAGGCGGTGCGCGAGAGGCCTGGTATGTACATTGGTGATACCGGCATTAACGGTTTGCACCAGCTTGTCTATGAAGTCGTCGATAACTCAATCGATGAAGCTATGGCAGGCCATTGCACAACGATCGATATTACACTTCACCGGGACCGCGGAATCACCATCGAAGATGACGGACGAGGCATTCCTGTAGGAAAGCATGAGCGTGAATCCGAGCGAAGAGGTCGCGATGTATCTGCTCTTGAAGTTGTTATGACTGTCCTTCACGCAGGTGGAAAATTTGACAAAGAGACCTACAAGGTATCTGGCGGTCTTCACGGCGTTGGCGTCTCTTGCGTATGCGCACTTTCAGAAAAGATGGTTGTAAACGTCTTTAAAGATGGTCAAATATATGAAATTGAGTTTGCTCGCGGTGAAGTTACAAAGCCGCTAAAAGTTGTAGGAACTACAACAAAACGCGGTACAAAAATTACCTACTGGGCAGATGGCCAGGTGATGAAGGTGCTTGATGTCGAGTATGATACCTTAGTTACACGCCTTCGCGAACTTGCCTTCTTAAATCCTGGCGTTCAGATCAATCTTCACGATGAGAGAAATGGCGGAAGAGATGACGCAGAATTTTTGTATAGAGGCGGTCTTCGCTCTTTTGTCGAATACCTGAATGAAAATAAAACAGCTCTTTTCCCGACTCCGATTTATGTGAAGGGCGGAAAAACTGGCGATGACGGCATGATAGAGGCAGAAGTTGCCCTTCAATGGAACGACGGCTATGCGGAAACAATTTTCTGCTATGCAAACAACATTGCAACAAGACACGGCGGAACGCACCTTACAGGGTTCTCAACAGCCCTCACCCGTGTGTTAAACGGCTTTATTAAAGAAAAAAACCTCCTCAAAAGTGATAAACTCTCGCTCACCGGTGAAGATATGCGAGAAGGCCTCACTGCTGTGATTAGCGTAAAAGTAGCAAATCCTCAGTTCGAAGGCCAAACTAAGCAGCGCCTCGGTAACAGCGACGTAGGCTCTATTGTCCAGCAGATAGTAGGGGAGGGGCTTTCTACATTTTTTGACGAAAACCCGCATGTTGCAAAGACTATTGCTGAAAAAGCAATAATCGCTGCGCAGGCAAGGGAAGCAGCAAAAAGAGCACGAGAGCTTACGCTTCGTAAAAGTGCCCTTGATTCTGGCCGCCTGCCAGGAAAGCTTGTTGACTGCCAGGAGAAAAATCCAGCCCTCTGCGAGATCTATATAGTAGAAGGAGACTCCGCGGGAGGTACCTTGAAGGGATGCCGCGATAGACGCTACCAAGCTATTTTGCCGATACGAGGTAAAATCCTTAACGTCGAAAAGGCACGACTTGAAAAGGTGCTCCAAAACGACGAAGTGTGCAAGATGGTATCTGCGCTTGGATGCGGTGTTGGAAGAGATGGCTTTTCGCTCGAAAAGCTTCGCTACCATAAAATTATCATCATGACGGATGCTGACGTCGATGGATCTCACATCAGAACGCTTCTGCTTACCTTCTTCTATCGTCATATGCCGCAACTTATAGAAAATAACTTTGTCTATATTGCCCAGCCGCCGCTCTTTAGAGTCGTACGTAAAAAAACATCTCGCTACATACATTCTGAACGTGAAATGGACGACTATCTCCTCGAGCTCGGCACAAGCGACCTTGAAATCAAGCGAAATGGCGAGCTGATCGCACATGATAAGCTAAAGCCTTTTGCTGAAGCTGTTTTGGAGATTGAAAACTTTATTGCCCGAATCGAAAGAAAAGGCGTTCCCTTTAGAGAATACCTTGCAAGAAAGAGAGCAGATGGCACGCTGCCTCGCTACATAGCCCACCTTGTAGATGGCGAAGAGTTTGTATTTACTGACGAAGAGTTTGCAGGGCTTCGGCGCATACAAGAAGAGCATGAACGTGCACGCTTTGAAAAGACGCTCGCGTCAATTCCTGCTGATGAAATTACTCCTGAAATGAGAGAGTTTCGTCCAAAGGGGCTTGCCTTTACAGAGTTTTATGATGACATCATCATACAGGATCTTCATAAGCACTTACGCACTGTTGGGGCTACACTTGATCAATACCTCATTCCATCTGAAGAGCCTCTCTTTACCCTTGTAGAACAGGGCAGCCGAGAAACCCCGCTCTACAGACTCAAAGACTTTATCGACGCCGTTCGATTAAACGGTAGAAAAGACGTTGAGATCCAGCGCTATAAAGGTCTTGGTGAAATGAACCCAGACCAGCTTTGGGAAACGACTATCGATCCGCAAAAGCGAACGCTTGTACGCGTAAACCTTGCAGACCTTGTTGCGTCTGAGCATATGTTTACTATGCTTATGGGCGAAGAGGTGCCGCCAAGGAGAGCATTTATTGAACAGCATGCACTTGCAGTTAAAAACCTAGACATCTGACGGAGACTTTTATGACTTCCTATACTGAAGGCGAACTATTAGTTAATCGCAGCGTTGAAGAGGAGCTTCGTGAAAGTTATCTTCGCTATTCCATGTCTGTTATTATTTCTCGCGCGCTTCCTGACGTGCGAGATGGCTTAAAGCCGTCGCAGAGACGTATTCTCTTTGCGATGAAGCAGCTAAACCTCGGCCCTAGTGCAAAGCACCGTAAATGCGCAAAAATTTGCGGTGACACATCCGGTGACTACCACCCGCACGGTGAAATGGTGATCTATCCAACACTTGTCCGTATGGCACAAGATTGGGCGATGAGATATACTCTCGTCAACAGCCAGGGTAACTTCGGCTCCATCGATGGAGACCCTCCAGCTGCTATGCGTTATACAGAAGCTCGCCTTACCCACTCTGCTATGCAGTTGATGGATGACCTCGAAAAAGATACTGTTGATTTTGTCCCAAACTACGATGAGACAAAGAAAGAGCCAACAGTATTTCCTTCAAAGTTTCCAAATCTTCTTTGTAATGGATCATCGGGTATTGCCGTTGGTATGGCAACGAACATACCGCCGCATAACCTTAATGAAATTATCAAGGCAACGCTTTTAATCCTTGATAACCCGCTCACTTCTGTCGATGACATTATGCAAGTAATGCCAGGTCCTGATTTTCCTACAGGCGGCGTTATATGCGGATATCGCGGCATAAAAGAAGCGTTTCATACTGGCAAGGGAAAGCTCACCCTACGCGGCGTTGTCACTACTGAAGAGATTGAAAATTCAGACAGGCAGCGTTTAGTCATCACTGAAATCCCTTACAATGTCAATAAATCGAGCCTCATTCAGCAGATTGCGGAATGCATCCAGAGTAAGGTGATAACAGGAATATCTGATCTTCGCGACGAATCAGACCGCGACGGCCTTCGCGTTGTTGTCGAGCTCAAAAAAGGCGAGATGACAGAAGTTATCACAAACCAGCTCTATAAGCACTCTGACCTTGAAGTGACCTTTGGCTGCAATATGCTGGCACTTGATAAGGGTCTTCCGCGCATGATGAACATCAAGCAGATGATCTATGCATGGATAGAACACCGTATGGAGGTAATACGCCGCCGTACAAGGTATGAGCTTGCGCAAGCAGAAGCTAGAGCCCATGTATTAGAAGGCTACCTCAAGGCACTTGACCATCTCGAAGAGGTTATACGCCTTATTCGCGAAAGTGCATCTCGAGAGGAAGCGAAGATCGGCCTTATGGAGACCTACCGGCTTTCAGAGCGTCAGGCACATGCAATTCTTGATCTTCGCCTCTACCAGCTTACGGGCCTTGAGCGCGATAAAATCACTAACGAATACAACGCGCTTTTAGAAAAGATCCGCTACTACAAAGAGATTTTAGGCTCTGAGCAGAAAGTTAAGGATCTGATTAAAGAAGAGCTTACAGATATTCAGAAGCATAATAAGTCAGAGAGAAAGACGCAGATTGTCGCCCATGAAGGTGATCTGAATATGGAAGATCTGATTCCTAACGAAGATGTGGTAATCACCATTTCAAATGATGACTACATCAAGCGCATGTCGACAACACTCTTCCGCGAGCAGCGAAGAGGCGGTCAGGGCATCGCAGGATTTGAGCTGAAAAAAGAGCAAGATGCGATTAAGAGCGTCCACATTGCATCTACGCATGATTATCTCCTTATCTTCACTTCACTTGGAAGACTCTACTGGCTTAAGGTGTGGCAGATTCCAGATACGGGACGTAGATCTAAAGGCAAACCGCTCATCAACCTACTTGAAGACCTCAAGCCTGAAGAGAAAATTGCGACTATCGTCCAGGTTTCAAGCTTTACGCCAGATACCTACCTCCTTATGGCAACAAAGAAGGGCGTTGTGAAGAAAACATCCCTTGATGAGTTTAGCAATCCACGTAGAAAGGGCATCATTGCACTTACTATTGACGAAGGTGATGAGCTTATCGCTGCAAGACGCACGACAGCCGGCCAAGAAGTTATGCTCTTTACCAAAAATGGTATGGCAGTGCGCTTTGACGAGCAGGAAGTTCGCGCTATGGGTAGAACTGCACGAGGAGTGCGCGGCGTTACCCTGCGCGGTGAAGGCGATGAGGTAGTAGGTTGCGAGACAGTAACCCCGCAAGATGTGATCTTAGTTGTCTGTGAAAACGGCTTTGGCAAAAAATCACAAGTCGATGAGTTTAGAAAGTCGCACCGCGGCGGCGTAGGCGTTCGCTCAATTATAACAAGTGAGCGTAATGGCAACGTAGCAGGAGCGCTTTCTGTAACAGATAACGACGCGCTTCTTATGGTATCACAAGGTGGGCAGACTATCCGTATCCGCCTTTCAGATGTTCGCATCATGGGCAGAAATACGCAAGGTGTACGCCTTGCAAACCTGAAAGATGATATCCTTGTTGCACTTCAAAAGATTGCGCGCATCGAAGGTGAAGAAGAAGCAGCGGGAGATACTCCAGTAGAGCAAAACGGAGCAGATGTCATCCAGGAAGTTGAAGGCGAAGCTGCACCTGACGTTGAGGGCACTGAGGAATGACAAAGGGCCTCTTTGTCACCTTTGAAGGTGGAGAGGGTGCTGGAAAAAGCACCCTCATACAAAAGCTTGAAAAACAGCTTAAAGATGAAAAGCATGAAGTCCTTGTAACAAGAGAGCCAGGCGGCACACCTCTTGGCGAAGAGCTTCGCGATATTGTCCTGCATCGTAAGGGGGAGATATCGCCAACTGCAGAGCTCTTTATCTTCCTTGCAAGCCGCATTCAGCATCTTGAAGAGAAGATAAAGCCTGCACTTAAGAGGGGAGTGATTGTACTTTGCGACCGTTTTACTGATTCTTCTATTGCCTATCAGGGAGAAGCTCGCGGCCTCGGCATGGACTACGTTGCTACTGTTGCAAATTTGGCAACAAAAGGCTTTAATCCAGACCTTACCTTCTATATAGACATAGACCCAAAACTTGGCCTGCTACGCACCCAAAAGCGCGGCCAAAATGCAGACCGCCTCGAGAGGGAAGCCCCAGAATTTCACCAAAAAGTGCGAACAGGCTTTCAAAAACTTGCATCCCTTCACCCAAATCGCATCCACACTATAGACGGCACTCTCACGCAGGATGCCCTTTTTGACTCTGCATACAAGATTCTTAAGGCAAGGCTATCATGACATTGCCATGGCTCTATTTGTGGGAGCCTCGTGAGCGCCCTTTTACAATTCAAGAACATCAAACAGATCTCAACTTGCTGGACTATTCTCGCGTTATAAAAAGTGCTGCACTCGCATTGGGAGCTTGGCAAATATTTTCCTCGATGACCGAAGGAAATCTCCCAAGTTTGTACCGGATAGCTCTTTGCGGCATCGCCTGGAAATGTGCCGACTGTGCACAAAGAAGAACCTACCAAAATATAATTTCATACGTCATGCAGCAGCATAGCTTCCGCTAAAACCGCACAGGCTGTCTTGTTGGGATTGCAGGAAAAGGGGCCGGCCCCTTCCACCTTCCACAGATGCGTGGTTTTGGTTTTATTTTTTAATCTGACTCACTATTGCCTCAATAGCAAGAAAACCACCCAGTATATATGAAGCTCCAAGGTTAATCACCGTTGCTGCAAAACTAAGATCTGTTATTTTGTGTTGAACATGTTCTACATGTTCGACATCTTGATCAAGTTTAAGAACGCCCTGCTCTATCCCCGAAATTCTATTGTCAAGCCGATTTAGACTTTCTAGGGTGTGCATAAATTGAGGATCCAAGAGTGGCTGACCTAGATGCGTTTCTTCACTTATCCTCTTCCAGCGTCCGCAAACCTCTCGTATATATAGTTGATCAACGCTATCACAACGCTTAAAAATTTCTTTTAACTCATCTCTTGATAAATCTTTAATAGCTGTTCTTTCAAAAGGATGACTTCCTATCCTTGAGCTCATAATTTTTTCCTGATTATAAATAACGACGCACACCACATGCGAAAGCATATAGTGCAATAGAAGCAGATACAACAATCATAGCATGGGATGCGTTTTTAATTGACTTAACCCTATGTTGCAACGACTCAGTTTTTGCTTTAATGGATTCGATGTCTTGCTCCATCTTGTGTAATGTTTCGTCAAGAATCGAACTTGCTGCTGCTAAATCTTGGAGATGTTGCTGAGCAACTATCTCATCAAATGAGCTAGCTCGATCTGAAATAGGAGATGCCATATGATTACTTCCTCATTAAATATTTATCAACTAACCAATACGTTAGAACAGAAGAGCCTACAATTGCTCCAAGACCAACTGCCAAAGGGGTAGTGAGAGCAGTAGTAAGTATAATAGATGTTGAGGCACTGCTGATTGCAGAGGAAATGCGTATCACAGCTCGTACTCGAGCATTACCTTTCTCAGCATTTTCGATTTTGCGGATAGTAGATGCCAAAATTTCTTCTGACTGCTTTAAACGGCTGTCAAATGCCTCGACGTTTTGAGCCAGATTCCTATAAACTTCCGCCTCATCTTTTGGTCTAATTATTGGCTTTGCTAGACTCGTTGCAAGATTGTTCATCATTTCACTCAGTTACATATTTGTAAGAGTGACTAGTATATATAGTGAGTCCATTATAATGCAAAATCAAAAATATCTATTCTTGCTTAAAATGGCCTCATCAATGTAT
>CAYWZU010000056.1:7916-9588 GCA_964462925.1 uncultured bacterium
CAATTTTCCTCATATAATGGGTATATACCGGTATATACCAATAGGTCGAATGTTTATTCATAAAGTTTGCAAAGCATTGGAAGATGCTAAAATACCCTATGCGGTAGTTGGAGGATATGCAGTAGCCTTTCATGGAGCGCCACGAGGAACATTTGACGTTGATTTTGCGATACGTTGGACTCTTGGCAATCTCGAGAAAATGGAGGCAGTTTTAAAACAAATTGGACTGCTTTCAAGAATACCTGTAGATGCCAAAACTATCTTTACTTTCAGAGATGAATACATCAAGAATAGAAATCTTATATCCTGGAGTTTCTATAATCCTATCAAAACGAGCGAACAGGTTGATATTATCATCAATTACGACCTTGCTCATGCTCGTACAAAAACAATTCGGACATCTGAAGGTAAAATTGTAATACTTTCAAGAGAGGACCTTATCGCGATGAAAAAAGCTTCCGGTCGTCCACAAGATTTAGAAGATATAAAATCGCTCGAGGCACTATGAAAGAACGTCCTGTGCAGTACTTTAATAAGGAGTATCTTGAGCGCGCAAAAGAACTTACTCCGGATCAGATTCTAGAGTTTCTTGAAGATTTTCAAACCCTTCATAGCGAAAAGCTAGAAAAATGCCAGCTGATAAGTCTCAAAGTTGAACCATCTCTTCTGAGGGCATTTAAAACAAAATGTAAGCTTCTAGGCGTTCCCTACCAAACTGAGATAAAAAAGTTAATGAGGAGGTTTCTCTCGGAATAGTTTTTGGTGATGGAGCCTGAGGTCTAGTAGTAGCTGGCGAGACTCTATCCCCCAAACCTTAGGTCAATTCTACTAAAACTTCTTAAAAGTCGAGACTAGCCCAATTTTCGAAGTTCTTCACTAAGCTTAGAGAGTAAAATCTTGTCATCGTCGATCATTGTTTGATAACCATCGAATAGCACCTGAAAACGCTCATTAGTATTTCTCATATTTTGAGAACCATTATTCACAAGACACTTAAGTTGGTTAGGTGCAAGGGTATTACTCAGTGTTTGGATTTGGCCTTCAAGGGCTATCAGCTGGCATTGCTGGATCGCCTTTATAGAAGCAAGAAGCGCCTTTTGGTATCCATCTGTTGTAAGGTCCTTCAACTGATGGAGCGCTTGCAGCGTCTCATGCGGCATTAGGGTCGAATGTTGCGCATGACAAAGCACAGGAGTGTCTCCGGGTGCCTGAACAGCTGGCCCATGTTGTGAGTAGTGATTATTATAGGTACTAAAAAACCGTTTTTGATTTGATGGATTACTTCCACTATCTTGCACTTGCGAGCCGGTTAGGTAGCGAAGGATCTGTTCATCTTCTTGAATCATATGCCTCTTGGCAAGTTGATACCCTTTAGACTGTTGGTCATTATTTTCCATATTAGCTTTACAACACTTGACGCTGTCAACCATTTTATCCGTCCAGGCTTGTAATTCACTTTCTGGAGTTTTTATTGCGACTAGCTCGAGACGCTGCAGAGCAAGTTGGCTCAAAGGTAAATGATTATGACATATCTGCACTGCAAAAACCACGCCATCAACTTCATGCAAAGCAACTCCTGGTGTTTTAAGAGTTTTATCATAAGTGATACCGGTCGTCTGCTGGTTAGGTTGCATCATAAAAATAGTTGCTTGCATAAATACTTTCCGTTTTT
>CAYWZU010000056.1:9688-13813 GCA_964462925.1 uncultured bacterium
GGGGGGACTGTTTTGGAGACTTACTTAAGATCTTGTGAATAAAGCCTTCTTTACCTTCTAGGTAGGCAAGCATATCCTTTGGATGCTTTATTGCAAGTTCGATCTTAAGTTCTGCATACTCTTGAGAGGCCAGGACCTATATTGGCAGTTGGCGTAAAATGGGGTCAAAAATTGGCATGATAACTTCTCTCTTCTAAACAGGGGGCAAAAGCATCTCCTATACTAAAATAAATATTTATATTATAATAAAGTTTAAGAAGTGAGGTTAAAATGGAAAGTTTTAGAGTGGCTGGAGAGGGGAGAGGCGAGCCTGTTGAGCCGCCAAAAAAGAAGCATGCTTCCCAATCGCCTGAACAGAAGGAGCGCAAAGCAAAAACGGATGCTGTTTTTAAAATTCGTACGCAGATTACAGAAGAAGATAAAGCGATCAGGCGCGATAAACGACAGTACAAGAAAGAAGTTTCTCCCCGTAGTAACAAACTAATAAAAGCCCCATCTGGGCCAAAAGCGCCAGTAGATCAAAATAGTGATACGTTCAAAAGGCTAGGTAGAGATCCTGTACAAAAAATACTTGGTCTCTTATCAAAAAAAGACCAACAGTCTTCCCGTGTTGAGCGTTTTATGAATGAGCAGGTAATTGAAAAGGTGAGAGGTAAAAATCTTTCCCTATTCAATCGGCTCACGGAGTGTATCATCCAAAATCTGCAAGATCCGGAGTTAAAAGAAAAATTTAAAATTCCGAAGCATCTTCTCGATGCTCTTCAAAACAGAGCAAACTTAGACGCCTATCCTCAGGTTCTTTACGATGCTAGAAGTCATTTAGTCGATTTACTTGCAACGCTTGATGTTGATACCCTCAACAGTCTTGAAGCAGCATTTAAAAATACAAAGTTTGAGTTCCCTGAAAAGTTTGAAAATATCTTCTCTCTTGCAAGGATGGCGGGTGAGGGAGAGGATCCTGCACTACTCGATAGACTCGATAGATTTAGAGAAATGCATGAGTTTTACGAAGCAATGAGATGGATTCATGCAGTATCCAGCACTGAACATAAAGCCTTCAAAGTCCAAGTCATACTTCGTCCGAATATCCAAAATATCGATAGTCCTACGTTAAGGCTTATAGTAGATGAATGTTATTCACTTCCGGATAGTCTTGACAAAAACAGTGCGCTTTTCATGGCACATCTTGCTGCTGGGATACGTCAGATTTCTGTTGGGTCCAATGAAAAAAGCTTTGACTCGATTACAAAAGCCATTGAATATATGCAAAAACCATTGAGATTTTCTAAAGAAGATGCTATTGCTGATTTTCTTTTAACAAATCTTGAGTCGGTTATGTCGAGCAGTGAAATTGATAATAAGACTGCAGGCAAAATTTTTGCAGCTCTTAAACACGAAATAAACTCTCTTCCTGCAAGCGATAGAAAACAAGAATTAATCACGGATTATTATGGATTACAACTTGGAATCTATGCTAAAAAAGGCTTTGCAGAGCTCCAAATAGCTACGAATGATTGCCTTGCTTATTTAGAAGGGCTAGCAGATCCAGACAATAAGGCATCAGATTGTGCTAGCATTACAAATAAGGTTGATATTATATCTGAACAAGAGATAGTTGGCATTAATAGGCTAATCATGGCAGTTAAAGCGACTAAAGATAGCGATGCCAAATTCGCCATTCTTGCAAGACTTTATAATGATGTTTCATATGCGCCAAATCCTAACCTCATACCAGATTCACTCAAGGGTGATGCCATTCAAACACTTAATAAAATTAAAGACCCTGTCTTTAGAGAAGCTGTCCGCGGATATCATAATATTCAATAACCATTGGAGCCGGGCTCGGCGATTATGCGATTTCTGTTGTCATACTCTCAATTGCTGGGCGAAGAAAGATGGTTGATTTCAAGACCTTTGAAGAAGAGGGGAAAGCCCAAATCGCATAATCGCAGAGGCCTGCTCCTTTTATAAACATCCCAGCCGCCGTCTACCTCTTAAGAACACAGCGCATGGGCCTCTCTTAGGCTCCCCCAGGCAGTACCAAATCATCTAACCCTCGCCCGCGAGCGCCAGCCGCGCTCTTGCCCTGCTTCATATTTTAGCTTACCTCCATCGAATGTAGCGTAGGCTTATTATCCCTTATCTCCCTTTTCCCTTTGGTCCCTTTTTTAATTTGCAAAAAACAATAAATAAATTAAGTTTGCGTTAGAACGTTACTATAGGAGATGTTCATGAACCTTAAGACAACCATATTCAGTCTCATGGCTATGCTCACAATGTGTTTTGGCGCCCAAACGCCACTGGCTGCTGCCAAAAAATCTCACAAGCAGCATAAATCATCTAAATCATCAGATCACTGCTCAAGCTGCCATAAGGCAAGAAAATGTTGTCATAAGGTGTGGGAACAAGTTGAAAGCATTTCTCGCGTCGTGCAGCAAGACTTTGTTGTAGATACCAATACCAACTTCGTAGTCCAGCAAATCAACCAAACAACTAAAGCTGATTTGGCGATAGACCAGGAAATCCTCTCGATCTTAGCAACTGAGACTCAGTGCGTAAATTTTATTACGGCTGTTCCTTACGAAATTACCGCTCCAGGCTATTATAGGCTTGTTTGCGACCTTGTCTTTGAACCGGTAAATGACGGCGATGTTGCCATCATGATTGACGAAAACTTAACAGAGGTTACGATAGACTTTGCACAGTATACTTTGAGCATGGATCCCACCGCAACCACAGCTGACAATAACGGCATTTTAATTAACGAAGGCTGCCGGAATGTTGTCATCCACAGCGGCACTATTGAAGGCTTTTCTGCAAGCCAGATTCGCGGCTATGACAGCCTTGACACCATCTTAGTGAAAGACATGATCCTAAAGGGCATCCCCGGATCTAATGGCGGAAGCCGCATGGTCAATGAAACTGTGGCAGCAGGTGTGAACTTTGGACCTGTTACAGAAGATCCTACAGCTCCACTTCCAACTCCTGGAACAGCAATATCAAACAATATTCTACTTACAAACCTCGAGATAAATGACTTCTTTGTGGATACCACCGATATAGACGATCAAGCTCTTTGGGGTGTCGCGCTCTTCTCATGCAATAACATTGAGATAACGAATGTACATGTAAGCGAACTCACTAATAACGGAAGCGTCGTTAATCTTAATGGCAATACTGAAGGCTTTGGAGTCAATTTTTCAACGAATGTCCTATGCCGTTTCTGTACAGGTAATGATATTACAAGCAATAGCCCAGACAATCCTGACGTAGGAGGTGTTGTAGGTGATGCAGTTGGAATGATCTATGTAGCATGCGAAAGAGTCCAAAACTACGACTGCAGCTACTCAAACAACGTTGGCACAAGACGTGGCGGCGGATTAACCTGGGTGGGAACTTCTGACTATGTCGCTGAGCGCTGTGTGGCCGATAGCAACATAGTTATGGACCCAACAGCCACAGGGGTAATGTCCCATTTCGGATTTGAAGCAGTTGGTGACTTTTTTGTCTTTGACGTTTGCCAAAGAGGGTTGATTAAGGATTGCCATGTACTGAACATGCCAACAGCCTTTATAGCAGATGGCGCAGCCGATGTTGTATTTGAAGATTGTACAGCCATTGCTGGCAACTTAGTGGCAAATTCTGCAATCCTTACTGAAGGATTTGAAGCCGTGGATGCTGATGGAGTTACTTTTAAGAATTGCATTGCTTCAGGCTTTACCGTTCCTAACCCGACTACTAGAGGGGGAATTAGAATTGTAGCGCCAGCTAATAACATAAACATCCTCGGCTGCAAGTCAACCAAGGGAGCAATCGGAATTTATGTGGCTGATGGCTGCACGAATGTTGTGGCAGATTCCAATGAGGTTGCATTCAACACCGAATTTGGAATTCAGGATAAAACACCAACCCAAACGCCCAATTTGTATATCAGAAATGTAGCCTTTGCAAACTCTACAAATTATAGCGTAAACACTGCTAATGCTAACTTCGCAGTGGTGCAAACATCTCAGAGTGCTAATTTCCCGCCCTACAATCAGACCACTCCTAATATGCCATCGCCATTATCCAACTTTGACATACAGCCATAATATAAACTCAATAGACCGCCCTCTCGGGCGGTCT
>CAYWZU010000057.1:0-13325 GCA_964462925.1 uncultured bacterium
TTTCTCATTTCTCTAGAATGATCTCAGTTTCAGTGGTAAAAAACTTAACGAGCTTCAGGGAACTGAGTAAAGACAAATTCCTGCAGTTTTATAGCATCTTTAGCGAAAACGCGTATGCCTTCGGCAAGCTTATCTACCGCCATAGGATCTTCATTAAAGAGGTAGCGAAACTGGCTTTCATTAAGATTTAGTCGCTCTACAGAATCTTTTTTTGCTTCTTCTAGGGATAATTTTTGCACAACTGGATCATTTGATACGGAAAGCTCTTGCAAAAACTGAGGTGAAATAGTGAGAAGGTCGCATCCCGCAAGTTCGAGGATTTCCTCTTTATTGCGAAAACTTGCGCCCATAACGACAGTTTTAAAACCAAATTTTTTGAGGTAGTTGTAGATAGTCTTTACAGAAAGGACGCCTGGATCTTCAGCAGGAGGATATGAACTTTTGCCTGTGCTCTTCTTATACCAGTCTAAGATTCTGCCTACAAATGGGGAGATAAGTGTAGCCTTTGCTTCAGCGCACGCTGCCGCTTGTGCTAAGGAAAACATAAGCGTCATATTGCAGTGAATACCTTCCATCTCAAGCACTTCAGCTGCGCGAACACCTTCCCAAGTAGAGGCAAGTTTAATTAAAATGCGATTGCGAGGAATGCCGTGTGATTCATAGAGATTTATAAGTGATCTTGCTTTTGCAATTGAGCCTTCTGCATCAAAAGAGAGGCGAGCATCAACTTCTGTTGAGACGCGGCCAGGAACAAGCTTTAAAATTTCAACGCCAAAGTTAACAAAGATATTATCAAGGAGTAGGCTTCTTCTTGCTTCTTCAGATGGTAGATTTTGAGGAAGGTCGCGAATTGCTTTTTCAATAAGATGACGATATTCTGGCTTTTGAGCAGCAGCAAAGATCAATGAGGGATTAGTAGTTGCATCTTGAGGCAAAAATTCGCGTATTGCTTCGATATCGCCGGTATCTGAAACAATTGTTGTCATATTTTTGAGTTGATTTAGCTGGCTCATGTCTATTCCTTCGCTGGTAGGGTTGTTGGTTCAACACGAAATGATACGGTAGTTTTTTTGCCTGCAATCTGTAGGTTTAGGACAGATTTTAGGCGAGTAAGCAAAAGTTTAAAGGGCACCTGAACTTCTTTATTGCCGACTGTGACAGCAACGGAAGCATCGCCCAAAATTTCTTGAGAATCTTGAATTTGCTGGCAGAGAGCTGCAAATTTCTTTAGCTGGCGCTTGAGATTTCCTTCGCCAAAGGCATATTTTTTGTCGCAGTGGGAACAGGAAACAATTTGAGATGCAGCATCTAGGGCAAGTGGGGAAAAATCAATACTATTTTTGCATTCGATACATTCGAGTTGAAATGTCACAAGACCCCTCACTTTCAGAGGGGTAAGTATAAAACGGATGGATCATTTTATTCAACGCAATCTCGTGTGAGAAAGAGCTTAATTTCCGGCGGATTCCAGTAGAGTGCCTCTTCTCTTGGCTCATAGAGTCTCAAGATAAGCGAGTAATTGCCAAATGGGCAGGGAAGCCAATTATAGGTTGGCAAATCTCGAGGGTATCGTTGCATGTAAATGTCGCATGAGCCATCTGCATTTTTTTTAAGCGATGTGGCAAATGATTGGATGGCATATGCATTAATTGGATTTTGACAGAGCGTAGCTTCTTCAGTATAGAGCGTAAGCGACCAGAGCTTTGCCAGTTTATCCATATTTGGGATACGGATTTTATATGTTGCTCTGCCGTGAAGGCGCATTCCGCGGCTATCTACATCTATTTGAAACGCGAGCAGGTTCTGTGAAAGCGGGCAGGGAAGATGAGCTCTTGCAAGTAGGGATCTTCGTACGTAGTCAGTGCCAAAGTCTTTTTCTGTTCGAATTACTGTGGTCCAATGACCTCGCTCACTAACGACGCTTCCAAAGCTGTCTTCAATATAATTTCTTGTATTATGCCAGGCCATTGCAAGACCTGCTTCAATAAGAGGATTGATGGCTTCAACGTCATAATCATTCTTTCCTTTGATCCCGATAGCTCGCATGGGCTTTAGCATAGCAACGTCTTGGGGAGGTGGGGGATTATCTAAGACAAGGTCACCAAAGGTATCAAAGAACTCTCTAGAAAACATGCTTGCAAGTTGATCGCTTGCTCGCTCTTTTGTTGCTGCAAGAGGGGGATAGGGAACAAGAGCTGGTGGAGAGTAGTCATCGCCATATTGTCTTAACGGGACAATCTGCATTGCATTTTGAATAACGGCAATTTGTTCATAGTCATCTGGTCCAAAGCACTGTATGAACCCTCTAATATTCACTAATGAACTATTAGACTTAATCACTGTTACACCCTGAGGAATCTTTGCTTTGTAGTCGGGAGGTACAATCATAAAATCTGCAGCTTCATCTCCAAGGATAGTCGGATTGATAGTTGCAATGACATTGGTCCAGGCATCAAAAATCTCAAAGAAAAAATGCCGCTTTAAGAGTGGCGGAAAGTGAATTATTTGGGGTTCTCTAGAGATATTTATCCAAGCGGAAGAAGCAAGGCAGTCAATATTTGGAAAAAGCCCAAGATCAAGGGGGGTTGCTTGCCTTTTTTCGTGGGCAAATTGATTGATAGGTGCCTTATTTTGTGTGGGTGCATTTGTATAGGTCTGCTGTTTGCAAAGAGTGTCCATCATGACAAGGGGATATGCATACATGGCCACCTCTTCGCCAATTCTTGCATATTTTTCGCGTATTTTTCGATCAATGTATTCAGGACTAACCCCAGCTTTTGCCTCATTGTGAGGCAAAAGAAGGGCAATCGCAAAGAAAAAAAGGATAGACTTTATGGGTATCTGTTTCACAGGAATACTCCTCAAAAGCCTCACCCTAGCAATAAGAAGAAAAATATTCAATATGCAAGATGAAACGACCCAAAGGACGCAGAGAACCTAAGGGACCAAAAGGAGTCTGACAATGGTCCTTTAGGTCTTTTTGGTCCTTGCTAAGTATTCTTCGAGGGGGCCATCAAAGACTTCAATGCCTTTGTCGGTGAATACTATAAGCTTTTTTGCGAAGCGATCAATAAGGTCTCTATCGTGGCTCGCTACAATAGCAGTTCCCTTATACTCATCAAGCGCCCAGCCAAGTGCAGAGACTGCTTCAAGGTCAAGGTGGTTGTTTGGCTCATCCAAGATGATGAGATTATGATCAGCAAGCATCATGCCGCCAATAATAAGACGGGCAGTTTCACCACCTGAGAGGTTGCATACGCGTTTAAAAGCTTCATCTCCGCCAAAGAGCATTTTGCCAAGTACGCTTCTCGCTTCAGTATCATAGACATTGCTTTTTCGCATTTTGAGCCACTCAAAAAGGGTAGTGTCATCATGCTTATCGACAGCATCGCCATGATTTTGTGGAAAATAGCTTACAATGCTATTGTGGCCAAGCTCTATCGTGCCGTGATCTGGCTCAAGTTTGCCTGCAAGCATCTTTAGCAGCGTGGTTTTACCAAGGCCATTATTGCCGATGACGGCAATTTTGTCCCCACGATGTATTTCGAGGGAGAAGTTTTTAATTACCTGCTGGTTGCCATAGCTTTTTGCGATGTCTTTAGCTGTAATTGCAATCTTTCCAGACTGCTTGTCTGTTGGAACAAAGCGTATGTAGGGACGTTGGATGTTTGACTGCTTTTGCTCTTGCGGCTGCAGCTTTTCTATCTCGCGAAGGCGGCTTTGCACCTGGCTTGCACGAGTTCCTGAGCGAAAGCGCGATACGAACTCTTGAAGCTGGGCGATTTTTTTCTCTTTAGATTTAGCATCCTGGACAGCTCTATCACGAACGGCAGTCTTTGTCTCAACCATGTCGTCGTAGTTTCCAGGGTAGATAATAACTGTTTCGTAGTCAATGTCTGCAATCTGCGTTGTGACCGCATTGAGGAAGTGGCGGTCGTGGCTCACAACTACTAAAGTACCCTTATAGTCGCATAAGAACTGCTCAAGCCAGCCGATAGAGGTCATGTCAAGGTGGTTTGTAGGCTCATCCAGGAGCAAGGCTTCTGGCTCGCCAAAGAGGGCCTGGCAAAGAAGTGCGCGAAACTGCATATCTTGCGGGATCTCTTTCATGAGCTTATTATGATACTTTGCAGGAACGCCAATGCCTAAAAGAAGAGATTCTGCATTAGATTCAGCAGAGTAGCCATCTTCTTCTGCGATGATCATTTCGAGATCGCCAAGTTTTATGCCTACTTCATCTGTCATCTCAACTTCGTAGAGATGATCTCGCTCTTTTAGGGCATTCCAGAGGCGGCTATTTCCTTGGATAACTACATTAATTGTAGTCTCTTCAAGAAAGTCATGGATGTTTTGGCGGAGTATCCCTGTGCGTTTTGGCTTGCATACAGTGCCTTTTGTAGGCTCTTGCGTACCCATAATAATGCGAAAGAGCGTACTCTTTCCAGCGCCATTTGGGCCTGTAAGGCCGTAGCGATTTCCAGGGGAAAAACCGCAGGACACCTCTTCAAAGAGGGTCCTGCCGGGTATTGTCATTGTAATTTCGTCTAGTGTAATCATAGACTACTATACTAGCAAAGAAGCGAATTAATGGCCACCAACAGCAAAACCGCCAAAGAGCATGGCAGTAAGAGCTGCCCCGCCTGCCGCGAGCACCCCGGTTGCAATATAAATTGGAACCATTACTTCAGGAAAGGCAATCGTAAGAAAAACAAGGCCTGTAATAAGAGCAGCAGCAGCGGCAGCGCTCACAAGAGAAATTATGATACATTCATGATTTTCTTTAATCCACGTCCAAAGTCTGCCAAATGCGTTTGAGCTCTTTTTTGCCTCTGGCTCTTGCTGTTTAGCCACTTGTACTTCTGGTGATTCAATGCGCACACTACTACCCATCATTTCTCCTTTTATTATAAATAAGAAAAAGTATAGCATAAAACCACCTTAAAGTCAAATATTTACTTACAAAAGGAGAGGCCTATGTTCTGTCGTTTACTTATTGTTTCTATGTTGACTGTTTTCACCTTAAATGCAGGAGATTGGCTCTATACAAATGACAAAGTAGATGTTGGCTGCACAGAAGAAGCGTTGAACGAACGAGAAGTAACACTTATAAATCACGTAAAGAATTCAATAAATCTTGCTAAAGATGAGCAATCGAAACTTACTGCAGAAATTTTGAGATTGAGCGGTATGTCCAGTACAAAAAATCGTTGCTTATTAAATAACTTACTCGCATTACCAAATTCAAGTTATTTAGAGATTGGCTGCTGGCAGGGCTCAACCTTTATTTCTGCCCTCTATGGTAATCAAGAGCATATCGTGAGTGCTATTGGCATTGATAATTGGTCAGAATTTGGCGGACCGAGAATGCAATTTGAAGAAAATTGCCGCACATACCTTTCTAGTGGCTATCAGGCATATTCTCTGGACTGCTTTAGCATTGATCCAACCTCAATCATAAAAACCCCAGTTAACATTTATTTTTATGATGGAGCCCACACAGCCGAAGCGCAAAGGCAGGCTTTCACTCATTATGATTCAGTTCTTGATAGTGCGTTTATCGCAATTGTTGATGACTGGAATCATGGTCACGCGAGGGCTGGTACTTTTTCGGCCTTTTCCAGCTTGAATTATACGGTTTTATATGAAGCATATCTTCCAGCTAGATTTAATGGGGATCGAGAAGAGTGGTGGCATGGTCTCTACGTTGCGGTCATTCGTAAATAAAGTCATCTAAATAAGAAAAAGTTTGGATTATAAAAACCTGGGTAAACATTTTTGGTTACCCGAATTTTTTAAAAGTTTAAAACACATACTCCTTTCTTGCGTGCTAGTGTACGCAATTAGAGTATGTGTTTAAATCTTTGGAATCTGGTTGTTGAGGCTAGATCAATCATGAGATCCAGTTTTATTTTGCATCATCTGTTCCAGTCAAATTCGCGAAGGAAGAGATTGTGCTTGGTAAAGTGCTCGCAGCCATGGATGTCTTCTCCACAGATGTAGACAATTTCTTCTGGTAGGTAATGCTGCTGGACTAGATCAAGAAAGTCATTTCCGCGGTGTATTGATCCGTAGATGACAAGATCAAACTCATGGTTTTGGATTCTTTCAGGAATGTTATTTCTATCTACAGGGACATCATCAACAATATTTGTGTAGGACATGCCTTTGCCGTAGAGGCCAAGATGCGGGCCTGGGGGATAGCTTTTATAGATATGGGAAACTTTTTCATAGTCTACAACTCTATCCTGGTAGAGCTCTTTAAGGTCAGCTAGCAGCAGACAGCGCATATAATCTGGCCAGAGAGATCCCGAGATAAAGAGAATCTTCCCCACTCCCTTATATCCGACAGTGTCGAGGACATACTGGGCTATACTTTTTGTGGTAAGGTGCTCTCTTGTGTAAGTAAGTAGCTCTTCAAGGATTTCAAAGTAGCGTTTTTTATCAAATTTTGAATGGTCGATAAAGCCGTTATGGACACCCTCGAGATTCATGGCTTCCAGAATTAAATCCCTCGGAAGAAAAGTCATCACATCATCTGGAGCTAAGTGAAGGTCGGTAAAATAGGGTATTGCTCCATTTGCTAAAATTTCATAGTGCCTCATGCAGTCCCAGCCGGCTTTTTTGCATGTTATGGCGTAGTATGAGCTTTGGTAGTCTTTGTAGTACTCATCTTCTCTATCATAGATGTATGTGTTTCTATCGTATGGAGTTATGTATGCAAAATCTTTTGTTTTCTCGGGGATTTCAGAAACGATCTTACATTCTGGTATGCCAAACTGAATAGGGTATGGCATAGCATTAAGAGCAGTGGAAAGAAGTACTGCTATAATAAATCTATACATAATCCCCATCTTTGCAGAAAGAATACTTTTTTGCTACACTAGAACGCATGAAAAAATTACTCCACATTATTTTACTGAGCAGCAGTATGCTGTTTGCCACCGAGGATTCCATGTTTGTACACCCAAGTCATCCGGGACTCAGCCTCTCATCAGAAGAGATTGCTGCAGAAAAAATCTGCTCACAAGAAGTGAGCGATCTCATCCAGCGCATGCTTGATATCGCTGCCGGTGAGCGCATTGGTACAGGCCGCGTCATGGTAGGTCTTGCTGCGCCGCAAATTGGCGTCTTCAAACGAGTGATTTTAGTAGATATTGGCGCAAATGCAAATCGAGACCTTGGAGAGCTTAAGGCTTTTATCAACCCAAAGATAGTCTGGAAGTCGGAAGAAAAAGAAGAGGGAAGAGAAGGCTGCTATTCTGTAGACTGCAGGCTGTGCGGCATAGTTCCACGCTCATCCAAAATTCGAATTGTTGCACATGACGAAAAGGGAAACTTGATTCAAGAAGAGATCTCAGGGTTTCCTGCGCGCGTGTTTCAACATGAAGTAGATCATCTTGAGGGCATCCGCTTTCCAGATGTTATCGCACGAGATGGTGGAAGGCTTCAGTGGGTGGAGGAAGCTGACTGGCCAGAATATCGCAAAAATTGGCAAGAGTGGCCAAAGCTTGTTTCCGTCGAAACTTGGCACGAGATGAAGGCGGGTAAAGACGTTGCTAAGTAGGATGCTTTTTTAAGAATCTTTGAGCCAGAGAGCAAATAATGGGTCGTCAAATATGACTTTTCCTCTATTTGTGCCCTCTTCGTCAAGAATGCCTTTATCTTTAAGAGCTTTAATTGATGATGCTAAGGCAGGGGCGCTTGAAATTTCATATTTTGCGAGAAGCTCTTTTGCAAAAATCTGTTTTGTTTCTTTTGCAGCAAGCCTTAATCTTCTTCTTGTTAACAATTTTGTTAATTATTGGCAAGTGGGTTTAGTAAAGCAAAAAAACAAGAGAAGGAACATTTGGGTAAGGCTTATCCGTGGGGATGGCTTTCGTGGTAGGTTTTTTGCTTGAGCGTAGTGGATACCTGCGTGTAGATCGTGGTTGTGGCAAGAGAGTTATGGCCCAAGATAAGCTGAATCGTTTTAAGGTCCATGCCATTTTCTAGCCAGTGGGTGGCGATGGTGTGGCGGATGATGTGCGGTGTGATATGGGCGGCAAGGCCGCTTGCTTTTAGGTATTTTACAAAGAGCCTATCAACTGAGCGAGTTGTAAGCCTTCCGTGAAAGCGATTCAGAAAGAGGGCATCACTTTTTGCCTTATGCTCTGGATGCGCAAGGTATTTTGCTACCCAGTCGCTTGCATTTTTTGTTATCGGCACTACTCGTTCTTTTCGCCCCTTACCCTTAAGGCGCATTTCAAAGCGGACAAAGTCAAAGTCTTTTTTGTCTAGAGCTACAAGCTCGCTCACGCGAAGACCTGAGCTATAAAAAAGCTCTAATATAGCCCGGTCTCTAAGGCCCATATGCTCTGAGATATCTGGCTGGCTAAAGAGGTTTTGCACCTGTTCATAGGTAAGTGAAACTGGAATTTTGCGCTCAAGCTTTGGACTTTCAATCTCGCTCATGGGATTTGAGTCGATCAATTTTTCGCGATGCAAAAAGCTATAAAAACTCCGTATTGCAGAAAGACGCCTTACAATAGATCGACGAGCGAGTCTTTGCTCCGAAAGATCGGATAAAAATTCACGAAGAAGGAGTTTATCTACAGAGGAGGGCGATTCTTTTTTATGCAGAAAGAGCAAAAAGGATTTAAGGTCATTGCCATAGTTTCGGACAGTATGCTCTGATGCGTTTTTTACTACTTGCAAATGGCGTAAAAAACGCTCGACGTGCTGTTCAATCATCTATGCATTCCCAAATTAACTTTGCCTTTGCCCTTGTCCCTTTTTGAATTCTTTACTAGGGCAAAGGCAAGGGCATGGGCTGTGAGTTACATCTCAAGCACACACTTTTGTGCGTGCATATCAAGTTCAATTTTGCCATCTGCAATCCAGGTGGCAGGACCCTTTAGAACTGCATTTTTCTCCTCAAGCTCTACCTGAAGCCACTCTCCAGATTGTACGCGAAGCGATAAAGGTGATGTAAAACCCTTTAGCTTTTGCAGGCAGCGGGCAGCAGCACATACACCTGTTCCGCAGGCAAGTGTTTCTGCTTCCACGCCTCGCTCATAGGTGCGAATATGTGCAGAATTTGCATGAACTTCTACAAAATTTACGTTTGTTCCTTGAGGCATAAATTTTGGATGGTTCCGAAAAGAGCGTCCAATATCTGCAACGTCGACATTCTCAAGATTGTCAACAAAAATAACAATGTGGGGAACGCCGGTATTGAGATGGTGGGCAAGGTATGTCTTTCCTTCGTACTCTAAAGGAATATCCCAGCCATATTCATGGATGCAGCCCATATTTACGCTAACGGTTTGATCATCTGTTGTAATGACAAGGTCTCTAAGCTTTGTCTCTAAGAGAAGCTTCGTTCGGGGAAAGTGTCCCTTTTGGCGCAAAAACTGCATCAAGCATCGCGTGCCATTTCCGCACATGTCAGCTTCTAAGCCATCTGCGTTATAATACTTCATGGCAACATCTGCACTTTTTGACGGCCATATCATAATCAAACCGTCAACGCCGCGAGCTTTGCAAAGAGTTTCAATTAGCTCTTTAGAAAGCTCTGGAATTTTCAGCTCTCGATTATCGATCATCAAAAAGTCATTGCCGCAACCAGAATAATGACTTGCGGCAATCGTAAGGGTAGAAGAATCAGTTTTAAGAGCCATTATTCAAGTTCTTTAAATGAAGTTACGATTTTATCAATATGACCAAATTCAAGTGCTTCTTGAGCGCTCATCCAGGTGTCTCTATCGATAAGTTTTTCAATCTCTTCGCGGCCTCTGCCTGTTGCTTTTTGATAGATGGAAATCAGCTGCTCTTTTGTCTTTAAGATCTCACGAGCGTGGATTTCAAGATCTGTAGCTTGGCCTTGGATCACACCCATAATAGAGGGCTGGTGAATCATAAAGCGGCTCATAGGCGTAGCAAAGCGGCGCTTTGGCGCAGCAGCAAGCGAGAGCACAGAACCCATAGATGCAGCAAGTCCAGTAATGAGCGTTGTAACTGGTGATGAGATCATTTTAATCTGATCCCAAATTGCAAAGCCGGCATCAACTGATCCACCAGGACTGTTGATGACGAGAAGTATTGGCTTGCCTGGATTTTGGAGTTCTAAAAACCAAAGCTGCTTTATCACTTCTTCAGCAAGGTCTGAATCAAATGCGCGGCCAATCATGATGCGTCTTGCCTGCAGAAGTGACCGGTTGATGTGATCTTGTGTAAGTGAAATTTTTGCTTCGGTTTCGGTTTTTTGTTCTTCGTCTGCCATGTGATGGTCCTATTGTTTTTTTCTAGCTTTAGCGCATTACTCTATTATCTGCAAGCTCGGTAATGTCAATTTCTGGATACAGGGGAAATTCCTGCATAAGATCAAAAACTTTGCGTTTGAGATCATCAAATACAAGTGGATCGGTCATAATCTGAGACTTGCTTGTGCCTCCGCCCATCGCAGATGCTGCTTTTGTATTCTTAAGTGCAGATCCGATCACTTGTGCAATAGTTTTCATCTCGCCTGGGCCCATGCCAAGTGTTGTAAGGGCTGCTGTGCCGAGTCGAATTCCTGAGGTATACCAGGCGCCATTTTTATCAAATGGGATTGCATTGCGGTTGCAGGTGATATGGGCTTGTCTCAGTGCCGTCTCCGCCTGTCTTCCCGTAATATGAAGTGATGAAATGTCGACGATGACCATATGGTTTTCTGTGCCGCCAGTAACAAGGCGAAAACCCTCTTCGATAAGACCTTTAGCAAGAGCTTCAGCGTTTTCTACTATTTGATGAGCGTAGGTATCAAAGGTTGCTCTGTTTGCTTCCTCAAATGCACACGCTTTTGCAGCCATAACATGAGGAAGAGGTCCTCCAAGTACTATGGGGCAGCCTTTGTGGATAAATTCTTTGTATTCATTTTTGCAAAGAATTATACCTCCACGCGGACCTCTGAGGGTTTTGTGAGTGGTAGATGTGACGACATCTGCAAAGGGGATTGGGTTGTAGTCTCCGGTAAAGACCTTTCCAGCTACAAGGCCTGCAAAGTGTGCCATGTCGACCATAAAGGTTGCCCCAACCTCATCTGCAATTTCTTTCATCTTTGCAAAGTTGATCTTTCGTGGATAGGATGAGTAGCCAGCAAGAAGTATGAGAGGCTTTTCAGCAATAGCTTTCTCTCTAATGGCCTTATAGTCTAAAAGCTCAGTCTTTGGATCTACATCGTAAAAAACTGCCTTCATCATCTTAGAAGAGATGTTATGTCTGTAGCCATGGGTGAGGTGGCCGCCGGAATTTAGCGACATGCCAAGCAGTTTCTGGTTAACAAGAAGCTGCCTTACCTGTTCATACTCTTCTGGAGTCAGCTCATCGAGAGACTTTTTGCCAAGTTTTTCGACCTCTTTCTGCTGAATGTTTTTTACTAAAATTGCCCAAAAAGCCACGAGGTTAGCATCTGCGCCAGAATGCGGCTGCACATAGGCTGCATCTGCGCCAAAAAGAGCCTTTGCAGATTCTTCTGCAAGGTGCTCGATAGCGTCGACGTTTTCACATCCTGCATAAAATCGGTGATAGGGGTAGCCTTCAGCATACTTATCAGTAAGAAGGTTTCCCATAGAAAGCTGAACTGCGAGCGATGAGAAGTTTTCAGATGCAATCATCTTTAAGTAAGAGCGCTGGTCTTTTATTTCCTGGACGATTTTTTCTGGAATTCGGGGCTCTTTTTCACCCAGGTAGTCAAGGGCAGCAAGGTATGCGATTACACCTTTGGAACGTGCAGCTTCCGGTGTTTTAGCTAAGTAATTTTCAAGAAAAAATGTGGTCATGGGAACCCTTCCTGTTTAGCTGGAATGGTACACAAGTTGCTGACTTAAGAACAAGAACCAAAAAGGACCTACAGGAGCTTAGCCTTCGCAGGTTTTGCATGTTGTATGTAATAGGCTGCAGTGTTTGATGCAAGCTTAAGGCATTCTTTAAGAGGAAGATTCTTCGAAAGGCCAAGTATATAGCCTGCGTTAAAATTATCGCCGCCGCCAGTGGTAATTTTGGGCTTTTTAATAAATCTGCCGCGAAAGGTTGCAGTCTCGTCTCTTGAGGAAGCTTCTGCAACTTTAGTCGCATGAATTACTACCTGTTCAATATCAATCTTTTTTCTAATTGATGCGCTTGAGCAGTCTGTTTTGAGAACTTTAGCAACTCGCTCTGCTTCTTTTTCGTTAAGCCCAAGCACTACCTTAGTATAGCGCTGAATCTGAGAGAGGATGCCTAGAGCTTCTTTAATATCTGTATTTGTGCGCTTTGCCGGATCTGCAAGATCTACAAACATCCACTTTGGGGGATTTTTGAGTTTTGGGAAAACATCTTTACTAAGCTTCTTCCACAATTTTGTCATCCCGTAGAGCATTGTCCAGTTTGTTGCGGCAAAGATGTCGGTTTTTTCTAAAAGGGGGGCAAGTCTGATTGTATCGAGATCAAGTGAAAGAATGGCTTCATGTTTTCCAAATAAAAGCTTGCCATCTGAAAATTCAAAGGCATCAGTTTTTCCTGGCGGCCCAAGATTTATGCAGCTTGCACATTTTTTTATGAGGGCTTTAAAGAGGGGGTGGTCTACTGGTCCAACGAGATGAACAGGGAGGCCAAGGCTTATGAGCGTATTTGCGAGAATTGGGCCGTTTCCGCCAAGGCGTGTCTCTTCTTTGACAAGCTCCAAATTGGTGCTTTTACCATGAGCTTGATGGATGCGATGAGAAAACTCTCGCATCCTGGTCATGTATGTGCATTCTTTTGGGCTGTTTCGTTTCTCTACAACTCTATAGAGAGTATCGATAAAACCATCAAAGCCAACTAAAACCGTGGCTGGAAGCTTACTGATTTTCCGCATGCGATATCGTGGTTTTCTCCAAGTTCGTACTGTTTGTCATTTAGCAAAACTTTAACTTTGCCTTTTGAAAATGATGCATCTGTTTCCCAGATCCATTCATCGGCTTTCGTACATTTCATAAGAATACCACGATCCCAGGAAAGGCCTTTGATCCCTTCGCCTCGGATATAAAGATTATTTGGAAAGCCGCAGTTGAATTTTACAATAATTTTTGTCTGTTTGCTAGTTGCCGGCTGGCTATCAGTTGGCATATGGCTTTTTCTTGTATTTGTAGCAGGAGCTGTGGAGGACTTAGCGGCAGGTTTTGTTTGAGTTTTTTTAGAAACATTTTTGGACGCATTCACAGATGCCATGGTCATTCTCCTCATAAGTTCATTTTTTGCCCACTATAACAAAAAGGTATTATTTTAAAAGAAATTTATGCGAAAAACCTCTTTTTACTTGAGAGTTTTTGAATGAGTAGGGTATCCTT
>CAYWZU010000058.1:0-13259 GCA_964462925.1 uncultured bacterium
AAGTATTTGGCAATAGATCAGATCTTACTTCTATCGGCCACCTTGGTGAATGGCCGGTAAATGCAATCGAAGCAATAGCTACTGCATATCTTTTTCATAAATGGTATACTGTAGCGCCGGGAAACCACGAGGTTGTAAAAGAAATCTATCAAAGGCATGCAGAGCATGTGGAACCAGAGCTCTTAGATCGGTTCAGTGAAACTGCAAGACAGGAGTTAGAGGGCGTATCTCAGGATTCTGCATACCTCAGACTTCAAACAGATAATGAATTAGAAATTGTATGAAAAATCCTTTTATTGAAACAAGAGCGCAGCATCTTGAAGAACTCGCCGAGGACTACGTCGAAACTATCTATGACCTCGTTGAAGAAAAAAATGAGGCGCGCACATGTGATATTGCCAAAAAAATTGGTGTCTCGCACGTAACCGTCATCAGGACACTCGACCGATTAAAAAAAAGAGGACTTGTGTGCTCCGGGGAACAAAAAGAGCTTCTTCTGACACCGGAGGGAAATGCTCTTGCAAAAGCCTGCAAAAAACGACACCTCTTTTTGCTCCACTACCTTACAGCCCTCGGCGTTCCAGAAGAAGTTGCAAAAATTGATGTTGAAGGAATGGAACATCACATAAGCCCTGCAACCATGGCGGCATTTAAAAAACAGCTCAAATCACTTGAGGCATCCTATGTTTAAAAATATTCTTTTTATATTTTTCTTTCTTTTTTCTTCGCTTCATGCAAGCATCGATTTAGAACGCGAGCTTATTGAATTAATAAATAAAGAGAGGCAAAAAGAGGGCCTAGACCCCCTTATCGAATGGAGTCCCCTTTCCGATATTGCAAGAGAGCACAGCCAAAACATGGCTAACAAAGAGGTAGAGTTTGGCCATGATGGCTTTCAAGATCGCTTTGAAGAAATACAGGACTTTGCCTTCGTGACAAAATTTGGCGAAAATGTCGCCTTCTCCTACAACGTAAAAGATCATCTAAAAACTGCCGTCCGAGGCTGGATGAAAAGCGAAGGCCACCGGGAAAACATTCTCGGAGACTTCGAAGAAACCGGTATCGGCATTGCCTTCAACAAAAAAGGCGAATTCTACGTCACCCAGCTTTTTGCCATACGAAAATAAATGCTCTATTTTTTGAAATTTAGATAGCTGCCTAGGCACGATCTTCGATAAGAGCCTCGTGATTTTAAACGCTCGATATGAGACAATGGAGTGATGAGTTCCTTTGTTCATTTACATGTCCATTCGCAGTATTCTATTTTGGATGCATCGGCCTCGCTTAGCGGGATTGTCAAAAAGGCAGCATCGCTTGGCATGCCGGCAGTTGCACTCACTGATCACGGCAATCTCTTTGGCGCTGTCGAATTTTACAAGCTCTGTAAAGAACATAAGATTAAGCCACTTATTGGATGCGAAATTTTCCTAGCACCTACCTCTCGATTTGAAAAAAAGAAGATAGGATCTAGGGTTGCAGAGCATCTTACGCTCATTGCAAAAAATGAGATAGGCTACAAAAACCTCTGCAAACTCTCCTCCTATGGCTACACTGAAGGCTTTTACTACTATCCCCGAATAGACCTTGAGCTTCTTGAAAAGTATAAAGAGGGCCTTATATGCCTTTCGGGCTGTCTAGAAAGCCCCATCGCCCTTGCCGCCTTAAATAGCCCAGATGAGGCCTTAGTAGAAAAAGTGCTGCAGTACAAGGCGCTTTTTGGAGAAGATTTTTACTTTGAACTGCAGCGTCATATTAGCGATAACGAAGATCTGCAGCTTGATGGCACATTTGATGAATCATGGCTCTACAGCCACTACCAAGAACATATTCAAAAACAAGATAGGCTCATCAACAAGCTTCTTCCCCTCGCCGAAAAGTACAAGATTTCATGCGTAGCTACAAACAATGTCCACTACCTCGCAAGAGAGGACTGGAAAGCGCACGAAATTTTGCTCAACATCCAATCCGGTGAACCTGTTGAGGAGTGGGTACGGGATGCTCAAGGCAACCCAAAATTTAGAACTCCAAATCCAAAAAGATCTACCTTCCCCTCTCACGAGCTCTATTTAAAGACAAGCGAAGAGATGTACACCCTGTTTAAGGACATCCCAGAAGCATGCCAAAAGACCCTTGAGATTCAGGATAAATGCAATCTAGAGCTAGACCTTAAAACAAAGCACTATCCTGTCTTTAAAGATACGCAAGGGAAAAAGGTCGATGAGTATTTGATGCAGCTTTGTGAAGAAGGCATTCCAAAACGATATACTCCCTACAACCTTGCCCGCATTAAGGAAAAATATCCAGATAAAGAGCCTATGGATGTGGTGCGGGATCGCCTTCGCTACGAGATGAGCGTTATTGCCCCAAAAGGCATGTGCGATTATCTATTAATTGTGTGGGACTTTATCAATTGGGCAAAGCGAAATGGCATCCCAATGGGTCCAGGCCGTGGATCTGGTGCAGGATCTATCATCTTATACCTTACCGAAATCACCGACATCGAGCCTCTGCAGTTCAATCTATTCTTTGAGCGCTTTATTAATCCTGAGCGTGTCTCCTATCCCGATATTGACGTCGATATCTGCATGGATAGACGCCCTGAAGTGATTAACTATACCATTCAGCGCTTTGGCAAGGAAAATGTAGCCCAGATTATCACCTTTGGCTCTATGAAGGCAAAGATGGTGATAAAAGATGTGGGCCGCGCCATGGGAGTGCCCCTTGCAAAGGTAAATAGCATTGCAAAGCTCATCCCAGACGATCTCAACATCACACTTGAAAAAAGCTTAGAAAAAGATCCCGACCTCAAAGCTGCCTATGACAGCGACGAAGAAACTCGCTTTATCATAGACATCGGCCAAAAACTTGAAGGCTCAGTGAGAAATACCGGCATCCATGCCGCCGGCATGATCATATCTGGAGATCCCCTCGTAGAGCATATTCCAGTATCTATTGCAAAAGATTCCGATATGCTGGTTACACAGTACTCTATGAAGCCTGTAGAGATGGTCGGCATGCTAAAAATCGACTTTTTAGGCCTAAAGACTCTTACGTCTATACAGCTCTGCGTGGAGGCAATTTTTGCAAAAACAGGCAATAGGCTTGACTGGATTAACCTACCGCTTGATGACGCCCCAACTTTTTCGCTCTTAAACCAGGGTAAGACCCTAGGAGTGTTCCAGCTAGAATCGGGCGGCATGCAGGAACTTGCAAAGCAGCTGCACCTTGATAAATTTGAAGAGATCATTGCCGTTGTAGCGCTCTATCGACCAGGCCCTATGGACATGATCCCCTCCTATATTGCAAGAAAGCATGGAAGAGAGGCCATAGAGTCTGAGCATCCTTGGATGGAAGAGATCCTGCGAGAGACATATGGCATCATGGTCTATCAAGAGCAGGTCATGCAGATTGCGCAAACCCTTGCAAACTACTCACTTGGTGAGGGTGATGTGCTCCGCCGCGCCATGGGTAAAAAAGACAAAAACGAAATGCAGAAGCAGCGTGAGAAGTTTTTGTCTGGAGCAAAGATCAAAGGTATCGATGATGATACGGCAATTCGCATCTTCGATAAGATGGAAAAGTTTGCAGAGTACGGCTTTAACAAGTCCCATGCTGCAGCATATGGCTATCTGAGCTACGTAACAGCATACCTCAAGGCAAACTACCCAAGCGAGTGGCTTGCAGCCCTTATGACATGCGATAGGGACGACACAGAAAAGGTTGCCAAATTCTTTCACGAGAGCAGAGAACTTGGTATACCGGTCCTTCGACCAGACATCAATGAGTCAGAGTCATCTTTCGTTGCAACAGACAATGGCATCCGCTTTGCCCTAAGCGGAATAAAAGGCGTAGGCGAAGCTGTTGTTCAGGCAATAGTAGAGGAGCGAAGAGCACGAGGCAAATTTACAAGCCTCTATGACACGATAAAGCGCGTTGATACAAGAAGAATTGGCAAAAAGCAAATTGAGCTCTTGATAGAAGCGGGCTGCTTTGATTCATTTGGCCATCATCGCGATGACCATAAGATTAGCGTAGATGCCCTCTACGACACCGTACAGCGCGAGCAAAAAGACCAGGAGAAGGGTGTCATCAGCCTCTTTGCAAAAATGGAAAAGGCAAAAGAGCCAAAAGTAGCAAAAGCGCCCAGCAGACGCTCAAAAGATGAAGAGCTGATTCGGGAAAAAGAACTCCTCGGCTTTTTCTTATCAGGCCATCCCCTTGACCTTCAACAGGAGACCTTAAAAAGACTTAGCTGCCTTGCACTTTCGGATGTGGAAGAGCTTCCGATGGACTCTGTATTTAGAGCCGCCTTTATTATAGAAGAGGTATCTGTTCGGGTGTCGTCTAAGACGCAAAAAAAATTCGCAATCCTTCGCATCTCAGATGGGGGACCAGGAAAGCTTGAGCTTCCCATCTGGCCAGAGCTCTATGAGCTAGCGCAAAACCTTCTCATAGAAAATCGCCTTCTCTTTAGCGTCCTTGCCAAAGAAAAGCGCGATAACTCGTGGCAGCTCTCCTGCAAATGGCTTGGCGATCTTACAAAAATCAATGAAGCAATGGTGCAGGAATCAGACGGAGCTTTTGACAAAGCCAAAAAGCAGAAAAACTTTAGAAACAGGCCAGCTTCATCTACATCTACCCCCAAAAAAGATTCTCCTAAAAAAGAAGCACCAGCTCTGCCGGAAGGTCCTCAAAAAATCACCATCGGCATCGACCTCAAAGCGCTGCGCGCAAGCCATATTCTCTACCTCAGAGAAGTACTCGAGCAGCACATTGGTGAAACTCCTTACGAAATCCACTTCATGATCGATGAAGAGCAGCACTCCACCCTCACCTTCGATCAAACAAAAGGCATCGAGCCTCAAGACTCTTTGGAATCAGCTTTGAAACAGCTCTCAAGCTTCACCTCTATTACCATTCCTTAAAAAATAACAGGATCGACAGGATCTAGCAGGATCAAAACAAATTGGATATTTATTCTTGTATCCTGCCGGCCGATCCTACCTACCCTGTTACTTTACTATTTTACTTTGATGTAGTGAGGTATGGATGGTATTCCGTTTGCCACCACTTCTAAAATACTATCACCTTTTTCCATGTCTGCTGGAACATCAAATTTTGTGCTTACTTCTCTATCTGATGCAACACCCATAAAGCTATGATCATGAGTTCTTGCATAATACACACGTCCTGAATTTTCATTGGTTATGCGAACTAGTGGATAGTTCGTGGCGGATTGATAATCATCCCCAAATCCACTTGCCTGCGACATTCCATTAAAGCGAATGCCTTTAATGCAGTAGGTTTTACCGCGGCATACTTTATTTGGTGCAGAGGTAATCACAGGCGCCCAACTTGGATCGTATCCTGTATTATCTGGGGTGTAGATTTCCACATCAGTACTCGTGTCTGTCATCAAAATTTGCCCAGTAGGTAGCACAAGCATATTTGCATAGTACTCTGCAATGAGATTGCTATTAGGTGTAGACGGCTGCTCAACAAAGACATTGCTGCCATACGTAAACTCAAATATATGCACTGGTGGATCTACAAAGCCAGGACCTGTGGCAACAAGAATATTGCCATTTGGCAGTAAAGCTGCTGGTCCATCCATGCACGTAAGTTGTCCATCAAGAGGATCTATTGGATAATTAGGTCCCGGTGACCAAACACCGGCACTTGAATAATAAATACTTGTATGATTTGTTCCTCCAAAGGCAACCACAGTGCCATCTGGCCGTAAAATCATTGGGCCTGTTTCATACGTATTTCCAAAATCACTAAGGGGTACAATAGTACTTCCTGCATCGCTCCAGCTTCCGGTTGCGGGATCATAAATTTCTGATCCTGTCAAACGTGGTACATACCCGGGAATAATTCCATCTGCAGTATTGCAATCAACAGTTAATACTTTGCCATTAGGCAGCAGCACCCAGCCCTCTTCATCATTAAATCCATATTTATTGAAGCCAGTTGGAGTCCAACTGAGCGTTTTAGGATCAAATAAGGCAGCTTGCCCGCTTAACGCATCCTGCAGCATGAATGTGCCATCTTCCAATATAACACTTGATGCATCGCCAATCGGTAAGAATGGTGACTGATTAATGGAATTTACAAAAAATTCAGGTGGAAGCACTCTTGTCCATTCATCGGTTACTGGGTCATAAATAGCGCCTTTATTTTGCCAGTTAAAGTCGTTAAGGCCATTTGCCTCGCCTCCTTCAAAGAGTACTCTGCCATCAGCTAAAACAGCTGATGCATAAAAGACAGGAGCGTACTGTATCCCATCGAGTATAGGCAGTGCCTTAAGTTTTGACCAGCTGCCATTGATATAGCTTCCATAAGCATCTGGAGTAAGTTTATAGATATAGCCATAGGAATTATTAGCGGAAGTGAGCTCCGACGGAACTTCAAAGAACTGCTCCTGAACAAGTACGCTACCGTCTGTTAGGAGCAATGGCGCACCCACTCCTTTAAGAAAAGTGGGCTGATTGTTGAGAGGTGTCCAATGTCCAGCTGCGAGGAATGAGCTTGCTGAAATTGCGATAAGGCCAAATAAAAATCGAATTTGTCTATTCATTACAAAGTATCCTTTTTTAGTTTATTTCACACGAATGGAAATTGGTTTTGATGGAATACCATTTGCCACTACTTCCAATCGGCTTTTTCCAATTTCTATATCTTCAGGAACATCAAAGTAAGTGTATACCTTTTTATTTGATGCAACACCCATATAACTATGGTCATGCGTTCTTGCATACCTGACATGGCCTGTATCTACATTTGTAATGCGAACAAGTGGATAGTTGGTAGCTGATTGATAATCATTACCAAACATGGCGCCTTGCGACATGCCGTTAAAGCGGATACCCTCAATTTTGTAGGTTTTTCCTCTATATACCTTCTTTGGTGCCTCATTTATTACTGGCGCCCAGTCATGATCATAACTTTGATCACCAGGGGTATAGATTTCTACATCAAGGGTAAAAGGATCTGTTACCATAATTTGGCCTGTAGGTAATACAAGCATGTAAAACGAAGAAGCGGTTAAGAATTCAGCATCCGGTACCCCAGGCCGCTGCACTATACTTGTACCATCGAATTCAAAAAACTTTGTTGGCGGAATGCCATTTGTATCATTTGGTACACCATACTCGCAGGCAGCAAAAAAGACATTGCCATTTGGCAGAAGCGCACCTGGGCCTCCTTGCGCTGTAAAGGCTACAGGACCGACAGCTTCAACAATTGTCATTGTGCCTGTTAATCCAGAAAGATTTGCAAGCAGAGTTTGCCCTGTTGCAAAATTAACCCAGATACTTGGAACTGTGGCACTTCCATTAATATTAGAACTATCTGTCCCTGTACTATCATAGAATATACAGCCAATAGCGCCTGCAGCTACAGCATTGGCACCTTTATTTAAGGTTCCTGTTAAATAGCCATCAGTAGCTATAAGTGCTATGCTGCCCGGAGGAAGCGGTGCACATGTCGTATCGGCATTTGCAGGATTAGTCGGCACAATTGGGCCAGAAACATCAAAAAATTGCTGAGAAACCTGCTGCTGCCCTAATACTACATCATATGTTCCTTCCGCTGGATTTGGCGGATCAATTATTAATACCGGCTTTTTTCCTACAGGGCCTATGCCTGCAGCTGGAAGTACGGGGCCTGGCGCCCAGGTATTTGCATAGGAGTCATAAATTGCCGTGTTTCCACTAAATACAGCGCCTACTACAAAAACTGTGCCATCAGGTCGTAAAACCTGAGGGCCTATTTCATAATTATTTTCATAATCACTCATCAACACGCTTGTATTGTTTGCGATGTTCCATGATTCAGTTTTTGGGTTGTATAGTTCTGTCCCAGCAAGACGCGGAATGAAGTCAGAACTTACCGACGAATTAAAATTCGTATCCACTGTCAAAACATTCCCATTTGGAAGAAGAGTCCAGCCTTCATTCGTATTAACATCGAATTTATTATGTCCCGTTGGAGTCCAGGTAAGTGATTTTGCATCTAATAGAGCCGCCTGCACACTTTGAGAGTCTGCAAGCATAAAAGTACCATCCTCTAAGACAACGCTTTGTGCAGCTCCTATCGGCAGCATTGGCGATGCGCCTAAGGCATTGGCAAAAAATTCTGGAGGGTTAACAGATGTCCAGCTATCTGCAACTGGATCATAAATTGCACCAAGGCTTGTATTTTCAATATCATAATTTGGCCCATTAAAGAGGCCTCCCTCAAAAATCACTCTTCCATCTGGTAAAACAGCTGAAGCAAAAAGATAGGGACTATAGCCACTAGGAAGTGATGCCACTTGAGTCCATGTACCTTCGATATAGCTTCCAAACTCATCTGGCGTCAATTTCCAGACCTCGCCTGTGTGAGGAAAGTTATAATTTTGCATAATTATGCTGCCATCGGTGAGTAGCAGCTGAGCACCTGCTGCAGGAAATGTATCCTCAGGGCCAAAAGGCGGCGTATTTGCAAGCGGTTGCCAATAGCCTGGAATGTCCTTCGGTTTATATTGACTTGAGCTTGCTGAGCTTCGTTTTTTTGTTTTTGCATAACATGTTGTAGCATCGAAGAGATGCTGCATGCAAAAAAACGCCCCTACTAGAGCCAATAGGCTACATACTGATGTTATTCGTCTCATTAAAGTTCTCCGTTTTCTTATATCAGTTCTCTAAACTACAGATTTTTGTTTTCTAATAATCCTTCATAAATACTAGACAAAGGCGTATTAGCGATCACATTACTTTGACCCGCATTTTGAGGTGGATAAAAGGTATTACCATCAAAGATGCTTCCTATATCATTGAGTAAAAGCGCAGGCGCAGGCCCAAGCACCCATGCAACATGCAAAGCATCTCCTTGTTGCTGATAGACAATTTGCTGCCTGCTAAATGGCACTAAAGGCCGAAATATGTAGCCAGTATTGTCATAATTATTTGTCCTGAGTGATGCAGAAAAGTATGCAGGTATTGGAAAGGCATTCATTGCGAGTGCTTTTTTAGTACCAGGTTCAAGTGTATTCAGCCTTTCAACTGGATCCGATGCTTCATACTGACTAAAAAGAATCGCACCATCAACCGGAGGATTACTTGTAGCAATATAGGTTGCATAGTTTGGATCAGAGGCAAGCTCTTGCATCTCGTGCGCAGTAACGGATGTAAAAACACCCATATTATTATGCGATAGCTTCACGAGTAAATCACCATGACCTGCGAGTAGTAGAGCATCTATTTGATCAGTGAGCAATACGATTTCGTCACTTATGATACTAGAGTCGTTTTGTTTTACCACTTGGAAAAGAAAAGTAAATCCAATTTGTGGATTTGCTACCAATGCCTGGATGTCAAAATCCCAATAAGGTCCTAAGGCATCTCTTCCTCCGCCTAAAAAGGCAATACCATCAGGACTAGACAGGTTGTTTACTCCTGGAAAAGGACTAGTTCCGAGCTCACTAATATAGAGCAGATCAATATTGTTATTTCGAAGATCTAAAGCCAAAGCTTCTTCATCAAAATGGAGTCTAAAGGTTCCGGGAGCTGCAGGAGCAAAATCGCTACCCTCTTGCATCTTTGTTGTTATCCCCATGTAGTTAAGAAAATTATTCTCAGAGCACATTAAATAGGGATTACCTAAAGGAAGCGCTGGCGGATCAAGCACATACTCAGATATTACTGGACCTGCTACAACATTTGGCACATTGCATACGTTTGTTGCACCACCACCGATTACTAAGCCTCCCAGCTTATTTAAATCAAACTGCGAAGCTTTTAGATAAAAGAATGGAATAAATGTTCCATCAAATACAGGTAAATCAGCATCTGAATAAATTGTGTCATTCCCTACTACTTTCACCTTTATGTTGTAATAAGGAAGATACTTCGATTCGATATGTCTTTCCAAAAATGGAATTGCTTGATCGATTTGATCTGGAGGCAGTTTTTCCGGAATATAATTAATTAACCGGAATCTACAAACTAAATCACCACATGCATCAACGTATTGAAAAGGTAAGAGCTGAGGCTCCTTAGGATTAAAGGATGCTTTTTTGTGTCCTTCTATCGAAGCAGCCGTTACCCTATCATTTTGTTTGGCATATGCTATATGGCTTTTCGCTTGATGGCCATTATGTCTCACTCGAGATGCCATGACTTTGTCGATTGCTTTGTAGCTATATTTCTTTTTTGCAGGCCTTCCTTCATGCATAGGTGATCTACAAATTTTTCGCTTTACGCTATCAGTAATTTGTACTGCAAAAGAAGTAAGACTTGCATCCACTTCTGTTAAGCCCCACCCTTCATAGTCATAAATAGAGCCATTAAGGACAAACTGAACATTGCAAGGATCATCTACCGGCGAAACATAGTTTCCTACCTGTAGCTCATCTGCTATGCCATACACAGCTTCTTGGTACAAAAAGAATTGCGTCCCTTTATAGGGCTTAAAGGGTGCATTTGTTCGTCCTAAAAAGTCATACACTCCCGATGTGTTGTACGGAAAGAAATATGCTGGGTAAGCAAAGTTTGGCATTGTCCAGTTTTTATATGTAAAGAGGTTGCAATTGCCTTGTGAGAATGGAGTGACAGCTTCTTTTATGTAAAAGATCTGATTAGGGTAGCCTCTCGGCTCATCTACACTCCCAAGACCAAGGGGATTGCCAGAACCTACGTAGGCAGCTCCTGTTGGATTAACAAGCACTTCAATAATTTGATGGCAAAGGGTAAGGGAAAGGCACTGATAAAAATCGGTAGGGCCCTCACCGCTTTCTTTATTTGCCAAAATTTCTGCTGTAATGCCATTGCCAGTTGTGACAATACCTCCTGCAGGAATTACAATAAAAGGCGTTCCGTATGGAATTTGTCCATAGGTAAAAACAGCCTGATTTGTATAGAAGGATGCATCAGGACCATTTATAGGAGATCCAGAGACCGTACCATGTACAGCAGTACCAAAGTTATCAGGTATTGTTTCGAGATTAAATTCATCTTGTAGATACACTGGAATGAAGGTACCTACTTCAGGCGTGGGGCCATTGAAGGCATCTATATTATCAATTCCGGAACGAATAATCACAGTCTCGCTGGGTGATACGTAGTATTGTATGTCTACAGCCACTCTCCAGCTTGGATAAAAGTATGTTGCGATGAATTTTTCTACTGCTGAGCCTATTGACTCTACCTTCTTTTGATCAAAAAGGTCTGGATAGTAGTTCATAACTACAAATCGCCATGTCTTTACATTATTTTCGTTGATATATTCCCAAGGAAACGCTGATTTCGAATTATTGGGGCAATTATGCAATTCAGCAGATTTACCATGTCTTCCTTGAGCAAACCCGGATATGGGTTTAAGGCCGAAAATGGCAAAAACTCCAAGGAATAGTAGCTGTATCAAAAACCGATTCATAGTCAAAAAACTCCCTAAAAAATTTAAAGTTTGCACGAAATCTATCAGCAGATTTTTATTTGTTCAAGCAATTTAAATTTTTTTGGGATGGTTTGTGCCCCTGGAGAATGTGGACGCCACTTTCTGACTAAAAACAACATCTAGAGCACCTTTTAGGGCTCTAGATGTTATGCTAAATTACTGATTCTTTGGCTTTTGCTGATTTGGATTGCGGTTTGGATTTTGGCCTGGCTTTTGAGCTGGGTTCTGTCTTTGGTTTGGGTTTTGCTGTTGGTTTGGATTTTGTTGCTGTTCTTGATTTGGGTTACGGTTTGGGTTAAATTGTGGCATAAAATTTTCCTTTTTATGGTTATTTTAGGTCTAAACACCCATTTGAGTGCTACCCTTCCATATCCATAAATAAAATATTTTATTCAAGTATTTTTTTGAGCTATTGAGAGCTTTTGTACCCTATCAAGAATCTCCTCATAGTTGTCAGAAAGAGTTAAGTTTGCATACGTCCCTGCAAGAGGCAAAGTTCCGTGAGATAGATCGAATAGATCCTTAAGAGCTGCAGTCTCTTGTTTAAGAGAGAAATCCTTTAGTGATCTATGCGATGGAGAGACAGGGACTTTAAGCTCCTGTATCACCTTTACCTGCTCTTTTTTCTCTAAGGGACAGATAGTTGGCATAACTTCAGGAAGGGCTCTATTTTTCTCAGCAAATTCTTCCAAAAAGCATGTTGTAGAAAGGGGATCTTGCCAAGGCGGAATAAAAAGCAGCTTTGCTCCCTCTTCAACCCTCTCCTGGAGAAGAGTATATGCCTCATCTTGAGAGCGCTTAGGAGTTGGAAGCGGCATAGGGCAAGCAAGCAGTGGTTTATCCAAGGTACTCCCAAACGATTTGGTAAAAATGGAAAGTGCCTTTTCTATGCTGAGCCACGCATCATCTTTTCCTTCATAGCCCTGTGAAATAAACACGCCATGAATATTCATTTTTGCCGCATCTGCAAAGGCCGTCTGAAGCTGCTTAGCATTCATATCTCGAACTAAAAGGCGAACAAATGAGGGTTTCTGAGTCACCTGCTGAAGAAGATTTGCAAATTCTAGTGAAACCCGAGGATTATTCTGCTCTTTTAAGACAACTACAGCATCTGCTTTATTCACGCGCTCTGCTATCACCTCAACCCAGCCCTGAATCCCAATAGACTTAGGTATATGATTTGGAACTACTACCCCAGCTAATACGGCATTCATTCGTACAGACATATTTCCTCCAAAAAAAGAGAAATTATTCTGAACGAGACCTATTCAGATTGCAATAAAAAAGGGAACTATTAATAGGCTTGTACGTTAAGTTCGGCTTGCTGCTGGCGCATATTTTTGATGGTCTTATACGTCATATAGGCTCCTCCTCCGAGAACAGCTCCTGCGAGAAGTGAATTTACGACTATTTCGTAGGTTGCATTTGAGAGAGCTACATTAACACTAGAGCTTGCTTCTTTGCAAAATACCGTGGCATTTGTAATGCTCAGTCCTGGGCCAATAAGTGTCGTAATTGATGATGCACAAAGAGATGTTGCATTGCTCAAGGTAGTACAAACACAGCCTGCCACTCTATTTGCAAGGACATACGCTGAAACAGATTTGTAGAGCCCATATGCGGGATAAAGGGCACCGACTGCATTAGCAATGGTAAAAATCCCAATTACTTTCTTCTCTTGTGTAGTACATGTTTTGCACATTGCTTTACCTTACCAGATCGAGTAATTATCTCAAATAACTTAAAGTACAGCTAACAACAAAATGGGCCGGCCCTAGGGGGTTGATTTAACATCATTTTATAAAGAGTACTTAATGGTA